>CAJUEV010000007.1:74439-86060 GCA_910585785.1 uncultured Christensenella sp. | reverse complement strand
GGAGAAATATTATGTCGTATTCATTAAAGAGCGTAACGATACGCACAGACAATTCCGAGAGCGGAATGGCAAAAATCAACGAACTTTGGGCGGATATTATGACGGGCAAAATTCCGCTTGAGTTTATAGAAAACGGTGTACCGGTAAAAGGTCTGTCGCCTATATCGTCATACAGCGATTACGAGAGCGATGAGAAAGGCAAATATAACTTATCCGTTATGACCGTAACCGCCGCGTTTTTTGCAAAAATGGAAGAATTGGTCGCACAAAGAAAATACATAAAAATTGACGAGAGCGGCGAAACTATTACCGATTGCGCAAATAAAGCGTGGTCAAAAGTTTGGCAACTTACCGCAAGCGGCGAAATTAAACGTGCATTTACTATCGATTACGAAAGCACAGTACCCACCGAATATACCAAAGACGGCAAAGCGCATTGCTATTTGTACATAGCAATCAAATAACGATTATAAGTTAAATTTCAATTTAGCGTTATTAAAATGTATAGTTAAAAGCTCTCAAACAAATTTGTTTGAGAGCTTTTTATAATCGTATGTCTGTTCCCTATGGGAAGTGCGCTTTACCGTCTCCCCTGTTTTATTTACATATATTCCTTTTTAAGTTCTTCAAAGCGCCGCAAATATTTTTCGGCTTGCTCGCTATCGCCCCTGGCGTTAAAATACTCGTACCTGAGTTGAGTAAGCGAAATAAAGTTTATGTCGTCTTCGGGCAATTGCGGAAGGTCAAACAGCAGTTTTTCGTCCAATTTTTCAAAAGGTTTGCCGTTTAAAACCTGCGCCTGAATTGTCAAAACCGCTATCATAACTTTTGCGGTATCCTCGTTTTTAATCAGTTCGCAAATGACAAGCCCGTCCGTCTTTCCGTAATACAAATCTAGCGGCAACGCGTTTAAAATAAACAGATATAACGAAAATCCCGTGAAAGCGCTTAAATAGACGGGCACGGCGGGAACGCAAAACGCGATAACCCCCAAAACCACAAAAACAAAATTTACGAAAAGTCCGCCGATAGCGGTAAATATTATTTTACCTTTTAAATTTTTGCCGGTTTCAGGCTTTATTTCGCAACTTGCCGCGCCCATAAATTTGCGCAAACTCGTAAATTTTGGGGTTGCTTTTATTTTTACGCACGCGCCGAAAAGCATATGCCCCGCCTCGTGCAAAACGCTGCAAAGCGGAACGCCGCATATTACGGCAACAAAATATACGCAAAATACCCAGAATTGATATTCAGAGTATACCCTGTAACAGCCGTATATTATGACGGCAAACGCTAAAATTAACGCCAACACACTTATAACGCGCGCCTTCATATATTGCCCTCTTTAAGCGCCAGATATCCTTCAAGGTTGTCGCTTTCGGAAACGGTTACTTTGCTTAAACAAAGTTTTTTTACCACCGAATACAAAAGAAAACACCCCCCGCCGACTATATCCGCAGAATTTTTACAAATGGAATTGGCGCGAATTTCTTCGATAGGCATAGTAAGCAACGCGTCAGAATACTTTTCAAGTAAGTCCGTCGTCAAAACCGTACCGTGAGTTATTTGCGGGTTGTATTCTTTTAAACCGTGCTTTATGGCGGCAAGTCTTGTCGCGGTGCCGCCTATCGCGCAAAATTCCGAGCCGTGCGCTTTTATGTTTTTGTATGCGCTTAATTTTTCTTCTATAACGCGTTCAAGTTTTTCGCGGTCGCGCCCGGCAAGGTCGTGCAACCGCACAGTGCCTATGTCTATACTTTCGGAATAAACGGTTTTTCCGCCTTTTTGCAATATTATTTCGGTGCTTGCCCCGCCGACGTCTATTATTCCGCCGTCCTTGCCTTGCAACGCGCCCAGCACTCCGCACCTCGCTTCCGTTTCGCCGGAAAGCACTTCCGCCTGTATTCCGCAGTCTTTTTTAAGTTTTTCGACAAACTCGTACCCGTTCGGAGCCGAACGCACCGCCGCCGTAGCGAAGGCGTAAACCTTGTCCGCGCCGTCCTTTTGCGCTTCGGCGGATAAATTTGCCACGGCTGTTACCGTGCGGGCTATAGCTTCCGCGGAAAGTTTGCCCGTCACCGAAAGCCCTTCTCCCAAACGCGTGGTGGCAAGTCGCTTATATATAGTTTTTCCGTCCGAAACCATAGCAAGGCGGACGGAATTGGAACCAATGTCAATAACTGCGATTTTCATAAAAACAACTTTTAAACTTGCGGTTGCATAACCGGAACATATTTTCCGCTAACGGAAAATTACTCGCTTTTGTAAACGTAACCGTTTTTTAAAGCGAGATACAGCAAATGTTCTTCGGACTGCAATTTTTCAAGATAATCTTCTTCGTTTTCCGTAAGCTGCTCGTACCTTTTAATTTCTTCTTTAAGTTCCTTCGCGTACTTCATCTTTGTCACCGCTTCTGCCAGAGTGTAAACGGCGGCGACCGCCAAAAAGAAAATTAAAAGTATTACGTTTACGGTGACCGCGGCTGCTATGCGGTTTTTCTTTTGTTCGTCCACGCGGTTTCTCCCTTTTCTTTTTTTTGATTACAATTGTATTATAAACTTTTTTTACGAAAAAAGCAACGATTGCGTGAAAACTTTTTAAATATACCAACGCCCCGACTACGCAGCCCAAAAGCATATACAACCGCAGCGAAGTAAAGTCGAACATTACCGAAACGAAAATAAACCCCGTCGCAAAAATAAGACAATACAACAGGTCGGCACAAATTATAAAAATTTTGTCCTTGACGGTGTATTCGCGCTTGTTGACGCCGCAAACTATGCATCTTGCAATATACAAAACGTCGTAAACGATTCCGCTGATAACCCCGCAAAACAGACAGGTTAAAAAAATGAAAAACTGCATAAAAAAATCAATGCGCAAATTTTATTTGAATAGTTTTTGACGAAGGCTGCCGCCCTTTTGCATATATCTTACGCCCGTTATGCTGCCCGTTGCGGAAAAAGCGCCGCTTGTCTTTGAAAAGTTTACAATTTTCATACCCGAGCCGTTTACTACGATTCTGCCGCCCGAATAACTTAAAATAATCTGTTTGTCCGAAAAGGCGTCCACGCTTGAAATTGCGGACGCGGTAATTTTTTTGCATTGTTCTATACTTAAATTGTGGTTATCTTCCATAAAAAACTCCCGTACGTTTATCCGCGCTCTTTACCGACGCAGACTATAAAAAATACCACCCTTTGCGGGTGGTAATAATATATTATTAAAAAAAATTTTTTATGCTTTTTTCTCTTTTGCGCGCGCTTTTGCACGGAGTTCGCTGTTTAAAATACGCTTTCTTATGCGGATATTTTTGGGAGTAATTTCCAAAAGTTCGTCGTCGGCGATAAATTCAAGACATTCTTCCAAACTCATCTTCTTGGGAGTTATAAGACGAAGCGCGTCGTCCGAAGAACTTGAACGCGTGTTTGTAAGGTGCTTGGTTTTACAAACGTTTACGTTTATGTCCTCGCTTTTAGGACTTTCGCCTATGACCATTCCTTCGTAAACGGGCGTTCCCGCGCCGATAAACAGCGTGCCGCGGCCCTGCGCGTTGAACAGTCCGTACGTTACCGCGTCGCCCGTTTCGAAAGCGACGAGCGAGCCCGTGCTTCTGCGTGAAAGTTCGCCCTTGAACGGCTGGTACTCAAAGAATACGCTGTTCATTACGCCTTCGCCCTTTGTGGACGTCAAAAACTCGGATTTATAGCCGAACAGTCCGCGGGCGGGAACAATAAATTCAAGCCTTGTTCTTGTGCCGATGGCGCTCATATGCAAAAGTTCGCCCTTGCGGTTGCCCATACTCTGGAAAACCGCGCCCGTGGCGTCGTCCGGCACGTCGACAATAAGCCTTTCCATAGGCTCGTGCTTTACGCCGTCGATATCCTTATACATTACGCGGGGAGTTGAAACCTGAAATTCGTAGCCCTCTCTGCGCATATTCTCAATTAAAATCGAAAGGTGCATTTCGCCCCTGCCGCAAACGCGGTAACTGTCCGCGGATTCGGTTTCTTCCACGCGCAGCGAAACGTCCTTCAACAATTCGCGGAAAAGCCTGTCGCGGATGTGGCGGGTTGTCACAAGTTTGCCTTCCTTGCCTGCAAAGGGGCTGTCGTTTACCGAAAAAGTCATTTCGACGGTAGGCTCGGTAATTTTTACGAATTTATGCGGCTCGACGTAATCGGTAGAGCACACGGTGTCGCCTATATTAATTTTTTCAAGTCCCGAAAAACAGATTATGTCGCCCGCTTTGGCGCTTTCACAAGCGCTGCGGTTTAACCCCTCTATCTGATAAAGGTTTACTATTTTACCGTTGTTTTTAAGTTGAACGTTGTTGTAATTGCAAACCGTTACGGCTTGTCCCTGTTTTATTTCTCCGCGTTCGATTCTGCCTATGCCGATTCTGCCGACGTATTCGTTATAGTCTATTGAGGAAACCAGCACCTGCGCGGGTCCTTCGGTATCCGCTTCCATCGGTTGAATATGCGTCAAAATAGTTTCGAAAAGCGGGGTTAAATCTTTGCCCTTTTCGTTTAAATCCAAAGTTGCGGTACCGTCCCTGCCCGAGCACCATACCACGGGACTCATAAGCTGGTCGTCGGTGGCGTCAAGTTCAAGCAAAAGTTCCAAAATTTCGTCCTGAACCTCGTTAAGTCTTGCGTCGGGACGGTCGATTTTGTTGACTACTATTATAAGTCTATGTCCCATTTCAAGCGCTTTTTGCACAACGAAGCGGGTTTGCGGCATAGGTCCTTCCGCCGCGTCCACCAAAACAAGCACGCCGTTTACCATCATCATTACGCGCTCTACCTCGCCGGAAAAATCGGCGTGTCCCGGCGTGTCCACAACGTTGATTTTTACGCCCTTATAATGAATGGAAGTATTTTTTGCGAGAATGGTTATTCCGCGCTCGCGCTCCAAATCGTTGCTGTCCATAACCCTGTCTTCTACGGACTGATTATCTCGGAAAGTATGGCTTTGTTTAAGCATAGCGTCAACAAGCGTAGTTTTGCCGTGGTCAACGTGCGCGATTATCGCAACGTTTCTTAAATCGTTTCTTGTCATCTTTTTAACGTTCCTATAAAAATTTACTGTAAAATTTTAATACGATTGCTTAAAAATAGCAACCGTATTTGTAGATTTTATATAAAAAACAAAATTTTTGTGCAATAATAAAATATTTTAAACACCCGTTACACTTTATTTTTTAAACTAAAAACCTATAAGCAAGGCAAGACGCAATTTTGATTTTACAAATCGAACTCGCTTTTCGTCTGTCTGTCAAAAAGTTTTAAAAGTATTTCCATACATTTTTCCGAGCCGTTGCCGCTTTCAAACGGGTTTGTCAAAAAGCACGCTTCGTAAACGGCGTTGGTTATGGGCAGTTCAACATTGTATTTATCGCCAAGCTCTTTCATAGCCTTAGCCGTCATAACGCCTTCCGCAAGTTTTTCAAACCTTGCTCCGTGCGCCATCATTTCGCCGTAGCGTCGGTTATGAGAGTATTCGGAAAAAAGCGTTGTTTCGTAATCGCCGAGATGCGCAAGCCCGTAAGCCGAGCCGAACTCGCCGCCCATAGCCTTTATAAGTTTGCCCACTTCATACGCGCCTCTTGCCATAAGCGGTCCCTTCAAACTGACGTATCCGCTGCCGTCTAATACTCCCGCGGCTATCCCCAAAACGTTTTTTGCAGCCGCGCCTATTTCAGAGCCTATTATATCGCTTCCGTAATAAAAGCGGATAAGCGTGCTTTTAAACGAATCGGCTATATACTTTTTAAGTTCTTTGTCGTAACTGTCTATAAGCATACAGTTGGGTATACCCTGCGTAAACGCCTGAATATGCCCCGGACCAACCCAAACCGCTATTTTTTCCTTTTTTATACCGCTTTCCATAAGCACTTCGGAAAGGCGCTTGCCCGTCGCCTCCTCTATGCCCTTCATACAAAGCACAAATATTTTATCTTTAACGTCGTAAGCGGTGATTTTTTTCATAAATCCGCGCAAGCCCTGCGAGGAAATGGAAATTATTATTATATCGCTTACGGTTACGGCGTGCTGCAAATCGCACGTAAGTTCGATGGACTTGTCCAAAGTAACGTATTCGTTTTTGCCGGTAGTTTTTAAAACTTCGTATGAATACTCGCCGGCGGGTCCCCAGCTTATAACTTTGTTATGCAATTTTGTCGCCTGATACCAAGCGATAAACGAACCCCAGCGACCGCAGCCCAAAACAGATATTTTCATTAAATTATATCCTTAAAATTTTTTATATACTTTTACGCTCGGAAAGCGCCCGCGAAAGAGTGACTTCGTCGGTGTACTCCAACTCGCCGCCGACGGGTATTCCGTGCGCCAGCCTTGTAACGTTTATGCCAAGCGGCTTTAACAGCCCCGCTATATACATTGCGGTCGCTTCACCCTCTACGTCGGGATTTGTCGCCATTATAACTTCGGTGACGTTTCCGTCCATACGGGAAAGCAGTTCTTTGACGCGTATATCGTTGGGACCTATTCCGTCCATAGGACTGATTACGCCGTGCAGCACGTGATACACGCCCTTAAACTCGCGCAGTTTTTCCATTGCTATTACGTCCTTCGGCTCTTTTACTACGCAGATAACCGAACTTTGCCTGCGCTTGCAAATATCGCAAACTTCGTCTTCCGTAAAATTTCCGCAAACTTTGCAATATTTTACTTTGCGTTTACAGTTTACTATACTTTCGGCAAATTCGCGCGCTTCCGCTTCGGACATTCCAATAACTTTATAGGCATAGCGTTGCGCCGTCTTTTTGCCTACGCCCGGCAATTTTGAAAACTGGTTGATAAGTCTGCCGATGGGCTCTATAAAAATATCCATCAAAGCACCTTAAAAAAGCCCTTTGCCCGCGTTGCCGAAAGGTCCCATTTTTTCGTCGTAAAGAGCGTCCGCCTTCTTATATCCGTCGTTTATCGCCGCCATTATCAAATCTTCAAGCATTTCCACGTCGTCCTCGTCGGAAATATCCACAAGCGAAGAAAGTTTGCTGCCGAATTCTATTCCGTTGATTATTTTTTTGGCGTTCATATAAACCACTACTGTTTCGTCGCCCTCTTCCCCGCCGCCGGAAAGTCCCACAACTTCCGTTTCTTCCAATTCGGCGTCGGCAAGCTGCATTTTCTCCTGCATCTTCTGGGCTTCACGAATCATATTTTGCATATTGCCGCCCATACCGCCTTTAAAACCTGCCATAAAAACCTCCTGAAATTTTTGTAAAAAGGGATTTGCCCCCGTAATATGTGTAATTTAACGTAATTATTTTTCGGTTATATCCGCTCCGTCAAAGTTGCGCCGCAACTCGCCGACAGCCTTTTCATACTCGCTTTCGCCCTTGGCTTTAAGCCTTATTTCGTGGCTGAACACCCCGAACTCCGCAAGCAAATCCGCAACGAATTTTGCGTTGCTTTCCCTTAAAAGCCCCCTGTAAACTGTTTCGCTGTCCGTGATAAGCACCATTTTATCGCCTTCGAAGGCGTGGTCCAAATCCATACACAGCGTAAACAACACTGCGTTTTTATGGGTTTTGCGCAAAGCGCCCATAAATTTGCCGAAAATTTTACCTTTATCCTCTTCGCGCAGCGCGGTAACCTTTGTCAGACCTGCTCCGCCGTCTTCCCACAGCGTGGGCTGTATACCTTCGCCTGCGCCTTCCTCCGTATTAACGGGTTTTTGATTTTGCACGTTTCCGAAAGGACTTTCACCGTCGTCCTCGTTAAGAATTATCGCAGGTTTTGCCGCGGGTTTTTTATAAGGCTGTTCTTTCTCCTCGGCTTTTTGCGTCTTT
Source organism: uncultured Christensenella sp. (assembly GCA_910585785.1). Classification (GTDB taxonomy): domain Bacteria; phylum Bacillota; class Clostridia; order Christensenellales; family Borkfalkiaceae; genus Coproplasma. The sequence goes on along the minus strand of CAJUEV010000007.1, from coordinate 78,238 downwards.
TGAACCTGCGGCAAAGTTTTTACGGGTTTTTCAGCCGAAATCTCGTTATTTGCCGCATATTCGCGGACGGGCGGCGCGGATTGCTGTGATTTTTTTACCGCTTGCGAAGCGGCTATCGTTATGGGCACGCCGCTTTCTATCTTCTTTTCAAGCGCGTTTATCTTGCCGATAAGCGCGTCTATGTCGTAATCTATTTGTGGTATCGCGCACTTTAAAACGGCGGTTTCAAGCGTTATTCTGCCGTTGAGCGAATATCTTAAATCCGTTTCGGCGCGGGCTATAACCTCCGTCACCCTAAGCAGTTTATGGGGGTCGGCGGATTTTGCCGCGTCCTCTATCTTTTTATAAGTTTCGTCCGGCAAATTGACGATTTCGCGCGCGGATTTGCAGACTTTTACTATGGTGCAGTTATTCAAAAACGAAAGCATATCTTTGACAAGCACGCCTACGCTTTTACCCGTGGAGAGTATTTCTTCGGTAAGATTTAGCGCGGAAGAAACGTCTTCATTTAAAATTGCCCCGCATATATCTGCGATTTTAGAGTATTCGGTACCGCCCAAAACGGCGTTTACGTCCTCATAGGTAAGTTTGCCCTGAGAGTATGAAGCGCACATATCCGCAATGGAAAGGCTGTCGCGCGCGCTGCCGGCGCCCGCCCGCGCTATCGCGGAAACGGCGGCTTCTTCAAACTGTTTGCCCGTCTTTACAAACACGCCGCGTATAAGTTCTTCCAAATCCTTTTGGGGAATAAGTTTGAAATCGAAACGCATACACCGCGAAAGTATGGTTGCGGGAATTTTTTGCGGCTCGGTAGTGGCGAGAATGAACACCGCGTGACGGGGAGGCTCTTCCAAAGTTTTTAAAACCGCGTTGAAAGCCGACGCCGTAAGCATATGGACTTCGTCGATTATATAAACCTTATATTTGCCGGCGACGGGCGGATATTGCACTTTTTCGCGCAAGTCGCGCATTTCGTCAACGCCGTTGTTTGACGCCGCGTCAATTTCCGAAACGTCCAAATTGCTGCCTTCCGCAAGCGCTTTGCACGCGGGGCATTTGCCGCAGGGCGAGCCGTTTACGGGGTTGTTGCAGTTTATCGCGCGCGCAAAAATTTTTGCCAGTGTAGTTTTGCCCGTACCGCGCGGACCGCAAAAAAGATATGCGTGCCCGACTTTGTCCGTTTCTATTTGGTTTTTTAAAATTTTTACTATATGTTCCTGCCGAACCACCTCGTCAAAGGTTGTCGGGCGGAAAGTACGGTAAAACGCGAGATACGCCATATATTATCCTTTTTGTAAAATTTGCTTAAACTTTTTTATAAATACGATTTTGTCAGTTTTTGTTTTGCGCGTGCAAGCGCGTTTGAAACGCTTTTCTGGCTTTTTCTTAACGCGGAAGAAATTTCGGCAACGCTCATTCCGTCCACCCGCATTACTATTGCTTTAAACTCTAACGAGGAAAGTCCGTTTGATATTTTTTGCAAAAATTCACGTCTGTTTTCGCTGCGGATAAGTTCGTCCTCGGGACTGAACGGTGAAACCTCGCCGCCTATTTCCACAATAGGAACAAAGTTGTTAAGCGCCGAATACTTTGCCCCGCCTGCCTTTTTTACGGCGTCGATAACCGCGTTTCTTATACATTTGTATGCGTAAGTCGAAAAATTGGCGCTGCCGCCCACAAACGTGTTTACCGCGTTATACAGTCCAACCATTCCTTCCTGCTCTAAATCTTCGCTTTCGCCGCCGCAGAGAAAAAAGCGTGCGGCAATCGCCCGAACAAGGGAAGAATATTTGTTAAACAGCGCTTCTTCCGCGGATTTGTCGCCTTTTTGCGCGGCGAGCGCGTATTCTTCGTCAGTCATTTTTCAAGTCTTCTTCTTAAAACTTCATAAGCGGCAATTCCCAATGCGACGGAAGCGTTTAAGGAATTTACCTTGCCTTTTAGGGGCAACGACACGGTGAAATCGCACTTTTCTTTGATTATGCGCCTGACTCCGCTGTCCTCTCCGCCAATTACAAGCGCAACGTTTCCGCTTAAATTTGTATCGTACACGCTTTGCCCGTCCGCTTCAAGCGCATAAAGCCAATAACCCGATTTTTTAAGTCTGTCCACGGCGTGAGTTAAAGAGTTGACTTTTACCACGGGCATATGCTGCGCCGCTCCCGCGGAAATGCGTATAACCGCTTCGGTTACGCACGCGGAATTGTTTGACGGAATAATTACACCCTTCGCGCCGGCGCACTCGGCGACTCTGATAACAGAGCCGAGGTTGTGCACGTCTTCAATACCGTCGCAAACTATTATAAGACCGTCGTTTACTTCGGTTGCCCCCAATATATCGTCCAGCGAAGCGTATTCAAAGTCTGTTGAAAACGCCATAACGCCCTGATGGCGTTTATCTTCGCTTTCCCTGTCCAGCGCTTTTCTGTCGACAAACTGCACCCTTATATTTTTTTTGCGCGCTTCCGCAAAAATAGCGTTCAGGCTGCCCTGCGGATTTTTTTCAATCAATATTTTATCTATATTTTTGCCCGTTTTCAACAATTCCAAAACGGCGTTTCTGCCCTGAATTTTCATATAATCTCTTTATAATGTTAATTTAACAGTTCGGTCAACCTGTCGTAACGCCCGACAAGATAAAGATAGCCCAAAACCGCCTCTAACCCCGTAGAATTGTTATACTCGGCGATGCTGGCGCTTTTGCTGTGAGTGGGTTTTTTGGCGTTTCTGCCGCGCTTGAAAACCGCAAGTTCTTCTTCCGTAAAGCGGGGTAAAATTTTTTCAAGCAAAATATTTTGTCCGTGCGCCGAAACTTCTTCACACGAAATTTTTTGTAATTTACCCGTGGAATAGTCCGAAGTTAAAACAAGTTTTTGTCTGACAAAAAGCGAATATACCGCGTCGCCCACAAATGCAAGCGTTACGGGGCTGATTAATTTGGCGTCCTTTTCGTCCACGACGGTAAAAAAGTTGAACATATTTCCGTTATTTTTTTGTTTTATTTTAACATACAATCATAAAAAATGCAATTATTCCATAGTATATAGCGTGAAATTTATATTTGTCAAAAAGGGCGTTTTTATAGCGCTGGGCATAATTATTGCAATCGGCGCGACAATAGGAATTTGCTGCGAAATGGGCGCTTCTTCCGTCGCTTCGGTAGGCGTCAAAGTTATTGTAATAGACGCGGGACACGGAGGTATCGACGCCGGCGTAAGGGGCATAACCACCGAGGCGAAGGAAAGCGACATAAACCTTGCCATAGCCAAAAAACTTAAAGGATATTTTCAGGAAGCGGGTTTTAAAGCGGTGATGACAAGAAAGACCAACGCGGGGCTTTACGGCACTTCCGGCAAGGGTTTTAAAATGCGCGATATGAAAAAACGCAAACAGATTATTGCCGACAATAACGCGGATATGGTAATTTCGATACACCAAAATTTTTGCCCCATTCCTTCAAAGCGCGGCGGAACGGTTTTTTTTGACAAAACAAGCGAAAGCGGAAAAGCGCTTGCCGACAGCATGCAATCCGTTTTAAACGGACTTAACGAAGATATAAAGAAAAACGAGGCGCTTGCGGGCGATTATTATATGCTTAAATGCACCGAAAACCCTTCCGTTATAGTTGAATGCGGTTTTTTATCCAACACCGAGGACGAAAAGCTTCTGAACGACGCGGAATATCAAAAACAAATTGCCTATGCAATTTTTAAAGGCGCCGTCGCGTACTATTCTTAAACCGAAAAAACAGTAAACCCCGTCCCGCCGAAAGTTTCGGCGAGATCGGAAGAGCACACGT
>CAJUEV010000007.1:0-74429 GCA_910585785.1 uncultured Christensenella sp. | reverse complement strand
GGCGGGACGGGGTGCTTATTTATATCTTTTGCCGTACCAAGCGGCTGCCACTCTAAATTAAAAAGACTGGTGAATGGTACGCGAAATAACGTCGTTTTGCTGTTCGCGGGTGAGTTTATTGAAGTTTACCGCATAACCCGATACCCTGATGGTCAACTGAGGGTATTTTTCGGGATGAGCCTGCGCGTCCAGCAAAGTTTCTCTGTTGAAAACGTTTACGTTAAGATGATATCCGCCGTCAGCCACGTATGCGTCAAGCAGATTTACTAAATTTTTTTCCTGATTAGTCATAATTTTCTCCTTTTTTGTTTTCCGCAAAATTCAGGGTTTGCACCGTAAGTTGCAACCAAATTTATCAGTCGTTTTTGCCCAAGGATTCGGGCGTGATTGAAAACGTGTTGGAAATGCCGTCTCTGGCGTATTCGTAGGGCAGTTTTGCAACCGATTCAAGCGAAGCGAGCGCGCCGCAGCAATCTCTGCCGTGCATAGGGTTTGCGCCGGGGGCAAGCGGTTCGCCCGCCCTTCTACCGTCGGGGGTGTTGCCCGTATTTTTACCGTAAACCACATTGCTTGTAATGGTGAGAATAGACATTGTGGGCACGCTTTGACGGTAGGTATAGCGGCTTTTGATTTTATCCATAAACGTCTTTACAATCCATACCGCAAGTTCGTCCACGCGGTCGTCGTTGTTGCCGTATTTGGGATAATCGCCGACTATTTTATAGTCCACAACTATTCCTTCCTCGTTTCTTACGGGGTAAACTTCCGCGTACTTTATTGCGGAAAGCGAGTCCGCCGCGCACGAAAGTCCCGCGACTCCCGTGGCAAAAAATCTTCTTACCTCGGTATCGTGCAAAGCCATTTCAAGCGCTTCGTAACTGTATTTATCGTGCATATAATGAATGAGGTTAAGGACGTTTACGTAAAGTCCCGCAAGCCAGTCCATCATATTTAGATATTTGTTTTTGACGTCCTCGAAGTCGAGTTTGCCGTCTCCGAGCACAGGTGCAAATTCGGGCGAAACCTGCAACGCTTTGCCCGTCGCCTTGTCCTTGATGCACTCGTCCTTGCCGCCGTTGATTGCATAAAGCAAGCATTTTGCAAGGTTTGCGCGCGCGCCGAAAAACTGCATATCTTTACCTACGCGCATACCGCTTACGCAGCACGCTATGCAATAGTCGTCGCCCATCTCCGGTCGCATCAAATCGTCGCTTTCATACTGAATGGCGGACGTTTTTATGGAAAGTTTGGCGCAGAAAGCCTTGAAGTTTTCTGGCAGATTTCTGCTCCATAATACGGTGAGGTTGGGTTCGGGCGCAGGTCCCAGATTCTGCAAAGTATGCAAAATTCTGAAAGACGTTTTTGTAACCAGCGTTCTGCCGTCCACACCCATACCGCCGATAGACTCTGTAACCCAGGTAGGGTCGCCGGAAAACAGTTCGTTATACTCTTTTATACGCATAAATTTGATTATGCGCAACTTCATAACAAAGTGGTCGATAAGTTCTTGCGCGTCCTTTTCCTTTATGGTTCCGCGGGCGAGGTCGCGCTGGATATAAATATCGAGGAAGGTAGAATTTCTGCCTATCGACATTGCCGCGCCGTTCTGGTCCTTGACGGCGGCAAGATAGCCGAAGTAAAGCGCCTGTATCGCCTGCTGCGCCGTTTCGGCGGGAGCGGAAATATCGCAGCCGTAAATTTCGGCAAGTTTTTTAAGCGCTTTAAGCGCTTTAATCTGCTCGGAAAGCTCTTCCCTGTCGCGTATTTTATCCGGCGTCATATCGCCGTTTTTCAAAAGCTTGTCCTTTTCTTTCTGCTCTATCAAAAAGTCAACGCCGTAAAGCGCAACCCTGCGGTAGTCGCCTATAATTCTGCCCCTGCCGTAAGTGTCGGGCAAACCGGTAAGGATATGAGCGCGGCGGGCGGTACGCATTTCCGGCGTGTACGCGTCGTAAACGCCGTCGTTATGAGTTTTGCGGTATTTGGTGAAAATTTCTTTTACGCCGTCGTCTATTTTGTATCCGTACATTTCAAGCGCTTCTGCGGACATTCTTATTCCGCCGAAGGGCTGTAACGCGCGCTTGAAAGGCTCGTCCGTCTGCAAACCGACGATTTTTTCAAGTTTTTTGTCTATATATCCCGCGCCGTGCGAAGTAAGCGAAGAAACCGTTTTGGTATCGGCGTTGAGCACTCCGCCCGCTTTACGCTCTTTTTCGGAAAGGTCGCAAATTTCTTTCCAAAGTTTTTCGGTTGCCGCCGTGGGCGGAGCCAAAAATTCGTCGTCCCCTTCGTACGGGGTGTAATTGCGTTGAATAAAATCTCTTACGTCTACTTCCGCGCACCATTTGCCTTGCGTGAAGCCTTCCCAAGCTTTATGCTGCATATTTTAAACCTCTTTTATTTAGTATAGTTTATATTTTCAATATTTTTTTTGCGTTTTCAATCCGCTGTTTTTCGGGCGGTAAAACGCCTTTAAGCGGATAGGATATACCGGATTTTTCGTACTTGACCTCACCCATAGTATGATAAGGCAGCACCTCCACTTTTTCAACCGTTTTCAAGCCGGATATAAAATCTTTTAATTTATAAAGATATTCGTCGTTATCTGTAATTTGCGGAACAAGCACGTGGCGTATCCACATTTTTTTTCCGTTATCCGACAAAAACTTTGCAAAATCAAGAGTGCGTTTGTTTGAAAAACCCGTCAGCAGTTTGTGTTCTTCTTCGTCGATGTGTTTTATATCAAGCAAAAACAAATCGGTATATAGAAGCAATTGCAAATGCTTTTGCACGACTTCTTCGTTTGTTCTATCAAAAGTTATGCCCGAAGTATCCGCCGCCGTGTGTATGCCTTCCGCCTTTAAAAGTCGAAAAAACTCGGTAACGAATTCTATTTGCATAAGCGGCTCGCCGCCGGAAACGGTTACGCCGCCGCTTTTAATATAGTTTTTGTATTTTAAAACTTCTTTAAACACTTCCGCAGGCGTAAATTTTTTGCCTGCGTCAAATTGCCACGTATCGGGATTATGGCAATATTTGCAACGCATAGGGCAACCTTGCATAAACGCTACAAAGCGTATCCCCGGTCCGTCAACAGTACCGAAACTTTCAAAAGAATGTATATTCCCGATTATTTCCGCCAAAATCTGTCCCCCTAAAAACATAATCGGGCTATTTAACAAAATAGCCCAGACGAACGACGTTTTCCCCGAAAGGCTTCCTTGCGTCAATTCGCATTTCGTCAGTTGCCGAACGGTCTTTAAGTTGGAATTAAATTATAACAGCACTTTATGCGTTTGTCAATTGCAAAACACAAAATATTATTGAAAATTTTTAGCAAAACACAATATATTGTGTAAAAACATTTTCAAAACGCAATATTGGGAAGCAAACCGAAATATGCGCCCTTTATAACAACAGCAAAAGCAGGCTTGCAAATTGCAGCGCCGTACCGGCAACGTCGAAAATGTGCCAGATTGAATGAAAATACTTTATTTTTTTGCCGAGCGCGTAAAAAATTATGCCCAGCGTATAAGCCAGACCGCCCGCAAGCAGCAAAATAAACTCCGCAATTGTCAAATTTTGAAGCAGTTCGCCGAAAGCGATTAAAATTAGCCAGCCCATTATGCAGTAAAACGCCATAGAAAAGCCTTTTATTATTTTGTTGTTCATTGCGATTGCATTGCCTGTTATGCCCAGCACTGCAAGCACCCATTCTATAACTATTATTACTATTCCCGTTGTCGAAAGCCTCAGTGCAATTACGCAAAACGGCGTATACGTGCCCGCAATAAGCAAATAAATTGTGCAATGGTCGAAGATGCGAAATACTTTTTTGCCGCCACCGCGCGGAAGAAAGTGGTAGAGCGCGCTCATTGTATACAATAAAATAACGCTTATGCCGAAAGCCGCCACCGCCGCCATATACCCCGCGTTGGGATAGGCGAATATAAGTAACGTTATCAGCGCGACAAGCCCGAGAGCGCCGCCGACTATGTGAGAAACGGCGTTGAAAATTTCTTCACCCTTTGTGTATTCGGGTATGCTTTTATTTATACGTACCGAGTGACAAGTTGCTGTTTTATCCATTTTGTTGCCCGCCTTTTTTCATTTTTTATTAATTATATACGGCTTAAACAAAAGGTAAACCTACACTTGAATTTTTAAGTTCTAATTAAATTTTTCACCGCTCTACACATATAAAAACACACTCTACCATTAGTAAAGTATTAGTAAAAGCCGTTTTTAGCGAATTTTTCATTGGTAATTTGGTAAAGAGTCGGTAATATGGTTAAATATTTTTTATAAAGCATAGCCCGCTATCTTCAACTGCGAAGATAGCGGGCTTATTAATTTACGTTTTGATTTTATTTTTCGGAACGGAAAACAAATTCGCCGTTTGAAACGCCAACGGTAACCGTTTCGTTGGGAAGGATATGCCCCGCCAGAATTTCATCGGAAAGCCTGTCTTCAATGCGCTTTTGCACAACCCTTTTAAGGGGGCGCGCGCCAAACATATCGTTATAGCCTTCGTCAAGAATTTTATCCATAGCCTCGTCGGAAACAACAAGTTTTATATTTCTGTTATTAAGTCTTTCGGAAAGGGCGTCCGTAATTTTGCGGCAGATTTTTCCCGCTTCTTCCTTTGTAAGTTTACGGAATATAATTATTTCGTCAAGGCGGTTTAAAAACTCCGGTTTAAACTGCTCTTTAAGCGCTTCGTTTATGTCCTCTTTCATTTTTTCGTAGCCGCTGTCATTTTCGTCACCCGAAGAAAATCCGAAGTTGGACATCTTTTTAATGCGGCTTGCGCCTATGTTTGACGTCATAATTATTATTGTATTTTTAAAGTTTATAACCCTGCCCTTGCTGTCGGTTAGTCTGCCGTCGTCAAGAATTTGCAACAGCACGTTGAAGACGTCGGGGTGGGCTTTTTCAACCTCGTCGAAAAGAACAACCGAGTACGGCTTGCGGCGCACGCGTTCGGTAAGCTGCCCGCCGTTATTGTCGTCGTATCCGATATAGCCGGGAGGCGCGCCTATAAGTTTGGAAACCGAGTGTTTTTCCATAAACTCGGACATATCCAGCCTTATCATAAGTTTTTCGTCCCCGAACATAGCCTCGGCAAGCGCTTTTGCAAGGTCGGTTTTACCGACGCCGGTGGGTCCCACGAATATGAACGAACCTATGGGCTTATCCGGCTCGTTTAAACCTGCGCGGGCACGGCGAATTGCCTTTGAAACGGCGGAAACAGCCTCGTCCTGACCGATTATTCTTTTATGAAGATTTTCTTCCAGGTGCAAAAGTTTTTCGCTTTCCTGCTCGGTAAGTTTAACCACGGGCACGCCCGTCCAACCGCTTACTATATCCGCTATTTCGTTGCTGCCTATATTAGGCGCGGTAGTCTGCTTTTCACCCTTCCAATCGGAAGTGAGTTTTTTTATTTTTTCCTGAACTTCGGTTATTTCGCCGACAAGTTTTTGCGCCTGAGAGTAATTTTCGCCCTTTGCCGCCTTGTTTTTTTCAAGGTTCAATCGCTTCAATTTTTCTTCGAGTTCCTTCACCTCGTCGGGGCTGTTCATTGCGTTAAGGCGAGCGCGCGAAGCCGCTTCGTCAATCAAATCTATCGCTTTGTCGGGCAAATATCTGTCCGTAATATATCTGTCGGAAAGGGTTGCCGCCGCTATTATCGCCTCGTCGGTGATTACCACTTTGTGATGCGCCTCGTACTTGTCGCGCAAGCCGCGCAATATTTCGATTGTGTCCTCAACGTTGGGTTCGTCCACCTGAACGGGAGTAAAACGGCGTTCGAGGGCGGAATCTTTTTCAATATACTTTCTGTATTCTTCCAGAGTGGTGGCGCCTACCGTTTGCAACTCGCCGCGGGCAAGCATAGGCTTTAAAATATTTGCGGCGTCCATATTGCCTTCCGAAGTGGAGCCGGCGCCGACAAGCTGATGAATTTCGTCTATAAACAAAATTACGTTGCCGTTGCTTTTTATGGAGTTTATAGCATTTTTAAGCCTTTCTTCAAAGTCGCCGCGGTACTTTGCGCCGGCAACCATTCCCGCAAGGTCAAGCGAAAACACAACTTTGTTTTTAAGCAGGTCGGGCACTTCGTTTTTGACTATCGCCTGAGCAAGCCCTTCCACAACGGCGCTTTTACCCACGCCGGGCTCGCCTATAAGCACGGGGTTGTTTTTCGTTCTGCGAGAAAGCACCTGTATAATTTTGTCTATTTCTTTTTTTCTGCCTATTACGGGGTCTATTTTCCCCTCGCGCGCTTTTTGCGTTAAGTCCGAGCCGTACTGCAAAACCGACTTGTCAAGCGGACTTGAAGCGCGGTTTTCCTTGGGTTTTTTCTGTGCGGAGCCGCCGGCAGAGTGCGAGTTGCCGAAAAAACTTTCAGCAAAGCCCTTAAACGGGTCTTCGCTTTCCTCCTCCTGCCCAAACTCGGTTATGCCGCCGTTTATTACAAGGTCCAACTTGCCCGCAAGCACGGCAATATTTATTCCAAGCGCGTACAAAATACGCATAGCCAGACAGTCGTTAGAAGACATTACGGCAAGCAGCATATGCTCGGTTCCCGCAAGCGAGTCCTCTCCGTTTATGTCTATCGAAAGTTCCAGCGCGCGCTCTATCATATGCTTTGTGCGCGGCGTATACCCGGTGATATTAGAGCGTTTGTCTATCGAACGTTGAAAATATTCGCGGTAAGCCGCCTCCGAAACGTCGCACGAAGCAAGCACTTTGTATGCGGTGCAATCGGGACAGTTTAGCATAGCGAAAACTATATGTTCGCTGCCGATATAACTGCTGCCGTAAATTTTTGCCGCTTCTTCCGCAACGGAAATAACCTGTTGTAAATTGTCGGTGAATTTATTGAAGTTCATTTTTTCAATTACCCCCTTTATATGGTTGATTTAAGCGTTATTGCGCGCAAATTTTGACATCGTTTCTGCGCGCGTTTAAGTTATTATTTTTTTTAGGTATTTACCGGTAAATTCCGCCCTGTACATATCCCGTTCAACGGGGGAAAGACGCCTTCCCGCCGCGGCTGTAATATTTGAAGCGCGCATTTTTACCGTAAGGTCGTCTATAAGCGACACGTCCTGCAAATTGATATAGCCAAGACAGGCGCCAAGTTTTACGTTTGAAGCAAGTTTTATAAGTTCGCCCGTGGTAAGCCGCACGCAATTCGTAAGCACCCCGTAAGAGCGCATACACTCGTCGCGGATGTCCAAAGCGGAAGCCCCTTCCCTCAATGCGGAACGCTCGCTTTCTTCAAGCGCGCAAACTTTTTTAACCACGTCTTCCACCGAAGAAAGAATTTCTTCCTCCGACACGCCCAACGTCACCTCGTTGCTTATCTGGTACATATACCCTTCCGCTTCGCTGCCTTCGCCGTACATTCCGCGAACGGTAAGCCCCAGCCTTGAAATGCTGCGCACGACTTTCGGCATAAGCCCGTTTATTGTCAGGGCGGGCAAAAAGAACATTACGGAAGCCCTCAAACCGGTGCCCAGATTTGTAGGGCAGGCGGTAAGATAGCCGAACTGCTCGTCAAAGGCAAACTTCATTGATGAAGAAATTTTTGCGTCTATTCGCGACATAGCGTTATATGCCAGTCGCAAGTCCAACCCCTTGACAATGCACTGTTCGCGCAGGTGGTCTTCCTCGTTAATCATTATAGAAATGCTTTTGTCGCTGTTGATAAGCGCGGCCGAGTACTTTCTGTTTTTTACGAGATTTGGACTTATAAGGTGATTTTCTTTTAAAGAAAGCGCCTCCTCGTCCGAAATGCCGTCCATATAATATAACTTGAACTCGTCCGGCTGATTGAAACCGTCCACGCGCGAAAGTCCAGACGACACCAGACGTATAATTTCCTTCGCCTGCTTCTCGTCGTGCAGGTGGGACGGGAACGGATAGCCTTCAAGATTTCTTGCCAGACGCACGCGGGTTGAAACTACGGTTCTGGTAATATCAGTCATCGCCGTTTCCCTCCCCGTACAACGTTTTTGTTATCTCGTCAATGCGTTTGTTTAGTCTGCCCGCTTCGGCAAAACGTTTGTTGCGCAGCGCGGATTCAAGTTGTTCTTGCAAAGATTTAAGTCTGCGGTACAGCCCGTGGTCGTCGTTGTTCAAACCGATTTTGCCGACATGCTGGGTTTTGCCGTGAATGCGCTTTACCGTAGGCATAAGCTCTTCTTTAAAAACGTCGTAACAACTTGCGCAGCCAAGCAGCCCCGTCCTTTCGTAATCAGAGTAGGAAGTTCCGCAAACGGGGCACTTTTTTCTGCCGAACGAAGGCGTGCCGAACAGCAGCGCGTCTATATCCCCCGCCGCGTTCATTGAATTTAATCCTCCGAACAAGTTTATGTAACAACTTTGGCAAAGGTGCGTTTCAAAGCGTTCGCCGTTTATTTCGTCTATTCGGTTATAAGTCGCAACGTTTTTTTTGCAGTGCTGACAAAGCATTTTAAAACTTCCTTAATAATTTTTCACCGCCGCTTTTAAACTTTTTAAATCTACGACGCAAGCAAAAAACTTATAACGGTTTTACCGTTCACTTTAATTATACAACAATTCTGGCGCGGATAAACAAAAACAACCCACGAAAGCGCTAAATTTTTTGTGAAAATTTTATCGAATTTGTTGTTTTGTCAAGCCTTTTTTAATAGGTTTTTAGAAGTTTTTATAAATTTTCTTAAATATACCCGAAAACGGGCAAAAAGTCAAGTAAAAAGGGGTTTGACGAGCCTTGCGGCGGGGTATAGGCGGGCGAAAAACCGATAAAAGGACATAGAAAAGCACCGCCGCCCGTTCGGGTGCGGTTGTATTCGCCCGATGTCGCCGTGTCTGTGCGGTCGGTTAAGCGTTTATGCCGCTTTCGGCTTTAATAATCGAACGTGATAAACGCCCGCCGCCGCGTTTTTCAATTCGTCCAATAATTCGGCGCGTTTTTCGAGCGGTGTTTGCCAAACCCGCCGCCCGTCTTTATCGCGGAGCGCGGAGTGGGGACAATTATTGTAACGGTTGCACCAATCGCGCATTTTTTCGCATAATTCCCCGTATGTACTGAATTTCAAAAAGCGGTAAAAATTCTCGCTGTCGGTGCGGTGCGACCGTTCGACTTTTCCGTTATGGCGGGGCGTGTATGCCCGTATAAGTTGATGTTTGATTTTTAATTTGTTCATTATTTCGTCGGCGATATGTACCTTTTTGCAACCCGCCCCGCGTGGGTTTGTAAATTCGCCGCCGTTGTCCGTTTGAATACAATCGGGAATATATCCAAAATAAACGATTGCGCGTTGTATAAAGTTTTTTGTCGCTGTTGCCGTTTGTTCCGTATATGGATAAATAAAACGCTCGCGCGTTGCTTCGTCAATCATTGTGTATTGAAAAAAGCGCGTGCGTTTTTCGTCGCAGGGGACGACTCCTTTGTAACATTCGCGCGGGACGTATTTTACGTCCATTTGCCATTTTAAGCCGAGCATTGTCGGCGTGTCATACGGTTGCGGGATATAGCCGTCGTATTCGCGGGCGGGGCGGAGTTTATGCTTCATTAAATACCGATAAAAACCGCCGTATGTGCGCGAGTAACCGTATTGCGTGCGCAGTACGCCCAACGCTTCCGCGTAACTTATGTCGGGGCGTTCTTTGAAAACGGCGGCGATGTTTGCCGCTTCCGCTTCCGTGTGTGCGTTCGGGTGCGGTGTGTGGGGGCGGCTTGACTTGTTATCAAGACTTGCGAGCGTGCCGTCGAACTGCCGCCGCCAACGGTAAAGGCTTTGCACCGTGCATTTTGATTTTTTCGCGGCGTAAAAGTAGTCGCCGCATTTGCCCCATAATTCGAGGGCTTTTTGTTTTTCCCGTGCTGTAAATTTTATACCTTTCATATTTTCCTCCGTGAAGTAAAAGCGGGCAACCGTGATGTGTCGCCCGCTTGTCGTGTTTATTGCTTTTTTTTCAACTGTTCAACCGCTTGCCGCAAAAATTCGGCTTTCGATAAACCCGCCGCCGATATTGCGGCTTCGATACGGTCGCACTCGTCGCATTTTAAGTTTACGACAAAATGCTTGTATTTGCCTTGCGTTTTTTCGCGGTAACGCCCGTCGGCGGCTTTTTGCGCTTCGCTTCGTGCCATATCCGCACCCCCTTAAAAAATGCTATTTTCGGCGACAAACGCCTTCAAACTTTCAAAAGTGGGGCAATCGACTTTTGATACATTCGCCGATACGGTAACACGGTCGGCGGCAACCGATACCGTCCAAGACGCTTTATTTTCGCGTACCGTGTAAATTTTGCCGTTTTTTTCGATAGTCATATTATACCTCCAATTTTTCGATTTTTACGATTTTTTCAACCTTGCAACCACAAAGAGCGCAAGTCCTTTTGACGGCGGCGACCGCTGAAGTTTCCGTTGTTCGCTTGTTTCCAATCGGCTTAAACGTAAAAGTCCCGTCGGGGTTGCTTTTGTCAAAATTGTTTGTGCGTCCGCTTAAAATAACGGTTATTGCATACGGTTTTTTTGCTTGTTTTGCCATTTTTGCCTCCATAGTCCATTTATACGGGTTGACAAACCCTGTGCCGATGTGCTACAATAGGACTTACGAGGGGCGGTTTCCCGCCCGCTCTGCCTTTGCCGATTATTTGTCGGCGGTGGTGGTTGCCTTGTCGGGCTTCGGCTTCTTCAATGTGATAGTAACCTTTACGCTTTCGACCGCTGTTTGGTTATCAATCGCATTTGCCAAGTCTTGCAAGGCTTTTTTTATTGCGTCCACGTTGCTCACCTCCTTTGCTTTTCTTGATTATATTATATCACGTTCAACGTGATATGTCAACACTTTTACGCATTTTTTCAAAAAAATTTAACTTTTTTGCAAACAAAAAACGCTCCCGATGTGGGGCGTTTTTCGATGTACCGATAACGGTCGACGCATAATTTTATAGCCGCGCTCATTGACAAAGTTTCTCGTGTTTGGTATAATGAATTTGCGACAATACCTATACCACGACAAGAAGTTTGCCAACAAAACGCGGCTAACGGATAGGGGCGACCGTTTTTATCGGTGCGCCGATAACCTTGCGTATATTATATACCGATACGCCGATATTGTCAACACTTCTTGTCGCGGATTGAAAAAAATTCGTTTCAAGGAGTGTTTTTTTATATGTCAATTACGGAGCGAATATTCGACCTTGCGCGGGCGCAAAACAAGCGTCAAAGCGATATTGTGCGGGCGTTAAACGTGCGGGCAAATACGGTTTCGGAGTGGAAAAGCGGCAAGCGGTCGCCGACGCTTACGCATTGCGTAACGCTTGCCGACTATTTCGGCGTGTCGCTTGATTACCTTATCACGGGGCGCGAGCCGCGCGGCGCACCCGTGCAACAAATTATCGGTAACAATAACTCGAATAATACCGCCATTGCAGGCAGTGCGGCGGGCGTGGTGCTTACCGAATACGAGCGCGAATTGATAACGGTTGCGGGGGCGTTCGATATGCGGCGCAAAAACGAATTATTAAACTTTGCATATCAAATCGAAAAACAAATAAAAGACGAAGGAGGCTTTTAATTATGATGTGGTTTTACAAACTTAAACGGACGGTGCGGATAATAATTGCCGTTGTTGCGTGGTTGCCCGTGTTTATATTCTGCGGAATTATCGGGGGCGATATAGGCGAAAACGCCGAGAATTTGCAAACGTGGCAAGCGATTGTATTTTTGTTGTTGCTTGCTGTCGGTATTGCGTTTACGGTTTTTGCCGTGCTTGCCCGCAAGCGCGAAAAGCAAGCGGAGCGGGACGCGCAACCCGCCGCCGTTCCCGAACGGAAAAAAGATACGTCGCCCGCCGCCGATGTACGGCGACCTTCAGTAATTACAATGTCCGACGCGGCAATACGCGCACCCGTTGACGGCGGTATCAAATTGCCGATGTACACAAAAGCGGTCGGCGTTACGTTTGATAACTGCCAATCGGCGATACAAAAAAGCAATATCGGCGACGCGGTTTTAATCAAGCATAAGCCGACGGACGAGTACGAAAATAGCACCGATATAATAAACGCACGCACGCGGCAACGTATCGGGCGCATAAATTCCGACCTTGCGTGGTCGATGTTAGACGCTTTCGACGACGACTTTATTTTGGACGGCGTAATTGCCGATATAACGGGTGGGAGCGACGGTCAAAATTATGGTTGCAATATCAAGATAACGGGCGAGCATACCGCCGAATAATCGCCGACGCGCGGCATAAAAAACGCCTTCCCGAACGGGGGAGGCGTTTTGCTATGTAGTTAAATTATTGCTTGTTTTTCAAGTCGTAGAGCGTCGCTTCGATTTGATTTTGCACCCACGCGCCCACATCGCCGAAGTTTGCTTGTATGTAGTCTTTTGCTTCGGTTGATAATTGCACTTGCGCATTATGTAATGCTTGTTGCAAGGCGTTTTTTTGCGCTTCCTGCGTCCACGCTTCCGTCCCTTTTATTGCTTGCACATACGTTTGATATGTTGCCTTTACAACCGACGCAACAACGTCGACCGCGCCCAACAAAAGGGCTTGCGTCTTTGTGTTTTTGATTTTGGTCGCAACAAGGTTTTTGACCTTAACCAAAACCCAAGAGCCGAGCGCGGTAAGCAACGCGGCGGCGAGTGTAATTGCGATGTTAATTAAAATTTGTTGCCAACTCATAGTTAATCGTCCTCCGATAATTTATTTTGTTTTGTGTGCTTCGGTGGTGTTTCGGGCAACTCCATAATGTCGTTGTAAAGTTCCGTTATTACGCCGTTACCGCCGAGCGCGTGATATGCTTCATATTCGCGCCGTACCGCGTCCTTCGCATATACGGGGCAATATCCGCGCTCCGTCCATTTTTCGTGTTGCCGTATGATTTCCGCGCGTAAAAGGCTTTGCACGCCGTTATTAAGTGCCTTGTGTCGCTGTTTGCCCGACTTAAAATGCGCAATAACCGCCGTTACGACGACCCCGACGGTGGTACTTATAAACGCCGTTAAAATGGTTGCCGCGATGTTCACGTTACACCTCGATAAACCAATCGTCGCGGAGCGACGTTTGCCCGTTTGCCGCGATTTCGTCCTTTGTTTTGCCGTCAAGGGCGTTTACCCATATTTTCCGCGCGTCGTCGATTTCGCGTTGCGTGAGTATGCCCGCCGCCTTGTCTGCGTTTGCGGTTTCGAGCCATTTTTCAACACTAAAAACCGCCGAGCCGCTTTTTGCTTGCTGTTTGTTTGCCATAATGAATATTACCTCCGTTTTTTATTTTGTTGTTTTGTGTAATTACTTACAATGTGTTTGAGTTTGTTTTTCGGCGCATACGGGTAAATATGCTTTTTGTAAAACCCGCAAGCGTTTATGTGCGATAACCAACCGATAAGGGATAAGAGGCTCATTGCTTGTCGCGGTGTGATGTAACCCGTCTTTTTGACTTTGCGTACCCTGCGGCATAATCGAAAAAATATGCGCTTGCGTAAAATGGTCTTATGCTTATAAAAGCGATACCCGACAAAATCAATCGGTCGGGAGTTCAACCGCCATACTTGCCAATTATCTTTTAACTTTAAGCCGATACCGTGCAAATATTCGTTGATAGCCGCGACCGCGCGGCGCAACTTTCTTTTGTTGCTGTCGATTAAAACCATATCGTCGACATACCGCACATAATATTTGATGTGTAATTGTTCTTTTACATAGTGGTCGAGTCCCTCCAAGTAAAAATTTGAAAACCATTGCGACGTATAGTAACCAATAGGCAAGTGGTCGCCGCCGTTTTCGAGTATTTTGCCGATAAGTTCCAACATTCGCCCGTCTTTGATTTTGCGCCTCCACATATCAAGCAAAACGGACGGGCGCACGCTGTCGAAAAACTTTGATATATCAAGTTTTGCACAGTACCGCATTTTGCCGTCGTGTATTGCCGTTTCGACGTATGCCTTCGCGTCAATGCCGCCGCGATTTGGTATGCTTCCGCAACAATACCGATACATACCGCGCATTATAACGGGTTGTAACGCCGTAATAACGAGCCAATGTATTATTTGGTCGGGATAAAATCGCGGTATTGTGATTGTGCGTTGCTTACGGCAAGAATTATCGAAAATTACGCAAGTTTGCGACGGCGATAATTGCACGTCGCCCGCTTCGAGCATTTGCTTTAATTCTTGCGCGTAATAATCAATATCGTCGATTATCCGACGCGTATATGCGCGGTCGGTTTTACCTTTTGCCGCGTTGCGTATCGCCTTTTTAATAAAGTCGATGTCGCACATAGTTTCATATAAATGACCGACCCGCTTCATTTCCTTTAATCTCCTTGCGGTCTTTCAATGCTTTACTAAACCGCCCTCTTTGTGGAGTGTTTTTTGCCAAGTGGCAAGGACTGTCCGCGCTTTAAGCGAATATATCAAGATTAAATGCGACCGCCGATGTTCGCGTACGCGTTCGACGGGGTGCAATAACCGCTCCAAGACCACAAACCCGCGTCCGCCGCGTTGAGCCAAAACCCACCAACGGCAAGCACCGAGCCGCCCGAATACGCGGCGGAGAGTGCGCCGACTGCCCTTTATTTGTTGTTTTATTCGCAAGGGGGGAGTCCCCCTTGCAACCCCCTTAAAGAGGCTTTTTGCAAAGGCGACCGCCGATGAACGCGTCCGCGCTCGACGGGGTGCAAAAACCGCCCCAAGACCACAAACCCGCGTCCGCCGCGTAGAGCCAAAACCCACCAACGGCAAGCACCGAGCCGCCCGAATCCGCGTAGTCGCAAAAGTACGTTGTCGCGCTTCCGCCGCTTGCTTCGGTTGCGTACTGTATAAGGGGGTTTCGGTTAAGTGGCGCAACCTTTTTTATCCAACCGCTTGACGTGGGGCGGTTTCCGTTATATACATACGGCGACGCGGTTTTGCCCGCCGCGTAAGATTTCGGGTCGGTGCAAACGTAAACCTTCTCGGACAAAAACGATATACCGTCGCACCAAGTGTAAGTATTGCCCCACAAATTCTCGATACCGCGATATTTGCAAGCGTGCTTGCCGTCGGCGTTGCTTTCTTCCGACCCCGACGGGGTTTTGACCGCGTCCGTCCTGCCCGTTGCAACTGCCGCCGAATTGCCGTTTGCATATCCGTACATAATCGCTTGCGAGTTCGTCGTTTTCATTTCAACGAGCCATAATTCTTTAATTATCAAGTCGATTAAAAAGTCATATTGTTGATAGCCGTCGCCGTTCGCTTTGCACCCGTTGCGGAAGGAGTCGCAAGTGATGTTTACAAGCACGGTCGCGCCCGATTTGCTAAATACTTTTGACGCGCTTCCGCTTCCTTCGTACTTGCCGACAAGGATATAATCTAATTCGTTGCCTTCGCCGTCGACGAAAAGGGTAGTAAACCCTTCGTAACGCACGCCCGATATTTGATGTTTGAACGTGCCGTCGGCGTTCGGTGTGATTTTCGCGTAAAATTTCGGTATCTTGATAAATACATTACCCGCCGCGTCCGTTACTTCCTGCATATCGCAATACGGATAGCAACGGTCAAAGTCGCTCGTAATATCGGTTGTGCCGACCGTTACGTTTAAGCCGACCGCGTCGTCGGTGCGAATAAGCGCGTCGGGGTTAGACGAGCCGACTTTATCCACGCCGTAAATTTTTGCCTTTTCAAAGTTTAACATTGTTTAATTGCCTCCTTTAAGGGCGGATATTTCCGCAAATATTTTTTTGAATACCTTGTCAATTTCGCCGCCGCGCGTGTAGCCGACGGCTTTTTCCGCTTCCGCTGCCTGCGCCGCGTAAATAACAGTTTTTGCCGCTTCCGCGTCGGTTGCGGTATCGGCTTTTGCGGCTGTGTCCGCGTGCGCGGCTTTTGCGATTTTATCGCCGCTATGTACAAGGTCGTCGGCGGGGTACGTTGCTTGCGGCTCGCCATTAAGTGTAACCTTCGTGCCTTGCTTTTCCGCAATCTGCGTTTCAAGCGCGTCGACCTTGTCGCTTGCGGCTGTCGCTGTTTCATTTGCCGCGCCTGCGGTTTCGACCGCTTCCGCCGCCGTATCGTTTGCCGATTTGATTTGCGCGTCAAGTCCGTTTGCGGTTGCAAGCGCATTGTCGGCGTTTGCCTTTGCCGCATTTGCCGTCGATACGGCGTTATCGGACTTTGTGTTTGCGCCGTTTGCTGTGGTAACTGCCGCCGCCGCTTTGGTGCGTGCGTCGTTCGATGTATCGACCGCCGCATTTGCCGCCGACACCGCATTTTGCGCCGTATCAAGCGCGTTGTCGACGATTGCCTTCATTGTGGCATAATCGCAAACGGGCTTTATCAAGCGCGTTAAATTGACGATTTGCGTCCCCGATATTTCAAAGGAATATATCGGCAATTCGTAAGCCGTATTTACGTTGTCCGCTTCCGCCGCGTAAACGTCGTTTTGTTCAAGTTCGCGTTTTAACGCTTCCCAAGACGTTTGCACTTTCGCAATGAGTGTTACGTTCAATTCGTCGGCGGGGTGGTATGTTTCGATACGGGCGACGACGTAACCCTTGAACGCGTCGAAAATCTGCGGGCGCAATATTTCGGGGGCGGTTATTTCCGCCATACGCGCACAAACCACAAACGCGCCCGTCCCGACTTGTATTTGATTGCCGCCGACGACGTTTGCGGCAAGTTCGTCGCCGTAATTCAAATAATAGCCGTGCGCGTTGTTTTGGTCGATAAAGCGCGATTTTACTTCAAGCGCGTACAAGTTTGCGTTAAAGTTGCTTTGCCCTTGAAAAGTAACGGGTCTTATCATTGATTTGCCTCCTATGATTTGATTATTTCGGTCAAAAGTATTTTCTTAAAGCCGAGTTTTATTTTGGTGCTTTTGCCGCTTCCGTTAAGCGTTGTTATTTTTTCACTTATGGGGAGCGTCTTGTAAAGTTTGCCGTCGTAGTACAAGTCGACTTTTGTATATAGCCGATAACCCGAAAAATCGAGCGGGTCGATTACGACGTTATTGTCGATTATGATATTATCGACGTATCTGGCGTTTGCAAGTTCATTGACGGCGTTAAACTGTGCGTCGGCTAAATATTCGGACTCGTAATATTTCGCCTTTACGGGGTACAATCTGCCCGCGACGTTGCCGCTTGCGTCCGCCTGTACAATATCGTTGTTTTTCGTTCGGTAATAGTAAACCGTCGCAAGGGTGGAAGGGCGGGGCTTGTACTTTGGAATATAAACGGGCGAGCCGTCGTCGTTAAATACGGGGTTGCCGTTTTCGTCGGTCTTTTGCGTATCGGTGTAAACGATGTTGCCGTCCGCGTCCGTTTCGGGCGTTTCCACGTTGTATTTGATAGTTGCAACCGCTTTGTTTGTCGTTGCCGATGTTGTAGTCAACTCGTGAATAAAGTCGCTTAAATTGATTTCTACGCGGTCGTCGCACTTAACGAACGTAAAAACGATTTTACCCGCCGCAACGTCGTATTTGCTTTCGATGTTGTACTCATAATATTTCAAGTAGCACTTCAAAAATTTATAAGCATTTACGAATTGATACGACCCTTGCAAACTGCCGTATGTTTCGGTCGTGTCGGTGGTGTCGGACGGGATAATTACGTCAACGGGTATCAAGCGCGTTGCCGCGTCCGCGCTGTCGAATACCGCCGCTTTTACCTTTTCAAAGATTTTCGAGAGCCGCGCGTCAAAACTGCCGTCGACTGTAAAATCAAGCAAAACTTCGGTGTCCCAAAGCGTTTTGAAGTCAAGCCCTTTAATTTTCCGTTTGCGGTTATCGGGCTTGATTTCGTCGGTAAAACACGCATAATCGTAATTGCCCGCGTCGTCGCATAAAACGGCGATTTTCGCGTCGTTTATATCCGTGTCGGATATTCCTTCGGCGGTAAAACTGTCGGGGTCGTAGACGCGCGTCGTCAAGTCGTGCGTTACGTTGTCGATGTTCGTTATATGGTTTTTGTTTTCGTCGTAAATCGCTATATACACGCCGCCGCCTCCTTAATCGAATAAAAACCGCTTTATCGACATTTCGATTGACCCGTCGTCGTCTGCTGTCATATTCGAGCCGATGTAATACTCGCCCTGCGGCAAGTATAAAAACGATTGCTTTGTTTTATCGGTAAGCCCGTACCCGTTGCGGGCTTCGCCTGTTTCGGTGTCGGTAACGGTTATTTTTTTAGTAGTGGGGTCAATCAAAATTTCCGTGCCGTCCGCGTTGTTTGTTGCGAGCGATATTTCCGCGACGATTTTGTCGTGCATATCCGCCAAGTAAAGACGGATATTTTCGGCGATGTCGCCCGTAATTTTTATTACGATAGGCGCGGCGACAAAAAACGGGTTTGACACCTTGTATTTGTTCTTAAACACCATACCCGCAAACCCGAAGGGGAAGTGCAACGGAAAAGCGGTGTCGGCGGCGTTCGTTTTCTTTAACGCGAACGACTCCTCGACGCGTTCGTACCAATATGTTTGCTTATCAAAAGAAAAAGTTTCGACAAATTCGCCGTCGGCGTTGATTTCCGACTTCGGCATTGTGTTTGATACTACTTCGCAAAATTTATCGGTTATTCCGTCGTTGTATTCAAACAAAAACGGCGACGCGCCGCACTCGGCAAGGAATAACGACAAACTTTTATAATTGCCGTAACCGTTCGAGCCGTCTGCATTAAAATAAATTTTTAGCGTTATCGGGTCGGGGTCGGGCTTGACGTTCGTCAAGTGTTTTCCTTTTTCGCTTTCTTTGTACGATAGCGAAAATTTATTACCAAGTCCCGTCGGCTCGGCGGCAAGCGCGGTATCGTTGTTTAAGTCAAATGATTTCGATTTGTCGTAAGTGTGCAAAATAAAACGTCGCATTACATCACCTCCGCAAGTTTAATATTGATGTCGCGCACAAGCGCGTCGGTGTCGACTTCCGCCGCATAGTTTTGTATTGTAACCGTTATATTTTGCGTCTTGTTCGTTGTGCTGTTGTCGTAATTGTACGTATCGCCGTATGTGCCGCCCGTGCCGCCGTCGTAAACCGTGCCGCCGCTTCCTGCGCCCGATGTGTCGGGCGGGGTGCTGTCGATAATGGCGTTTACGTCGTCCATATCCTCGATGTCGCTTGTATCAATGCGCAACTTAACTTCGGCAATGCGGTCGATATGAACGCCAAGCCAACCGAGCGCACCGTTTACGCCGTCGATAAGCCCGTTTATAATGCCGATAACAAAGTTAATCGCGTCCTCGATAAAGCCCAAAACAAAATTGATTACTTTTACAACGCCGTTAAATATCGTTGTAACGACTTTACCGAAAAGCGAAAAAAGCGGGGTAAGCCAACCGAGCAACGTGCCGAGTACCTTTAATGGCACTTGTAACGCCTGTAAGCAAAGTTTAATCGGGATAAGCGCAACGCTCAAAAGCGGTTGCAAAATGCTAAATAACGCTTGTATCGCAATTTGTATCGGCATTAAAAACATTTCGACCGCAAGTCCGAGCATATCGAAAAGCGGCGACAAATTGTCAAAAAGCATTTGTATGATTTCGACGAACGGTTGCAACGCTTCTGACACAAGATTTATTACAACCGCCAATATGCCGCCGATAAGGTCTATAAGCGGCTGTATGATTTGCATTACAAGGTCAAGCACAAGCATTATTGCGTCAAGGACGGGTTTTAACGCTTGACCGAGCGTGTCGACAAGGTGGTTTATCGCTTCGCGGAAGGCTTCGCAACGAGTATAAAGCAACATTAAAATAATTGCTATTACGCCGATTATCGCAATAATGGGGTGCGCTTCCAATGCTGACAACGCCGAGCCGAGTTGCGGTAATACTTTGATTATGCTCCCGACCGTGCTAACAAGTTTGCCGATACCAAGCGTTAAAGGGGCAAGGGCGGCAACAACGAGCATTGCCTTTAACGCAAAAGATTGTTGCGCGTCCGATAAGCCGTTAAACCACTCCGCAAGCCTTTGTAATTTCGGTATCAAGTTTGTTTGTATGCTTTCGGCGAGCCGTTGCATAATCGGCGCAAGCGACGCGCCGATTTGCAAGCCGACGTTTTTAATCGACTCCTTCAGTAAAAAATAGGTGTCGTCAAGCGTTGCAAGCGCGGCGACCTGTTCGTTTGATAAATAGCCGATTTGTTCAAACTCGCCCTTAAATTGATTGATTGCGTCCGACCCTGCGTTAAGATACGGCAACATTTGATTTGCGACTTTGTCGCCAAAAATCTCGTTTGCGTATGCCGCTTGCAAGGTTTTGTCTTGCATATTCGATAAAGCGTCGATAATGCCGTCGAACATCGCTTCTTTGCTTTCAAAGTCGGCAATATTCAAGCCGAGCGATTGCAAGGCTTGCGACGCGGTGTTCATAGTACCCGTCGACAAGTCAAGCATTGCGGCGCGGGCTTTTATCATTGCTTTTTCAAAGACGCTCCATTCGACCCCGCATTGCGCCGTTATGTATTGATATTCTTGTATTTTTTCGGCGGATATACCAAGCCGCAACGCAAGGTCGTCAATCGTTGCGCCCGTGCTTGCCGCCGCGACGTTCAACCCACCGAGCGCGGCAACGCCGCCCGCCGCAAGCGTCGAGAGGGGAGTCAAGGCTTGCCCGACGCTTGATATTGCGCCGCCAACTTTCGACACTTGATTACCGAGTTGCGTAAACTTGATTGCGTTTATTTTTTCGAGTTGCTGTTGTAATTGTTGCCCTTGCAATTCGGCTTTCGCAAGTTCGCTTTGCAATTTTCGGTATGCGTCGGTGTCGATATTTCCCGACTCTTCCAAGTACGCCAAACGGCGGCGCAATGTGTCCGCATTTGCCGCCGTTTGGTCGATAGCCTGTTGAGCGACCTTTTGCGCCCGCGCGAATTTGTCCGCGTCAAATTTTAATTCGAGGCTTTTTTGCAAGGCGTTTAATTCGGTTTGCGACGCTTGCGCCGCTTTCCGCATTGACGACATTTCTTTGTTGAACGACGACGCGTCCGCGCCGATTTCAACCGTTAAGCCGCGAATATTGTCCGCCATAGGTTTAGCCTCCTTTTAAGAATTTGACCGCTTCCGCCGCCGATACGTCGCGCACGTTGTAATTGCTGTTTTTGTTTTGCGCTTTCCGTGCTTGCTGTATTGCGTGTTTTAAGTTCGCAATATCAATCGACATTATCAAGACGTAAAGGTCGTTAAAATGTGAATTTGTGATAATTGCGTCGGGTATTCTATGTTCGACGCATTTTTGCATAAGTGTTATGTAACGCGGCACGGGTAAAGGTTTTGCGGCTTCGGGTTGCGGGTTTAATTTCGCATATATACCCGATAGCCGCGTATATTCCTGCCCGTGCGTTACGAGTTTTTTGCGTTCGTTGTTGTCGCCTTTAACGCGATTTCAAAAACAAACTTGATTTTGTTAATGAGCCGCGTCAAGTATTCGATGTCCGACATATCAAACATTTGCAAAAACGAGTCGAAGTCGGCAATTTCGTCGCTTACGATAAAGCAATAAATCGCCTTTAAGTTCGACAAAAGGTATGCGGGGTTTTTAAGGTCTTTTCCGTTCATTCGTTCAACGTATGCAAAAATCGTTTCGGTCTTTGCGTTTGCGGGGAAGTTCTCTTCCCAACGCCGCTCGGCAAATACCGATACGTCGATTTTGCACTTGATGTCGTGCGTTTTGCGGATAAGTTCGCCCTTCGCTTCGTCGAGTTCCGTTTCAAGTACGGGTAAAGTCGTATTTATCATATCGCCCTCCGATTATGCGCCCGTGCCCGCGTCCGCTTCCGCGCCCGCAAGCATTTTCGGGATAACCACCTTGTCGCCGAACGTGTCATAACCCTCCATATCGGGCGTTTTCGTCAACTGCCATACAACACGGTTGTTACCTTTTGCGTCGACGTAAACCTTGCCGTCCGACGCAAGTGCTTTGATACCCTTGATTTTAAGCGGCACATCGAACGACGACTCGTTGATTTCGCCGTTATTTTGGTCGTAATTTTCGGCGGGGCGGGTGGACGTAACGCCGTACAACATCGTTTTTGCGACCGATATTTCGTTATCGCCGTCCATTGCGCACGTTTCAAAATAAATGATGTGCGGGGTGTTTTTGGTCGGCTTAACCTGCGCAAGCCCGTCGACGGTCATTACCTGCCGTCCGCACGCGATTTCGTACTCGTCGCAAATATTGTTTTGCGTAAGCGTTCCCGTTTTGCCCTTTTCGTTGATGTAGTGAATAATGCACTCGCCGTCGCCGTAGACTTCTTTTTCGGACGAGTCGGTTTCAAGTGCCATTTTTGTTGATGTACCCATAGGCACAAAATCGCCATACTCGCCATTGTCGGCGGGGAAGGCGTACTTTGCATTACGGATATTAAAACGTATAAGATTTTTTGCGGGCGTTGCCGCCTTGCTGTTTGTCATTTTTTATTTGCCTCCGTTTTTAATGGTGTTTTTGATTGCTTCAAAGATTTGCGGCTCGGTTTCGTCAAAACAACGGCGGATAAAACCGTTATGCGGGTTGTCGCCATATTCAAGTACGTTTGACAATGGTACGTCTTGCCGCGCTTCGCCTTTTGAGCCGTCTTTTGTTTTACGGCGCACGTCGCCGCTTGCAACGCGTGTATTTCCGACATATCGGCGGTCTTTGTACTTTGTCTTGATTTGCCAAGACTGCGCCATTTCGCCCGTGTCGCGGGGCGTTACGGCTTCGACCGCGTCTTTGAAAACCTCCGCGCCCTTTTGTACCGCCTGTTGCCGCGCTTCAAAGTTTGCGTGTTGAAAATCGGTTAAAATTCCCGTCAACGCTTCGGGCAATTCGTCGAGCGCGATGTGTCCCGTCGATATGCCTTTATTTGCCATAATCAACCGTCCCGATGTACACAAACTCAATGTTTACGCCGCGATACGGGTTGTTGCTGTCGGGTATATCGCTTTCGTCGTTTGCGAGCGCAAAATGCGGGTCTTGCAATACGGCGCGTTTGATAGCCTTTAAGCGTTCGTCAACGCCCGAATAGCGGGGGTCGTGTTTTTCGTACAAGTAATAGTAATTCACGTCGATATACACGCGGCGGGTCTTTGCATTGCCGTCGCCGTATGTTTTCGGGCGATTTGATACGATTTTATAAACGACGTACTCGTCGGCGTTTACATCGACTTGCGAATTTGCGATATTGTCCGTTTCAACGCGCCGCAAGTGGTTTGTTATTACGCCGAACGGCAAAAGGGTGTCGTCGAGTATTTTTTGTATTATCGCCGTTACGTTCATTATTTGCCCTCGTACTTTTTGACTTGTAGTTCAATCATTTTGTTTTGTTCAAGGTAGTTATCCGCCGCCCCTGCAAGACAAAACGTGTGCGCGTCGTCTTTTATGCCGCGCAAGTAAATTCGCACGTCCCGCGCGATAAGTGCGTCGTAAACTGCTTTAACGAACGGCAAGCGCAAGCGGGCGGGGCGTATTACGCCGTCGGCTTGCTGTTGCGTTGCCGTTTGCCCGTATGCGTTTAACCATTCGCAATAAAAGCAATCTGTCATTATAGGCGAGCCGTCGTCGGCTTCGCCTATTTTGACCGATATTGTTTCCCACGTTGTCGACGCACCTTTTCCCGCGATGTGTGTCGTGCGCTGTACGGCGAATTTGACAAGCGTGCGGCGTTCTTTTACCGTTTGTTTTGCCATATTATCTCCGTAATTGCGCGATAAGCGCGACAACCATTCCGTCCTTCTTGATTACGTCGTCGGGTGTGCCTTTATCAAAAGCGTCGGCGAAAAGTGCTTTGATTGCGTACGCGCGTTGCGTTCCCAAACGGTCTTGCGGTACGCCGCTATCGAGCATAAATTCTTCCGCGACTTTGATATAGCCCTTTACGGTTTCTTTTAGTTGCGGGTCTGCGTCATAGTAGCCCATTTTATACAAGATGTTGTCGATGTCTTGTTGCATTTCGACCTCCTTAACGTAATACCGTTTTGTATCGGCTCTTGCGCCGACCCGCAACTAAAAACCAATTTTAATCGCCCGTTTTCGGGGTTTCGGCGTTTGTCTTTGTTTCCTGCGTACCCGCCGCCTTCTGCACGGTCATAAAGCCGTTGTACATCGCGGGTGAGCCGCCGACGAATACGGACGCTTTGAACGCTGTTACGCCCTGTTTGAATTTGTAGTCGGACGATTTCGTAACTTCGATGTCGGCAAAGTACGCCAATTCGTAACCCTTCAATTTGCCGTAAATCAAATAAGGGTTGCCCGCCGTAACCGCACCGAAGGCGGCAAGTTTCGACGTGCAAACAAACGGTATGCCGTTAATCGTTCCCGTATTTCCACGCACAACAATGTCGTATGCGCGGCGTTTGTCCGAGCCTTTGACTTTCGCAAACTCTTCAAGCGTTAATTTGTTAAGCACAATATAAGCGTCGCCTTCGACATCTTCGTCGCCGCCGTACTTGAAAATAAGGCTGTCGAGCGTGTTTTCGTCAATGGTGGCAACGGTTTTACGCTGTGCCGTCGTAATAATGCTTGTCGGCGCGTTGATAATGCCGACAAGTTCGTCCGTGCCGCTTCCGTCGATTATTTGTCCGATAATCTTTTTGCGCAATGCGCCAATGACCGCGCTTTCGATTTCCGCAACGTAACGCGCGGCGGGCAATTTCTCGACCTCTTCGTTGACTTCGGCGTAAGCCGTGATTTTTACCTTGTTAATCGACGCATAATCGAACGTCGGCTCGGCGGTGTGGTAGTCTGCGCCTTCTTTCGTTATGCCGCCTTCGGCGATATTTTTTGCGAACGGCTTTTTGTAACTTTCCGCGCCCGTGCCTTCGAGGTGCAATTCGTTGACAAGTTTGTCAAGCGTTCCAACCTGTTCAAAAGCGGGGGCAATATCGCCGCTTGCAACCGTGCCGAGCGCGGTGGAAGAGGACGCAACGGCGCGATGTTCGAGCGTTGTCTTTTCGCCGCTTTTAAGCGATTTCGCACGCTTCTCGACCGCTTCCGCATTTTCGGCGGTGCGCTTCTGCGCGTCGACCTTTGCGTCGTCGTGTACGATAACGGGAGTCGGAGCGGGTGCGCCGCCGTTCGCGGGGCGTGCCGCGTCGCGCTCTTCTTTTGCCGCCGCTTCCGCTTCGTCCTTGCGCAATTCGGTAATGGCAAGGTTAAGCCCGTCAACCTGCTTGCGAATTTCCGCAAGGCGGTCGGCGGTGGTTTCTGCTTTTGCCGCTTCCGCTAAAAGGGCGGCGCGGGCTTCCTGCAATTCTTTAAGGGTTTTCATAGTTTCTTTGTTCCTCCAAAAATAAAAATTTTTCTTTCGCAAGTTTTAACGCCGCTTGCGAGTCGACACTTTGCCGCCTTTGTTCATTTTCCAACGCCGCCGCCTTTGCGTTATCCAACGCAATTTTGTCGTTATCCAACGAGGCGGGGGAGCGGGCATATATCGAAGTTTGCGGGTATGCGCCGTCGTTTACAGCGGATACTTCGAAAACCTTTGATATTTTGGTAATTCGGCGCGTCGGCATATCCGTGTCGAGGTCGCGCCATTCGTAACCCGATACCAAAACACCGAACGCAAAAGACATATCCTCAATGTCGCCGCGCGTTACCGCCGAGCAAAGTTCGCGGGCGGTCGCGTTGTTTTCAATGTCAAGCGTTGTTTTGATGTGTAAACCGTCGGGCTTGATTTCAACGTCCATAGTCGACCGTTTGCCGCGCCTGTGGCGTGCAAGCGGTATCATTCCGTCGTCGTGGTTTACCATAAACTTGATGTCGGATATATCCGCGTCGTCGAGCGCGTGCGGGTCGATTTCCTCGTAAAACAAGTCGCCGATTGCCGTCCTTTGATTGAATACAATCGGGCAACCTTCAATTACGCCCTTTAACGGGTCGATTTGCGCAGGGTTGCCGTCGGGCGCAGAACGCTTGATATATTGCGGGGTGGTGTACGGTTTGATTTCGTCGGGCATTATTCGTCGTCCTCCTTGTTTTGCTTCGGCGCGGTCGGTTTTTTGCCCTGCGACAACGCCGTTAATTGATAGGTATTTGCGATTGATACGTCGATATAGTTCAACGATACGCGGGTCGGCTCGTCGTCGGGGTCATAGCCCAACAATTCGCGCCGTTCGGGACGGGATAAGAGCGCGTCCTCTTGCGTTGCCTTTGCAATTTCCAAACGGCGGGCGAACGATAGCGATTGTACAACTTTGTCGTAAAATTTTATCGTGCGTCCGTGCGCGATTTGCGCCGATGTAAAGAGCGTTATTTTCATTGCTTCGGCAATCGTTAAAAGCAACGGCTCGACCGCCGTTTGATAAAACGCGGTAAAATCGTCGTCAGTGTACTTGCCGAGATATATCGGTACACTAACGCCGAACGGCGACAAAATTTCGTCGCGCAAAAACGTCAAAACGGTTTGCGGTATATCCTGCGTTGCAATTTGTATCGGCGTAAATTCGGACTCGTAGTCGGTTGCGACTATACCGTACTCGCTGTTAAATAAATGCTGTTCAAATTCCTTGCGGGATATTTCGCGTTTGTCCGCTTCCACAACCGTGCGCATTGTCAAAATGCCGTGCAACGATAAAGACGCTTCAAGCGATTTCGGGATAGACTCCTGTATAACGTGCAAAGTTTGCAAATTTTTAAGAATTGCCCGCCAATCGGCTTGACCGTTTGCGTCGCCGCCCAAATACGGGTTTGCGCCGTAACCGACGCGAATATGTATTAAATCGCTATACGGTAAGTCAAGCGTAACGCCGCCGCCCGTCGCGCTTTGTAATTCCGCCCGCATTTCGTCGCCCGCATAGTAGAGTTTGACGCGGGCTTTTTCAAGCGGGTATAAACCGCGCGTAACGCGCTTGACATAATCTTTGCCGTCAACTTTTATCGGGACTTCGTCGTAAGCCCAATAAATAAAACAATTTCGATTGACGAGCGCGATGTAAGCGCATTTATACAAAAAGTCTTTAAGTCCGCATATCGGGTTTACACGCCCGCACAAAACGCGGTTGATGTCGTCGTCCGCGACCGTTATGCGGTGCGGGTTTTGCGTTTCAATAACCGACTTGATACTACATTTTGACACTTCCTCGCAAACGCGATGTATCGCCGTTTTTACGATGTCCGACGCGGTAATATCCTTGCCGAACGACGAAAATAAAACCGTATTTGCATTTACAACGCGGTTATACGCGGTCGGTCTATCCCAACCGAGCAAATTGTGTATGGCGTTTTTAAGCGTTGACAATCGGCTTGCCTCCTTGCGAAAAATAACAAAAAAAGTGCGCCGATAGTAACGAGCAATAAACTCGTTAATATCGGCGCACTCACATTCGTTTTGATATGTGGCGATTAAAAGATAATCGCGGCGCACTCACCGCGTCGGCGGTGGATATGCCATAATCAGACACCAACGGCGCACACGCCCGAACGGGCGGCAATACAAGGCGATTGCGGCGCACTCACCCGCGCGGGGTGGTGGTGCGTGTATTCAATTTGACCGCATTATAACTCGACGCGCGGCGCGAAGTCAACGGTTTTTCGTTAAAATCTTTTAAGAAGTTTTTTTCACGGTTTGCGCGGTGGTATTGTGTAGGTATATTCCCGACGGCATTTCGGGCATAAATAAACCGCGTTTATCAAGCCGTCGCGCACATCGTATTTGCCGATTACGGCGTGATGTACGGGGCAACGAACGCTCCGCGCGTATATTTCGTTTTTGTTTTGCGGGTCGCGTTTATCGCCCATAATTAGCCTCCTATTTTCGCCATAAACGCCGACTTAACTTCGCGTAATGCGGCGTATGCGATTACTTTTGACATAGTTCCGTCAATCTTGTTGCCGATATAGCCGTTTATTTTACAAGGCATAACAAACCCGTTTTTATCGACGCGGACGGCTGTGTTGCGGAAGTTCCAACGGCAAATATCGTTGTTGTTGTAATTGATAAGCCGCGCCCGTAAATCGGTTTCGACGTTACGGGTCGGCACATTGAGCGCGTCGGTTGTCATTCGTATTTTGCGCGGTACTTCTTTGCCGAATTTTGCCGCGATTTGCTTTGCAAAGTCTTTCGCGTGCCATTCGTCGTAACCGACCGTAAGCGGGCGTATGCGGTGTTTTTGGAATACGTCCCAAATGTAGTCCGATACGACCGTATCGTCAATTACGTTGTCTTGAACGATACGCACAAGCCCCGCGTCCGCCCATTCGATGTAATTCTTTTTTTCGGGGTTAGTGGGGGAGTCGGTCGACTGCCCGTCGCCCGCCTTGACTGCCGTTACAAAATACATTGTGTGCAAGTATTTGACGGGGTCATTCGGGCGCATAAATAAAAACGTGCAAGCGCATAAGTCATTTGTTTCCGCAAGGTCAACCCCGATAATGCACCAACTGCCCGCAAAGTCGGCAATATCAAACGTGGCGGGGCAATCAATGTATTTTTCCTCCAACCACGCATTACTCGCTAATTGCTTGATGTTAAAGTCTTTTGCAAGAATAAACGCGCGGTCTGCGCCGCTGTGCCGTGCCGTGTCAACCTTTTTGCGCAAATATGACGGCTTTTTCGCAATGCCGTACATCGGGTTTGATTTCGTCCAACTGCGCTCATCGTTCCAAATTTCCGCCTCGCTGTCCTGCGTGTATAGCCATATCAACCAACGCGACGTATCGGTTTCCGCTTCGCCTTTAAGCGACTTTCGCGCGTCGGATAACCGCGCGTCAAGATAGCCGTCGCGCACAATACCCTCCGTCGTGATTTCAAAATAAAGCGGCTCGTCCTGCGTTGATACCGACGTTATAAGCGGCAAGACGGTCGAGTTATCTTTCATTTCGTGAATTTCGTCGGCAATAACGAGCGTAAGGTTTCGACCTTCTTTCGCGCCCTGCTTCGCCGACATCAATTCGATTGACCCCTTGTTTTGCTTCGAGAATTTACCCGTCTTTTTGCGTTGCTTCGGGTTACCGAAAAATATGCCTTTATTGTTTTTTCGGGTAACGTGGGATATTGTGCGCGACTCTTCGCGGAAGGCGTTAATAGCATTGAAAACGAGCGCGGCTTGCGCATAATCGTTTGACGCACACATAACCGCTTGACCCATTTTGCCGCAAAACCATTCGGCAAGCACAAGCGCACCAACGAGCGGGGTTTTTCCGTTTTTGCGGGCGACAAGGAATAAAACTTCTTGAAAACGGCGCACCCAACCTTCGCCGTATGACAACTCGGTATCGTAAACGTAAAACCCGAATATCGCCTCCGTAAATGCCTTTTGACAAAGTGCCATAATAAACGGCTTACCCGCGAAGGGGGCTTGAAAATGTTTTATTTCGTTTTCGATAAAATCAATACGCCGATGTGCCGCGTCGAGCGTAAAACGGTATTTGCCGCCGCCGCAAAAAATGTCTTGTATCAACATTTCGAGCGTGGTTTTCAGTTCGCGCCCGATTATGATTTCACCCGAACGGCAACGCTTGTAATATTCAATTAAAAAACTATGCTTGCCGCCGATGTCGTCGCTTAATGCTTGCCAACCTGTAAGCGGGTCAATATCTGGGTTGACGAGCGTCCATTCGGCGGGGGTGGGGGTTGCCGCTTCCGTGTTGTTAATTGTTGTTGTCGTCGTCATAAGCCGATAAATCGCCGTCGTCGCCGTTTAAGCCGCCGAGCAAGTCCTTGTTTAATTTTTGCGTTGCCGATGTGTATTGCGCCATATACTTGACCCGCGCACGTCCCGCCGCCGTTTCGCGCTGTATGGACGGGTTATTCGGGTCGTAAATTATCGACGGCAATTCTTTGATTGCTTCCAAACAAGCAAAAACCTCCGCGACCTTGCGGATAAGTTCGTCGTAAATTTTTAACTTGATTTCGTCCACGCCCGCCGCCGTGTACAAACCGACGAGCCGCTTGTATTCGCCGTCGGCAATCGCTGTTTTATCTTTGCTTTTTTTCATTTCCGCCTCCTTTTTGGAATTTGTAAACTTTTTGCCCGAAAAAGTCAAAATTTCGGTGTGAATTTTTTTTGACTGCGGCTTGGAGTCTTTTCGGGTTTCAAAAATTTTGCAAGGATAGGGGGGTATCATTCCGTATAACGTGCAAAATATTTTTCTATCCAACCGACAACCGCGTCGCGCGTTGCCGCTTGCTTGATGTTTTCGTGCGCTCGCTTGATACATTCCGCCTTCGGTGTGTCGATGTGTACAAAGTTAATCACGTCGGGCGGATATTCCCGCGCGATATTGTCGCGGTCAATGCGGTCGGGATATGTGCCGATAATATACGCGTCCTGCCAATGACGGCGCGGCGTTGCGGTGCGCGCTTCGTCAAGCAAATAATCACGCAAGGCGAACGCGACGCGCTTTGTCGCGTCGGGTTTATCATACTGCCCGCATACGCATATTGCGCGATGTATAGCGTCAAGGTTTACAACAATATCGTTGCGTGTGGCGGTGCTGTACACATAAGTCGACTTGCCCGCGCACGGTGCGCCATACACAACATACACGCGCTTTTGTTCGACCGCGTTACCAAAACGAGCGTGCGTGGCATTGTGGCAATCGTGGCACAATACTTCGATGTTTGCGGGGTTTAGCGTGATATTTACGTCGTCGATGTTGTCGAGCGTAAGTTCGATTTTATGATGTGGGCGCAATTCGCACATATCGAATACACCGCCGCACCGTGCGCAAATTCCGCCGCTTTTAACCTTGCAAGACTGTGCGAGCGTTAAATATTCTTTGCGGCAATAAAAGGCGTGTATCGGGTCAAGCGGCATAATTACACACCCTCCCAACCGTCGGGCAACTTGCCGTCTTTTGCAAGTTCTAACGCCTTTTTTCGCAATTCTACCGCTTGCGGGTCGCGGGCAAATTCGCCCGAATATCGGTTAATGAGCAAGAATTGTATCATACCCGCGTCGGGCTTTGCATACTTGCGGTCGACGTATGTTTTTTTGCACGGCTTGCCGTCGATAATGACCGTTGTTGTGTGCGTTTCCTCGTAGTAATAACCAACCGCGACGCGATATGCGTTGTCGAGCAAGTCCTGTTTTGCGCTCTCCCGCGCGCGTAAAAGCGTTTCGGTTAATTCGGGATAATCTTTCTTGTATTGCGCCCATTGCGTTTTGCCGACCCCGTAATATTTGCAAATATCGCCTTCAGTAACGCAACATCGAACATAACGCTCAATATCCGCCAAATAAGGTAAAACCTTATTTGCATATTGCGATTTTGCGCCGCGTTTGCCTTTTTCTGCGGTGTTTTCCGCTTCGGCGGGCGGTTTTGCCGCTGTTTTCTTTTGCGCCTTTACGGGCTGTTTTTTGCCCTTTGTCGCGGTCTTTTTCTTTTCGGGGTCGTTTCGGGTTTGTTTCGGCATTTTAACCTCCTTGTTTCGGTAATTTATTTGCCGCCGATGTCAAGCAAAATTTTTGATAAAATAAAGGGCGGAAAAGCGGCGAGCGCAATCAAAAGCGGCACGCACGCACCGAGCCAAGATATGGGAGTCGCGGCGCATAGTTTACAAATAACACATATTGCCGATATAGGCACGCAAACCACAATTACAAGCAATGCGGCGATGTAAATTGCCGATAATATTTTTTTTAACATTTTTTGCCCTCCATTTTCTTGATACTTAAAACCGCCCAACCGTCGGTCAAGCCGACAAAGTCTTTTAAGATGTGCGTTATTTTTGCCGTAAGCCGCTTACCCGTATATTGCCCGTTTTCCCATTCGCGCAATATCAGCATATCGCCGACGGCGTAATTTCGGTCGTCAAACCGCAATTCGTAAGTTTTTACGCCTTTATCGACCGCGTCGTAATATTCGGGTAAAATTTTCAAGTCGTGTATTTGTGCCATTGTGCGCCTCCGTGTATAAATAATTTTTCAATGCGATTTTGCTTGTTGCGGTTGTTTAAGTGCGTCGTTATTTCGTGTTGCCAAATACAAACAAAGTCGTCGGGTGCGGTGTATTCGCTTACGATTACGATATGACCCGCCGCCGTTTGTGTTCTGCACCATTCCCAAAATTGCGCCGTATCGAATTTGCCGCCGCCGTAACCGATACCGTCCGAATAAGGCGGGTCGCAATAAACAAGCACGCGCTCCCGTTCGGGGAGTCGCAATTCCCGATAATCGCAACACCCGACAAGAATATTGCGCAAGGCGGGTAATTGACGGCGAAAATTCTCGCGGGCTTCGTTAAAATAATTTCGCGTTTTTCCGTCTTTCGTAACTGCCGTCGCGCCATAGCAACCGCCGTAAACGCGAGCATTGTAAGAGCCGAATAAAAGCACCGCCGCGCGATACCAACACGGATATTTGTCGGGGTTATCCCGCACGTCGTAATATTCGGCGCGGGACGGCGTGTTCAATTCGTCCAAAAGTGCGGGGTTTTCGCGGAACGCTTCGACGAGTTCGCATACAAGCGGGTCAATATCGTTGCCGAGCCTGTATTCGCATTGTATTTTGTCGATTACGTTAAAACCGCCCGCAAACGGCTCGACGTACTGCTTGATGTTGTACGCGGATATGTAACTTTGCAAAATCGGGACGATTTCGTTTGCGATTTTTGCTTTACTGCCGATGTATTTCATTTTTTCACTCCTTGCGTTTCATTTTGACGTACACATACGCGCCCGTCGTGTATTCACTTGTTTTTTTCTTGATGTCCGTCATTTGATAGCCTTTGTAAAGGTTTTCAAAAACGGCGTAAGAGTTGACTTTGTCGTACATAATGCGGTTGACCTTGCGCCGCGTAAACTTTGTGTCCGATACCGTGATTTGCGGCTTTTTCAAGTTCTTTGACGCGACGTATCGTTTTAAGCCTTTCGGGTCTTTCATACAATACCGCGCCATTCCTTCGTAACCGCTGTCGTCCGCAACAAGCCGTCGCACGTTGTTTCGACCGCCGTTGCCCCATAAGTCCTCCATAACATCGCGGTCGGCAAAGTTCGTTACAATGTGGTGGTGTATGCGTCGTTTGCCTTTCTTTTCGTCGTTTTCAAATTCCGTCCAATAAACGTATTTGAGCGGGAGGAAGGCGTGTCGTTCGGCATAGTGCTTTAATCTGCGAATAAACTTTTGCACTTCCCGTTGTGCTTGCGCATAGGTTTTCGGTAAGTGGGCGTTATCGTATGTAAAGGTCGCCCAAAAGTCCGCGTCGGTAAAATTCGCATTGATAAGCCGCACAACCTGTTTGACCGCATTTTTGTAATTGAGCCGCTTTTGCGCTTCGCGGCTTTCTTTTGTTTTCCTTGCCCTTGATGTTGAAGTGTGGGTGTCCCATATCGGGTAAACCTCAACTTCAAGCACGTTGCCGCTTTTAATCGTCTTTGTTCGATATTTCACAATGTGCGGGTCATTGAACGATTGCAAAAGAGCGTCGCGTTCCGCTTCCTGCGCTTCAATGCCGAATATCTCGTCAAAGTCGTATTTTTGCGGGTCGAGTGTGTAGTAGCGTTTTGCCATAATTGCCTCCGATAAATTGCTTTAACGTAAAAGACAAAGAATAGCCAAAAAAGCGGGGGACAACACGCGGGGGCTAAAAGGGGAGTTATCTTTCTTTATCGAGTTTATCAAACGCCCCCGATGTTTTCCCCCGCCGCCCCCTTTCTCGACCCCCTCAAAGTTTATCGCAAAGGGGTATAAAGCGCGGGGCGTGTTGCCTGTTTATCCTGCTTGCGTCGTTGATACGATAATACTTCATTACGAGGACGCAATAGCACGGTTTTTCGCTTGCAAAACATTGACACTTTGCCGCCGATGTGGTATAATAATATCGGTTTGGTTGACATAGTTTTGTGTCAAGTTTCGCGGGCGGTCGGAAGTGCCAATTTCGACCGCCCGTTTTCTTTGTCTTTAATTGTGGTCTTTATTTTTTGCCGTTCGGCGTTCCTGCGCCGTCGGCTTTTTCTTTCGCTTCGATTGTGGATAACCGCGCGTCGAGCGCGGCAACCGCTTGACGCACAAAGTCGCTTTTACTTAAATAGCCGAGTTTTCGCAATGCTTCGGGCGCAAATACGCGCTCGGCAATATCGCGGGATATTTCGACTGTAAGATTGTACAAGCCATTTGCGCGGCGACGTTCGCGTTTTCTCGCCGCTTCCGTCGACGTTGCGGGGTTGTCCGCATTGCCGCCGCCCGCCGCTTCCTGCGCCGATGTAGGCGGCGCGAGCGTGATTTCTGCGGGGTCGTAAATATCAAGCGGGTCGCAAGCAAGCGTTTTACATATCGTCGCAAGCGTGCGCGGAGTGGGTAAGCAAACGTCGTTTACAAATTTGCTTAAAAGCGATGTATCGACGCGCGGGTCGGTTTTATGTATCTTTTCCGCAACCGCCTTTTGCATTACGCCGCGTTGTATCATAAGTTTTTTATATCTTGACATCGCGTGCCTCCCGTCAATACTTTTCGCCGAGCCAATTACACAAAACACTTTCAAAGTCGGCGCGTATGTTATTTATTAAAACCGCGATTTCGTCGGTTATAAATCGCGCGTCAAGTCCTTGCGTTATATCAACCTTTGCGCCGCTGTCGGCTAATTGTTGTAATAGTTCGATACGGTCGCGGCAAGCAAGGATATTCGCGTCTAAAAGTTTGATGTATTTTTGCCCGCGCCAAAATTCCGACAAATTTGCGACTTTGCGTGATTGCAAGCCTTCTTTTTTGCTAACTATGCAAAACCCGCAATTATTCGGGCAACCGCGCGTCAAAAACCCGTATGCGGTGTCTTTTGTTAATTCGGGGTAAAGCGAATAATCGGGGTATATATGCTCGATTTCATACGGAAGGTCGCCGTCTTTTTCTTTGCGGTAAATTTCTTTGCCGTTTTCGACCGTGATTGCAAAACCCGTACCGCCGAGCCGTACATCGTCCGATTGCAAGCAAAGATTTTTGACGGTTGTGTATTCGTCCCCGAAAACTTTACTCGCATATATGCGGTCATACCTGCAAACGGGTAAAACACGCTCCACGTCGTCGCCGTTTTGTTTGTGGTACGCCGATATTTTCATAAGTGCCAAATTCGGGAAGTTATGACTGTCAACGTCGTATATTCCAATTTTCACGTTTGCCTCCTTTCGCCGCCGCCCGTTACCATTTGCGCCGCTCCCTGCTTGCCGCTTCCTGCGCTTCGTAAGCGTCCGCAAGCGAGAATATGTCCTCTTGCGTGTATTCGCGCGGTGTTTGCGTTGCGGGCGGGATATTCGGCGCGACCGCTTCGATAGTGGGGCGGGGCGTTCTTGCTTCGTCCGCGTGCGTACACGTTGCAAAATGCGATATGTAACCTTCGCCGTCAACGATAGGCGCAAGCCCGCCGCCGTTCGGGTTGACGACGGTTGCCTTTATGACCTTGCCGTCCGATAAAACGATAACGTCCTTGCCCTTGTAATTTTCTTGATACTTGACCGCTTCCGTGTTACACGGCATAGGTCGACCGTTTTGTGTTTTAAGCCATACGATAGGCGCACCGCAAAATTTACACGTTTTAATTTCCATATTGTCAACCTTCCCGCACGCCTTTAATGTCGGTGCTGTAAAATACTATATTGCGGAGCGGTGTTACAAGGCAATACCGCACAATGTCGTCGCCGCTTCCGCACGTTGTTGTAATACGACGTAAAAAACCCGCTTCCGTGTCGCCGTTTCCAAAATCAATTAAAACCGACTTGCCGATAAGCCCGTCAAGCCGCGCGTCTTGCCGCCCCGTAACGCACGGCGGGCGAATTTCTTTAACGTGCGACTTTTTGAAGTGCAATTCGCCGCTGCCTGTGGTGGTGCGTTCAATGTAATATCCGCATATCGTCGTATTGTCGCCGTCGGGGTTTTGGTACTTTATGGCGGGCGTGTCTTTGTGTAAAATGCCGACATCGACATCGCCGTCAATGTATTCGATTTCAACCACCGTGCCGACGAGCGCGTTTAATTTTGCGCTTTCCGCACATTGCAACGGGGTCGATGTAAGCGCGTCCGCCGCCGCCCGTATTTGCGCTTTTTTTGCGTCAAGCAAGCGGCGGGGGACGACGACGTTTATATTGCAATCGTCGCAACACTCGCCGCGCGTTTCAATGGGCGCGGGGTTGTTTCCGTAACCTTCAAACAGTTGACCGCATATACAACAAATTTTCATTTGCCGCCTCCGTTCTTTTTCTTAAAGTAAGCCCGCCAACATACCGCAAAATCGCGGCGGCACGGCTTGCCACGCAAGGCGGGGCAAATTGCTTTTGACGTTTCGTCTTGATACATATTGCGCGGACAAATGCGGCAATTATATTTGTGCATTTCGGTCGATATTTCGATTATTGCGTTTACATCGTCGCCGCATTTGCGGACGCGTTCTTGTAATTCGTTAAATAAGTCCATTTCCGCCTCCGTCGAATATGTCAAACAAATTCATTTGATTATCGGGTACGCCCGTTTTGTGTTTCTTTGCAAATTCTCGATATTTGCGGGTATATTCGTAACTTTTGCCGAATATTGCGCATACCGCTTTATATAGTTTCGGCTCGTACTGTTGTATAATGTTTAATTCATTTTCAAAGTCGCTCCCGAACGGGCAACCCGCGCACCCTGTGCGACGTAAGCCGTATTTTGCGTAACAATCGGAGTGTGTGATGTTGTGTGTTGTTTCGTAAGCGGCTTTGTCTTTATCCGTAAACCACCATATCGGGCGATATGTGTCTATACGATAGCCGACCCCTTCGGTAAAGCACGTCCCGATTGCAACCGTCCGCACGCCGCCTTCGGCTTTGCGTAAGCCTAACACGTTAAGGTCGATATTGTTCTCGCGTTCGTATTTTTTTGCGTTATTCTTTTTTGCACCGTTGCAACATTCGCAAGATATAGGGAAGTCGGGCGGGTTTTCAATCAAAAACTCACGCAACATATAAAATCGCGTTATGCTGTATGCCGATTTGTCGCCGTTGATACTGCACCACCAACGCAACGCGCCTTTACATTGCGGATATGCCGCGAGTAGTTCGTCGAACGGGCGGTCGCCTTGCGAAAAATCAAAATTATGCTTTTGCAAGCGGTTTATCATTTCGCTCGCGTATTTGCTTAAAAACGGCACGCCGTATTTTTTGCACCCGTTCGGGACGGGCGTTATTGCGCGGCGGCGGTCAATCGTGATGTTGTATTTTTTCTCTAAAAATAGCAAGTGTCGTTTTGTTGCTTCAAACTCTATGCCCGTATCGAAAAATACAAAATGCAATTCGCAAGTGTAGTCGTGCCGACGAGCGGCAAGTACACGCAAAACAAAATCAAGTATTATGTCGCTATCCGACCCGCCGCTTATAGACACCATAATTTTGCGGTGCAAGAATAGGTGTCGCTCACATTTGAAAAATGCGTCAAGTTCGGCAAGGTTTTTTATTTCGTCGTATTTGTTTGTTGCTTGCTTTACAACGGCGTTTAACGGACACCAATCGGGCGTATATCCGCCCGCGACATACCCGTCAATCGTTTTGTATTTCATAAGTTTGCATTTTGCCGCGCCGCCGTTGTCGTCAACGGTGCGCGGAAGTTTGCAACTGTCGCACGTTTCACAGCGGTGCGGGGTGGGGTTTGTATTCATACATCAACCCCCATAAACTCGGCAACTTTCCAACGGTCGCCGCCGATGTGTCCGACTTTGTAACCCGTTGTAAAATGTTGCCCCGTACAATCAAATTGAGAAGGGGCGCAATACAATGCCTGCGTGTCCCATAAAAACGCAATAAACTCCTCTTTTGTACCGTCAAATATAAATTGCTTTTTGTAGAGTATCGTGTAATATTCGGGGTAATTCAAGTCGGGTACAATTACAATACGGTCGAGCGGCTCGGCAACTTTCTTTAATCTTTGCCGTGCTTCCCGTATGTAGTCAACGCAACCTTCAGACAATCTGTTTCGTTTTTCGCCCTGCGGCATTTGCTTTATTTCGCGCCAACGGTTAAGAATAAAGCGCAAATATTCGTCATACTTTCGGTTTTTTTGAAAATTACACATTATCCGCCGCCTCCGTCGTTTTGATGTAAATTTTTACAATGCCGTCAATGACGCTAAAAGCAATCGCCCGTATGTATTCGGGTCTTTCTGCGATTACTTTTGTGTAGGCTTCAATTAGTTGCGGGTGCGTTGCTTGCGTTCCGTTAATAACGACCTTTGCGGGTGTGCCAAACGCTAATAACGGGTTTTTGGTTTGGTTGTTCATTTTGCGCCTTCCTTTTAATCGTTGTTGTTCTTTGCGTACTCGTTGCACGCCGCACGCACAATATCACTTAAAGTCAAGTCTTTTTTTGCGGCTATTTGCAACAATGCGTCGCGGGTATCTTTCCCGATAAACGCCGTTACGGGGACGCGCTCCTGCTTGATTTTTGCGGGCGTGGTTGCTTCGGTCATAGGTGTACCTCCTAAAAAATAAAAGTGGGTTTGTTGCAACAAACCCACTTTGCAAGGGTAAAAACCCGAATAAAACAAAAATAGGCTTGTTTTTTTAACAAACCTATTGTAAATCAGCAAAAATTTTATCGAATTAATATTGATAAAAAAAATTTTGCGTGTTATAATGGATAAGGCTTTTAAAAGCCGTACAGACAACGTAAAAAATTTGGAGGAATAGTAATGCAATATTCAAAAGACATTGAAAATATGATTTGCGTTGCCAAGGGCGTGTCCGGAAGATTTGAACACGGTCCCGCACCCATTCCCGAAGAAGGACAATGGATTCAGGCAAAGGAAATCAAAGACGTCAAAGGTCTTACACACGGAATCGGCTGGTGCGCACCTCAGCAGGGCGCGTGCAAACTGACTTTAAACGTAAAGGACGGTATAATTCAGGAAGCGCTTGTTGAAACGATAGGCTGCTCGGGTATGACCCACTCCGCCGCTATGGCTGCGGAAATTCTGCCCCACAAAACCATTTTGGAAGCGCTTAACACCGACCTTGTTTGCGACGCGATAAACACCGCTATGCGCGAACTGTTTTTGCAGATAGTTTACGGCAGAACGCAGTCGGCTTTCTCGGAAGACGGACTTCCCATAGGCGCGGGTCTTGAAGATTTGGGCAAGGGACTCCGCTCGCAAGTCGGAACTATGTACGGCACGGCATTGAAAGGCGCAAGATACCTTGAAATGGCGGAAGGCTACGTAATAGCGCTTGCGCTTGACAAAAACAACGAAATTTGCGGTTACAAATTTGTTGCGCTTGGCAAAATGACGGACTTTATCAAAAAAGGACTTACCCCCAACGAAGCTTACGAAAAGGCCATAGGCACTTACGGAAGATATTCGTATGAAAGCGGCGCGGTAAAACACATAGACCCCAGAACGGACAAGGAGGTTAAAGACTGATATGGCGCTTTTTGAAAGTTATGAAAGAAGAGAAAAGAAAATTCTTTCCGTTTTAAAAGAATACGGCATCAAATCAATCGAAGAATGCCGCGACATTACCCTTAAAAAGGGAATCGACGTGGACAAGATAGTCCGCGGAACGCAGCCCATCTGCTTTGAAAACGCTGTTTGGGCTTACACCGTAGGCGCTGCTATCGCAATAAAGAGCGGCTGCAAAAAAGCAAACGAAGCGGCTGTTAAAATCGGCGTGGGCTTGCAAAGCTTTTGCATTCCCGGTTCGGTTGCAGAAAACAGAAAGGTCGGCGAAGGACACGGAAACCTCGGCGCTATGCTTCTTTCCGAAGAAACCGATTGTTTCTGCTTCCTCGCGGGACACGAATCTTTCGCAGCGGCGGAAGGCGCTATTAAAATTGCCGAAAACGCAAACAAAGTGCGCACCAAACCTTTGAGAGTTATTCTCAACGGCTTGGGCAAGGACGCGGCTTATATCATTTCCAGAATAAACGGTTTTACCTATTGCAGAACGCAGTTTGACCCTTATACCGAAACTGTAAAAGTTGTTGACAGCGTTGCCTTCTCCGAAGGCGCAAGGGCAAAAGTAAAATGCTACGGCGCGGACAACGTTCCCGAAGGCGTTGCTATAATGAAGCTTGAACACGTTTCCGTTTCAATTACAGGCAACTCTACCAACCCCACCCGCTTCCAACATCCCGTTGCCGGAACCTATAAAAAATGGTGCGTCGAAAACGGCGTTAAGTATTTTTCGGTTGCGTCCGGCGGCGGTACGGGCAGAACGCTTCACCCCGACAATATGGCGGCTGGTCCTTCCAGCTACGGTATGACGGACACTATGGGACGTATGCACTCTGACGCGCAGTTCGCCGGCTCGTCCTCCGTTCCCGCTCACGTTGAAATGATGGGCTTAATCGGAATGGGCAACAACCCTATGGTCGGCGCAACGGTTGCCGTTGCGGTTGCCGTTCAGGAAGCAATGACGAAGTAATAAACACAAAATATAGTGTTTTGATTTAACTTAATACAAAACATAGCGGCTTCCTTGGAAGCCGCTTTATTATAATTATTTAAAAATCTATAAAAATTAAATTTTTGTTTTAAGTTATTTAAACTTTTTTAATATATTTTACCAATTAACTTATGCATTTAATTCTTTTAATTTTCTTTTTTTTATGCGTATATAAAAAGCAGGGTTTCAACTGAAACCCTGCTTTTTACATTATTATTATATTGTTAAGATTCAATATAAACTTCAAGATTTTGTGCCGCCTGAATATCCTGTTTGTTGCTTTCACCTAAAACGCCGAAAACAATTTTAACAGTCGCACCGCAAGTTTCGGTAATATTAAACTCTATAATATTGTCACCCGCCGTTAAATTCTTTACAACGTCGTTTACGGTAATTCTTCCGGCTTTTGGTACGTTATTGATGTGTAGCGTAACTTTATAGGAAGCGCCAGCATTTTTACCGGGTACTTTATAGAATAACTGAGTATCGTACCAGTTGCCCGAGTTGTTGCTGAACGTTATATTTGCAACATCATCGGTTACAGAACCTTTAAAAGTTACCCAATTTTCCGTCCAATAAGTCCATACGCCCTTTTCATTAAGCGCGCCACCCTCGCCGCTAGAAGCCATATCATATATTACGTGTTCGTTGTTAACAACCACGTTTGCATTCAACGAAGTCGCTTCGGGAGCCTCTTTAAAATCCGGGAAGCACAGCAATTAAAAATTGAGTATTTTATTGCTTATGGTAAGTGTGCATTAGTAACCGTTTTATTATTTTTCACGTTTAAATTAAACTTTTGATATAAGCATATAGTCTATGTTTATCCAGTTGTC
This sequence comes from uncultured Christensenella sp., assembly GCA_910585785.1. Classification (GTDB taxonomy): domain Bacteria; phylum Bacillota; class Clostridia; order Christensenellales; family Borkfalkiaceae; genus Coproplasma. The sequence continues at coordinate 33,290 of CAJUEV010000007.1, read as the reverse complement.
GTCCGCTTTTACAAACTCGATTGTCTGCCACTCGCCCGCGGTAAGTTCTACGGTAAAGCCGTCGTCAAGAATTACGTTATCCCACTGTCCCGCGCCGGTATAACTTCTTGAAATTTCTTCACCGCCGTTTACCGAAACGTTAAACTCTCTTGCGACTGCTTCTCCGCCGAAGCCGAGTTGAATTTTATACGTGCCGCTTTCCGCGACTTTAAAACGGAATTTAAACCAGTCGCCCGTTTTCATATCGCCCAAACCGTAACCGAGTGAAAAATTACTTCCCCAATTTGCCGGACGCTTATTGTCCGCCCAGTGCCATTGCGCGCATTCAGCTTCAAGTTTGTAACTTGTGCTTTGCTTGTCAAACTGAGTGGAATCAAACTTTTTGCCGCTTCCCAAAATCTTGATATAGTCAATTTGTGCGTTGCCGCCGTATGCGGGATTGTCTGCGGCGGTGCCGTCCTTGACAAGATAAATTTCGTTCCAGCCCTGAGCGAAGTTAAGCGTTACCGAAGCGGTAGCCATAGTTTTTCCCTCGCCGAACCAGTCGGTATTTTCACCGAAAACAATATCCTTTTGATACGTTCCGTTTACGTAAAACTTCATAAACGGGTTTTCCTGCGCGGTGGCGTAACTGACTTCAACCGTCTTTTCCGCCGCTTTATACGCATAATATCTGAAATATAAGCCCTGACCGCAATCGTCTATACCCAAGACATAGGCGCCGCCGTGCGCAACCCCGTCGTAGGAGATGTGTTGCGTATTAAGAACGGCGTCCTCCGCCTCGATAAGCACGTCGCCGTCAACAGCCAGAACGTTGAACTCGTATAACGCTTTTTCGGACTTGATAGCCTTGTAATTTGCGACAACCGTTATATTATATTTGCCTGCCGCAAGGTTAAGCTCGGCTATATCGTATTCGGCGGAAGTTGCCGTATCCGTCTTAATTACAGTTTGTTCGTTTAAAATTTCAACGTCGTAAGAAGTTGCGAATTTTACCGCGCCGAAAGTAATTTTACCGTCCGTATACGCGAAACCGGAAGGCTTTGTAAGGGAAGTAACCATATCGACGGTGTATCCGCAAACACAGGTTTTTTCGGTTTCGTCCTGAGAGAGCACCAACGAGTGTTCGTCATAATCTTTTTTGACGTCGTGCCCGCAGGTTGCCGCGTGCCAATGTCCGTCCTCGTCAAATTGCCACTGTGTTGCGTAAGTATGGTCGATGGGGTCGCCGCTTGAAAACGTTTGAGTTCCCTTTGCGCCGCAAACCGTACACGAATAATAATATTCTGCTGCGGCGGAGCAAGACGCCGCAGCAGCAAGATATTTATCTTGCGCCGATTTTTCCGAAAAATCGTGCAATCCCGTCGCTTCTATTTCTATTTTGTCCAAAGTATTATAGTTTGCGTCAAAGTTTTCTCCGCAACCTTCACAATGATAGTGCCCCAGCGTTCCCGCTTCCGCACACGTTGCCGCTTCACCGTCAATCCAACCGCCGAAAACGTGCTCGTGCGCAGGTTTGCACGCGGTTACGCCGCAAAGCATAAGCCCTGCCGCAGTAACGGAAATTATAAAACGTTTTGCCTTCATTTGTATTTCCCCCGAATTTTTAATTTTTTATAAAATTGATTTTGTGCTTATTTTGTCAAACAGGTGCATTTTGTTTAAATCGAATACAAATTCAAAATCGGTATTATCCGAAATGTGCTTGGTAACTTTGCATTTTGCTATAATTTCGTTTGAGCCCAGCCGCATATGAATGTGATATTCGCTGCCCAAAAGTTCCGCTAAGTCAACGTTAAGCGTAATTTTTGACGACTTTTTAACGTTTGAAGGTATTTCCGCGTTTTCGCAAATATCTTCCGGACGTATACCGAAAGTTAAACCGTGTTCGCCCGAAAGACATTTTTTGTATTCTTCAAGCAAGTTTTGAAGTTCTTCCAGCCTGTCCTGCGGAGTCTTTATTTTTACGCTTTCACGCTTTTTGCCGAATATTTTGCCTATAAGCGCCTTAAAAGAAGGTTTTTCTTTATGAAGCGTCAACAAAACGTTCATATCCGGTTTTTCGTAATCTTTCTGCTCAATAAGTTTTTCCGTTTCCGCTATGCGGGCTTTGTAAAACTCGGTATGGGCGGCAATTTGCGAAGGATTAAGCGCAATTTCAAAACCGTTTTCAAATATCAGTTTGCCGTCTGAATACCGACAGTCCACAAGGTTCATCGCGGGCGCGCCTATAAACGTTGCCACAAACGTGTTTGCGGGGCGGGTATACACCTCCTCGGGCGTGCCTATCTGCTGAACGTAGCCTTTTTTCATAACCACGATTCTGCTTGCCATAGTCATAGCTTCCGTCTGGTCGTGGGTAACGTAAATAGTGGTCGCGTTAATTTTTTTGTGAAGGTTAATAATTTCGCTGCGCATTGAAACGCGAAGTTTGGCGTCCAGATTTGACAGGGGCTCGTCCATTAAAAAGACTTTTGCTTCGCGCACAATCGCCCTGCCCAGGGCAACCCTTTGCATTTGCCCGCCGGAAAGTTCTTTGGGGCGGCGCTGCAAATATTCGGTAATCTGCAAAATTTCCGCAGCGCGCTTTACGCGCTCGTCAATTTCTTCTTTGCTGTACTTCCTTGTCTGCAAACCGAACGCAAGATTTTCATATACGGTCATATGCGGATATAAAGCATAGTTTTGAAAAACCATAGCAATATCCCTTTCTTTTGCGGTTTTTTCGTTGCAGTAAACTCCGTCGATATACAAATCGCCGGTGGTTATTTCTTCAAGCCCCGCAATCATACGCAATGTGGTGGATTTGCCGCAGCCGGAAGGTCCAACAAACACAATAAGTTCGTGCTTTTGAATATCCAAATTAAAGTCGAAAACAGCCTGAACGTAATTGTCGTAAACTTTGTTTATATTCTGCAAAGAAATATAAACGTTTTCGGGCGCGGTTTTGGGTTGCTTGCGACGGTTTTCTTCGTCAATAAGCATCTGATTATACTGCTCGCGTATAAGTTGCTGTTGACGTTTAATTTCTTCATTCTGCCGTTTAATAAGTTCTTTTTCTTCCAAAGACGTTTTCATAGGGTTCCCCTTATCTGAACATATACTGCGATTTGCGGTAAACGTTAATTTCTCCGATATACATTTTGTAACCGTTGAACTTCAACTGCATCACGTCGGAATCCTTTTCAAACACATACGGAATTTCAAGAAAAGCATACCCCGAAGCGCCGTTTTTGCTTGTGTTGGAAGCCATTACACTGCCGAATATGGCGGAGTTTCGATATATTGCAAGGGGGAAAGCCGCGCCTGAGTAACTTCTGTACTTTATAGAAATTATTACTTCCTCGCCCGCCTTAACCCCTTCGGGTTTTTTGATTGTTTTAAGATAGCCGTCGGACGAAAGTTTTAAATTCTGGTCGGAAATTTGCTGCACAAACTCCCTTTGAATTTCTTCAAGCATAAAGTCGTCGAAAATTACGCTTTCGCCGTTTAGAGCGGACGCGCCGAATTTAAAGCCGACGTCCATTGCCGAAGAAGTTGCTTCAAAAATAAATTCCTTATTTATAACGGAAGAAACGTTTGCAAAAGTTATTTCCTGCGTTTGCTGTTTGCCGTCCCTTGCAAAAAGCGAAACCTGCGCGCCGTCGCTTGTTTTAACGTAAACCGACAGTCTGTAAGTTTTGCCCTTAACAAGGTTTTCGAATTTATGATAAACTTCGCCCTCTTTGGTATTGGTGAATTTTATTGCAGCGTAACCGGAATGAGAATTGCCGTTCTGGCTATCCACAAGGCACTCCAACTTTCCGTTTTTACTGTTGTAACCCGAGGTATCTCTTTCTTCCGCGTCGTAATTTTTGAACAAAAGCGACCTGTCTTCAACCAATTCGGTGGCGGGTATGACGTACTTTCCGTCCTTTATTTCGCCGCCGTTTTCCAAAAGTATTTTTTCAAAGTTGCTTTTGTAAAGCGCCACTATATCGTCTATTTTTTGACGAACGGGATAATTTTCACCCTTTATTCTCGCCTGATATGCGGTTTTGTCAGCGCCGTTTGCATAAAGCCCTTCGTCGTTGTAGTAAACGCCTTCGCCGTCGTAATAAATAGTTTCGTTAAGCGCCTTATATTCTTCGTTTTGCGGCTTAAAGCCCTTCAAAATTCCCATAACGCCAACGCAGATTGCAGCAGTGCAGTCGCCGTCGTAACCTATAATCGAAGAATATTTGCAAGTATCGAGGTACGAATTTTTTCCGTACAACCAGCTTAGCACCGCAAACCCGCCGTTTACGTCAGGGTCCGTCTGGATATTGTCAAGGCGGTAAAGCATTCTTCTGTACTCCGCCAACATTTGCGCCGCCGTCTTATAATCGTTTGGATATTCTTCGTACAACTCGAAAGCTTTGTCGTAAATAATTCGCGGGTAAGAGCCTGCCGGAAGCGTTGCCGCAGCCTTTTGCATAACCGCTTTTATTTCATTTTCAAAATACGCTATCGAATACATTGCCGCGTAAAACTTTGCCCATACGACCGAATTGAAATAGCCTACGTTTGAAGCGAAAGTATCCACAAGCGCGGTTGCCTTGTTTGGCATACCCGGCGCGTTCATACCAAGCGTTTCGTTTTCGATATACGCTTCCGTACACCAGCCGTAGCGGTTGCCCGCTTCGATAGTGCCCGTAAACGGGGCAAGCATATCAGCCGAGTTAATAAGACGCATCGCTTCGTCGCCGCCGCCCCAGTCGCCTACGTTATACTTTTTCCACGCCTCTTTTACCGCATAACTCGACGTACCGAATTCGTCCATTATCAACTGATTGAAAATGTCTATATGATAGTCGTCGTCAGACCAAACTTCGTTTTTGCCCGTCTTTTCGTTTATGCGAAGCCTGTCGTAACGATACGCGTCGGGCGGGGTGAAGTACTTAAAGTTGCCCGCGTACGGTCCGTTTAAAAATTCGAACCAGCTTTCGGGCATACCGATATACGGGTCGGGACCGTACCAAACAAATTCGTACCCGCTTAAAAAACCCGCAAACTGTCCCAAAAGCCCGCCAAGCGTTTTATTGACGTATTCCTCTTGCGAAATTTCCTTTTTTGTAACCGTTGGGTTGAAATTCACTCCGCCGGAAGGCTTGTCATTTTTTTTGCAACCCGCAAAGGCGATACCCGTAAACACGGCTGCGCAAAGCGCAACGGGGATAATTCTTTTAAAAATTTTCATTAAAGTTTACCCGCCATACCCTTTTTCATAGTTTCGTCCATAAAGTCCACAAACGCCTTGGTTGTCATTTCTCCGTTTATCCACGTAGCCATTTTCTGGTTAATCTGCTGGTCTACTATGTTGTAATAAGTTGAGTACGGCACGCTTACTTTGTGCTCCATACCGCCCTTTATTACGTCAACGTAGTCCGCAAGTTTTGTGCTTTGAATAGAACTGAGATAATTGTCGACGCAATCTTCTCTTACGGGGAAACCGCCTATTTGCTTTGAACTGAGCGCCGTTATAGCCTCCGCCGACATAAGCGCTTTAAGCGCTATTTTGTCCTCTTTGGGGTGAGAAGAATTTCTTGAAGCCCAGAATCTGTCCGCAAACGTGGTGCTGTAAGAAACGTTGCCGCTTGCCGAAACGGGAATTGCCGCAACGCCTATTTCACTGTCGCCCGTATATTTGCAAACGTCGTGAATCTGCCAAACTCCGTCTATAATCATAGCTATATTTCCGCCCAGAAATCTTGCCATAGCGTCAAGAGTTTGAGTGTCGGAAGTGCTTGGCATTGATTTATCGGTTATAAGCATATCTTCAAACCATTCGTAAACGTCGTAAAAGGGTTTGCTGGCTATAACGCACTCGCCGCCGGCGTTAAAAATGTTGTCGCCGCCGCTGTTTTTTGCGTACATTCCCGCATATGCAAGATAGGGTCCCGCCGAAAGTCCGAATTTTTTACCCGAGCCGGAGCCGCTTGTAAGTTTTTTTGCGGTCTGACGAATTTCTTCAAAAGTGGACGCGTTGTTCCAGTCCGCGCTGGGATAGGACACGGGGTCTTCGGGATGCGCTTTGTTGTATTCGTCGAACACTGTCTTGTTATAATACAAAACCATATGCTGCGTGCCCGAAGGCAAACCGTAATATTTGCCGTCCTTTACCGCCACGCCTTCAAACGCGTCCGCGGAATAGTCGCCGGTGGCAACAAGTTCGTTTCTTAAATCGGTAAGGTCGGCAATCTGGTTTTTGCTTACCATCATAGGCATATGCGACTCTGCAATTCTGCCTATTGTTCCGCCTATTTTGCCGAGGATATTTGAAGTGACTTTTGTGTAATACTGGTCCCAGCTGTCCGTCATTATAATTTCGGCTTCTATTCTTACTTTTTCTTCATTGCGCTTTAAAACTTCGTTTGCGGCGTCAATCAAAGCAAGCCAACCGGGGTTTTCGTTAGTGCTGTTCATTATTGACATCTGCACGATAACGTTGCCGTCCTTATCGGTGTTGCTCCTCCTTCCGCAAGCCGCAAAAGAGCAGCACATAACCGCCGAAAGCCCTAACATACATAATTTTTTAAAAACGTTTTTCATTAGTTTTTCTCCTTATTTCATACCGGTTGTCGCAATACCCTGAACGAAGTATTTTTGACAGAACAGATATATTATTGCTATGGGAACTATGCTTAGCGTTGAAGCAGCCATAATTCTGCCCCACGCCGCGCCCGTCATATGCGTTTCCTGCATACCTGCGATAAACAGCGGAATTGTGGTCAATTCCGGGTCGTTTAAATAGATTAAGTGCCCCATATAGTTGTTCCAACTGCCTATAAAACTGAACAAACCCAAAGTGATTAACGCTGGTTTTATAAGCGGAAGAATAATTTTTAAATATTTTCTGAACCAACCGCAGCCGTCCACTTCCGCCGCCTCTAACAGTCCGCCCGGAATCGAAACTATAAACGAACGAAGCATAAACACGCCGTAAGTGTTTATCATAACCCCCGGTATGATTAAAGGGAGAAAACTGTTGGTCCAGCCTATCTTCGCAAATATCATAAAAAGCGGAAGCATTGTAACTTGTCCGGGCACCATTAACGTTGCTATAAACAAGCCGTAAATAGGTTTAGAGCCCTTGAATTTTATTTTTGCAAAGGCGAAAGCCGCCAAAGACGACGTAAACAGCGTACCCAACGTTTGCGCGATTGCAATTATGAAAGAGTTTAAATACGCCTTCCAGATAAGCCCGTTATTATAGGTGAAAACGGATTTTAAACTTTCCCACGTTAAATCGAAAGTTACCAAATCAACGGTGCCCTGATTTATTAAGTCGGGATTTTTGACTGCGTTTAAAATCATCCAATAAAACGGAAATATGCACAAAAGCGCCGCTATAAACACTATTACAGTTATTATTACCGTCTGAATTAAGACGCGTTTGTTTACTTTTTTTAACTTTCTCATTCGTAAACCAGCCTCTTTTTAATTTTAAATTGAATAACGGTAACTATTGCGACCAGGGTAAACAATACCCAGCTGGCAACGGCGGCCCTGCCCATATCAAACTGACTGAAAGCATAGAAGTAAATGTACATTGAGAGTGTGTACGTTGAGTAATCGGGACCGCCCGACGTCATAATAAACACTTCGTTGAACATATTAAAGACGTCTATAAACAGCATAACCGTCACGAAAAACATAACGGAAGACAGCATAGGCACGGTGATTTTTATTATTTTGCGCCACGTCGAAGCCCCGTCTATATCCGCCGCCTCGTACAATTCTTTGGGTATGTTTTTAAGCCCGGCGTCAAAAATAATGTAGTAATAACCTACTTTAAGCCAGATGCTTACTATTGAAACCGCAAGTCTTGCAAACTTTGAGTCTTGCAACCAGTTGGGGGGATTGGTTATTCCGAACACCGCCAAAACCGAGTTTAGGACGCCGCCGTCCGCCTGATAGATAAACGTCCATACCATTGCTATCGCAACGGTGGAAGTTACCATAGGCAAAAAGAATGCCGCGCGGAAAAACTTCATCAAAGGAAGTTTTCTGTTGGTGAGAATGGCAAGCGTAAGCGAAGAAAACAGCGTAAGCGGAACAACGATTGCAATATAAATAAAAGTATTTGCAATCGACTTCCAGAAAATTCTGTCCTGAAATATGGCTTTGAAATTCATAAGCCCGACAAATTCGGGCATATCAATCATATTCCACTGCGCAAAACACAGATAAAGAGAAAACACAAGAGGAAACGCGACGAACAGCACAAAACCTATAAGCTGCGGCGCGATAAACAGATAACCTATTACGTTTTCTTTTTTGGCTTTTTTAGTTAACCGTTTCCTCATACAGGTACTCCGTTTGATATATCTTTGAAAGTTCGACCGCTTGTTTTACTTTTTCAAACGCCTTATCCAGCGTGTCCTCCACAAGCGCGATAGTGGGTATTATCGCTTTTCTGAGCGGAACGGTGGTATCGGTGTTTGTGCCGAGCTCGTGCACGCCGGTTGAACCCCTTGACAAGTCGCCTATGCAAAGATGTGCAAACTCGCGTGAAAACCTTGTAAACAGTTTTTCGGAAACCCTGTCGTGATAATGGAGTTTTCCGTCGGTATGTCCCGACTGAAACAGAGGCATTGCGCGGGAAAGCCCGTCATAATACCCCTCCCCGCTGACAAGAAATTGCGGCTTTATTGTGCGAAGCCTGTCGCAAAACTCGACTACCCCTTCATAAAGATTGTTGTTTTTGTCGTTTACGTAGCAAGCGGCTATGTCCAAAAACGCCCCGTCGAAGCCGTAAGCCTCGGTTGCGGATTTTATCTGGTTGAAAAGATAGTTCTGCCAGGTGCGTTCGCCGATATTAAGCTGGACAAGCCCGTTAAAGTCGTAATGGTGCGCGCCCTCCCAATCCACCGAACCGTTATGAAACTTTGCGCCGCTGACTGACTGAAACTCGCTTACGTCCGCAAGACGTTTTATTTGCGGAATGTTTTTGTTTGCCATATTCATTCCGTACATTGCCATTACTTTGCAGCCCAAAGCCTGCATTTTTTTGACCGCTTCTTTAAGTTTGGCGCCGCCGCCCAGACGCTCGTCCGGGGTATAGTCGCCGTACTTATAATAATATCTTCCTTCCCATCCCGTAAGATATACAAGGATATGCTTGCCTTCGGTAAGGCGGGTAAGTTTTTCAATATCCTTATACGCGCTTTCGTATGTATGGAAAATGTGTCCCGTAAACGCCTGCATATGCATTGTGACCACAAGCGAAATGTCCTTAAACCACTCGGGAACTATGCGGCAGTTTTCATATTCTTCAAGACTGAAAACTTTTTTAATATAATCGGAATGAGCTTGGTAAATTTCTTCGGCGGTGTCGGCAACTCCGCACTCTATCGCGGGCACGCTGTACCTTTCGCTTATTTGCGTGCCTGACTGGTCCTGCACTATATCAACGCGCATAGCGCCGTTTACCTTTTTAACAAAAAATCTTTTTTCGTTAACGGTACTGTCAAGACAGCGCAAATAAAGATATTTGCCGTTTTCCATACGGAATACAAGCAGGGGCGTGCTTAAACTGCGCCAACCTTCCGGATATTTTAAATACATTCCGTACTCGGTCACCTCTTTGTCTTCGTCCGTAAGGCTTATAAGCGTGCCCAAAGGCAGGTTGTCAAACCTGATTTTCACACCCCTTATAAGGCAATCGAGTTCGGCTTCCGCTTTAAAAACTTTTGCGCCGGAAACGTCGTCCACGCGCAGTTTTACGCTGCCTTTTCTTTTTTCGGTATTGCCCCAAACAAGGCTGTCCGAAAAATATTCGCCGTCCTTGCAACGGTACGTATTTTCCGCGACGGTGTAAACGTTTTCCAAACTGAACACTTCTACGGAAACTTCGTAGTTAAGCGTATCCGCACCGCAAAGGTTTATTTTATGACTGTTGAGTTTATAACTTAAATCCTGAGTCTGCATATCTTTATTCCACTTCTTCCACAAACGTCAAGTCTGCATAATCTATCTGAAAAAATCCGCTGCCAACCCCGTCGAGTTTTAGGCAGTAAATAAAGTTTTTACCCTTTTCAAGAACAATTTCCACATATCCTTCGGCAACGGTGACGTTGTTCCAACCCGTATAGGGAAGATTTTCAAACGTCGCCTTTTGCATATCGTCGAAATCTGCGTTTCGGAACATTGCAACTTGTTCTTGCGTTACCATAAAGCTTGGCGCCGCGTTTTTAGAGCCGGCGAACTCGCCTGAGGCGTACGCTATTTTTACCCTGTATTTGGCTTTTACCGGTGAATTGAAGTGCCACTCGACGCCGTCGTAATTACTTTCGATTCCGCCGAGAATAAATCCGTTGGAATAATTGTTTGAGCCGTTGTCGGCGATGGCGGGATTTTTACACTCGTAAAGGTTGTTTGCAAGGTTTTTCTTTCTGGGGGAACCCATTTCCGCTTCAAGTCTGTAAGCCGCGGGTCTTTCGCCGTAATCAAGCAAATCGTCAACGTTGTAACTTTCGCCGCTGCCCTTTATAACAAAATAGTCAAGTTCGGCAAAACCTCCCCAATTGTCGGAAGCGTCGCCGTTTTTCATAACCGAAATGGTGTTCCAGCCTTTTTTCAACGTGATTTGACAAGTGGTTTTTTCGGCGTCGAATCTGTCGCCGCCCCAACCCGTAAGTTTTGTATAGTCAAGCCTTGTCTGATATTCTCCGTTTATCCACACGTCGCTGTGCGCCGTTTTAAACCCGCCGACTTCGTCCATACAGTAATACGCGTCAAAGTCGAAGGTGCCCGCGACGGGACAAAGGTAATTTATATAAACGCCCTGTCCCGCGTCGTCTATTCCGCCGACGTAAGCGCCTTTGTGCGCGAGAGAGTTGTTTCTGAAATTGGACTGGTCCTTACCCGTTCCGAAGTTGGCAAGGTTGTCTTCCGCCTCGATAATAACTTCGTTAAAAAGAGAATAAACAGTGAAATCGTATTCCGTTTCCGGTCCCTGAGCCTTGCTTGTGTAGGCTGAAATTTTTAAAGTTATGTTACCTTCAAGCCCAAGGCTTGTTACGTCTATCGCCGTGTCCTGAATTTTATCTTCATACACAACTTCGCCGCGATGGGTAAACGAAACGTTGTAGCCCTCCGCGTTGGCAACCTCGCTGTAACTTAAAATGCCGTCGGCATAGTCAAGATTTTCAACTTCTTTAAGCCGCACGTTACTTTTGCCGCACGCCGTAAACACGGAAGCGAGCAATGTTATTGACATTATCCCAACGATAATTTTTGATTTCATTAATATTTTCTCCTGTAAAAAAATGAATACGATAAGTTATAAATTTGCCTTTAAAATTGGTAAACTTTGACAAAAAAAGCCGTAAATGTTAAAAGCAAACATATAATTTTCGTTTCTTACACTTATTTTAATTGCCGCACACAAAAAAACACAATATATAAAATCACTTTTTTCATTGAAAAAATCACAATCGTGTGTTACAATTGTAAGCGAGGATTAACCGTATGGAAAAACTTAGTTTCGAACAACTGCCGCACTACTTTTTTTCGGCGAACAGACAGTTTGAAAAAAACGAACTTCACATAAACAGAATTTACGAGTTAAGCGTTTTGTTGCTTATGCGTAAAGGCGTGCTTAAATTTACCGAAAACGGCGTGCCCGTAGAGGTTGCCGCGGGCGAGTACTACATTCAGCAGGCGGGAATGTACCAGCAAGGCGTTGTGCCAAGCGATTCGCCAAACTATTATTTTATCCATTTTGAAGGGCATTTCAGCAAGGCGGGCGCGCTGCCCATAAGGGGTAAATTCAATATAGACGTTATTCAACCGATAATTTCCGAATTAGAAATGCTGGGCGAAGCAGCCGAAAAACTTGAATACGAGCAGTTATTTTATAAATTGCTGACAGCGCTTAAAACCAACCTAAACGTAACGTCCGTGGCGGAAACACTGCGTACTTATATTTTGGAACATTATAAGGAAAATCTTACTTTGGATAATTTTGCCAAATTTTCGCTATTGTCCAAAAACCAGACGATTAACGTATTCAAGGACACTTACGGTATGACGCCGCACAAGTTTTTGGTGGAATTCCGCCTTAAAAAAGCGGGTGAACTTATACTTGCAACCGACTATCCCATAAACGAAATTTGTTTTGCCGTGGGTTTTACGGAATACTCGGGTTTTTATAAAGCGTTTACCAAAAAGTACGGAAATTCCCCGCAGGATTACCGCAGCCGACACTCTACCATCGCCTTTGACGATATTTATTTCAATCCGTAATAAAATTTGCAATTAAATAAAAATCGGGTTTGGAAAATTTTCCAAACCCGATTTTTTACATCACAAAAAAACAATATTCAATTTTTTTATTACAGATTTTCAGTTACCGCGACTTAATTTATAAAGAGCCCCTTTCATCCTTTATTTATAAATCCTTTGTTTTTGAAATTATTTAAAAATCCGTAAACGTTATATGCGTTTAAAATGCTGTCCTCCCCATATTCAATTATATTTAATTTTAATGTTTGAGCACGTAAACCGCGGCTTCAAACGGCTGATATTCTCCGTTTGCCTTGCGATTGCCGTAGTTGCCGAAAATGTACTCGAATTCAGGTAAACCGCATATATTGCGGGGGCAATCGAAATTGCAGACTACAAGTATTTGTTCGTCTTCAAACGTTCTTGTATACGCAAAATAACCGCTACCCCCCGTAATATCATTGAATAAACCGTATTTTGCCGCCTTACTGCCGTTACGCAGGGCAAGTATTTTTTTATAGAATTCAAACACCGACTTTTCGCTGTTTTTATCGTTTTCAAGGTTGACTTCCGCGCCGCGGCTGTGCAACTTTATCCAGGTATTGTCCGAGGTTGAAAATCCGTAATTTTTTGTATTGTCCCAGCATACTGGGCGGCGCACGTTGTCGCGTCCGCCGTAGTTTATCATTTCAATAAGTTTTTCGCGCGGCGTTTCGTCTTTATTTGACGCATAAAAATTGAAGGTTTCCACGTCGTCGAAATCCTGCAAATTGTCGTAATGCGGGTCGGGCGTGCCGAACTCCTGCCCCTGGTAGATAAACGGAATGCCTTTAAGCAAATAAAACATAGCCGCGTACATAGTAGCGCACTCGTAACGCAAATTGCCGTCGTTGCCCAGCCTTGAAATATAATGAGCGTTATCGTGGTTGTCGGTGAACAACGTGTATAAAAGATTGTGCTTCTGCGTGAAATTCTGCCACTTTACAAGTATATCGCGAATTTCGTCAATTTTATATGGCTGCTTGTTGAATTTGCCGCGCTGTCCGACGCCGAAGTGCTCAAACTGGAATATGCACTTTAACTCGTCCCTGTCTTGTCCGCAAATATCCGCTATTTTATCCTCGCCCATCGAGCACTCGCCCACGGTGAACAAGTGCTTCACGTTTTCCCTGCCGAACAACTCCTTGACGTATTGATGAAACTTAGGTCCGTTGTTCATCCAGCCTTTTTCAAAATCCTTTGCTATAAAGTCGAGCACGTCGCAACGGAAGCCATCCACGCCCAAATCCGCCCAATAGTCTATTACGTCCGCCATTTCCTTGCGGACTTGCGGATTTTCCCAATTAAGGTCGGGCTGCCCTATCGCAAACGAGTGAAGATAGTACTCGTTTGTTGCTTCGTTATACTCCCACGCGCTTCCGCCGAACACGGACTGCCAGTTATTTGGAATTTTATCCCGCCATATGTAATAGTTGTGATAGTGGTTATCTTTGCTTTTGCGCGCCTCTTTAAACCATTTATGCTCGCTTGAAGTGTGGTTTGCCACATAGTCCATAATAAGTTTTATGCCGCGAGAATGCATACCGGCAATCATTTCTTTCCAATCGTCAAGCGTACCGAACTCGTCCATAATGTCGCGGTAGTCGGAAATATCGTAACCGTTGTCACAGTTGGGACTTTTATAACACGGCGAAAGCCACACGGCGTTTATACCTAAATCTTTAAGGTAATCAAGTTTTGCTATTACTCCGCGCAAATCGCCTATTCCGTCCCCGTTTGCGTCCATAAAACTGCGCGGATATATCTGGTAAACGTTCCAATCGAGAAATTTTACGTTAGCCGACATTTAAATAAACTTCCTTTTACAGTTAATTATATGAATATCTTCATCTTTAAGGCGACGTGAATTACGCGCTAGGCAAATGTTGTAATACGTTCCGCCCTGATTTATGGGATTGCCCTCCTCGTCCTCTAATTTGGTAGGTATTCCGTCCCATAAGGCAATAAGTTTGCTGCACTTGCCTATTATGTACTCGGAAGCCTTTAAATAAGTATATTCATCGTCCTCAACAACCTTGCACGAAACAGCCAAGGCAAGCAAGTGCCGCATTTTCAACTCGTCCGCTTCGTCAAATTTATAGCCGCTGTCAAGCGAGTCACGTTTGATTTTTGCAATGTATTCTTCATATGGCAACGGCAAAACGGCTTTAATGGTAAGCCCGAGTTCAGCCGCGCATTCCGCTATAAGCTGGTCTGCGCCGTAAGCAAAGTTTGTGCGTACGGTTACGCGGTTGTCCTTTGCGTATTCCGAAAGAATATTTTTTATTTGCGCGCGCAAATCTTCGTCCGTCATTGATATATTGCGATGTCCGCAGCCCGCAATTTCAAGGGCGGGCTTTCTTCCGTGGCGGTAACTGTAAATACGTACGCCGTGTCCGTACTTATAAAGAAAAGGCACCATATTTTTTATCATTATTTTGTCCTTTTCTTTTTCGCTTTCAGTAAGACAATCGTAAGGCACAATGTCCTTATGAATTTTTTCAGAATTGCGTTTTGCCTTGTCTTCCTTCTGGTTGCCGTTTTCGTCAACGGTGATATACGACGTGCCGTACTTCCAGCCTGCGGAAAGTTTTTCTTTTACCCAACGCAAGTGCTCCTCTCTTGCAAGAAAGCCCAAATCTCTGCGCGCGCCGCCGTCCGCCTCGTCCTTTTCTACAAAACATTCAACGACGGGGTAGTCAAGCTCTTTATCGCTGTAAAAGCAATTTATAAGTTCCAACTTTTCCGCATAAGATTTAGCCTGCTCTATATTTGAAAGCTTTAATTCAAGCATAAGTTCTTCAAAAGGCGGCTCGTCAATGCCGTAAATTCTTTTTACCGCCGTGCGATAACTTGCGTGAACGGCTACGGCAAAGTCGCAAAGGTTTATAAACTTGTCGGAAGAAGCAAAACTTTCCGGCTTTTTGTCGCTTGCGCATTGTTTGTAAAGCGCCGTAATTTGGGTATGACTTTTGATAAGTTTGTAAATTTCGTCCACAAACGTATCGCAATTTTTTATTGTGAAATCGTTTTTTTCAAAGTCAACAAATTTTTTGCCCTGCAACTTTAAAACGTTGAGATTGTCGCGGTATGTATACGTAAAAACTTCGTTGCCGCTTTCGTTATGCAAAACGGGTATTTTTACGCGCAAATCGTTGAAAACATACTCTATTTTCAGTTCCCCTTCCGATATTTCAAACAGCGCCTTATATGCAAGAGGGTCTTTTTTGCTTACAAGCCCGAAGGCGGTTCTGTCCCAATTTTGCAATTCGTCACACAAAACCAGCAGGTATGCAAGCGGGTGTTCGGAAGGCCGGTGCGGGCGCGCGGTTTTAAGCCCGTATCTGTTAAGGCTGTTGTGCAATAAAATGGCGGTAAGCGCGTCCAGAACGTCGCGCGTTATTTCCACGCCCGAAACGACTATTTGTTTAAACAGTATAAGCGCGCTGAAATAGGCGTGGTCCATATATTCGGACTGTTTTTTAAAACGTCGGCTCAAAGCAGAATATGTTTCACCCAAATCGTAGTTAAGCCTGTCGGCAAGACTGCACGCAAAAAGCGCGTTTACGTTTTTATGCGGCAAAACGTAGCCGCAGCGCTTTTCAACCGATTTTTGAAGGTTGACAAGCTTGTTCATATTGTCGTACGAAACGTAAGGGTTGTCCTTGCCTTCGCAAAAATTTTTATCGTCGCCCCAGAGTTCGCGAGTGTAGGCTTTAATTTGCTCGTGTGCAAGTTGAAACGGATAGCCAATATCGTGAAACAGCGACGTAACGCCCCAATACTTCAAAAAGTGCGAGCAACCGTTTTCCGTTTTATAAAATCCGTCGTAAATTTGCGCGAATTTTTTATCGTTTGCGTAAATTGCAAGCCCCAAAGCAAACACGTAGACTGAATGCGAGTAATGGTCGCGGTGCTTTGTAAGCAACTCGCCCGAATGGTACTCGTGGTCGGAAAGCAATTCGATAAGCCTGCCGATAGTTTTATAGCCCGTTCCGAAAATTTTGTAAATTTCGCAAAAGCAGAAATAAACGGAAAAAGCGTCCTCCTTTTTTCCCGTTTTGCAAAACTTGTCAAGCGAACGTTTAAGACAGGTCAAGTCGTTTTTGTCTTTATCTAATTTTAAGTCGAAAAATTTTTCCGCAAGCGCTTCAAGACATTGCATAGCACAACCTCTTACTTTTTAAAATTAACACTATAAAACCTCACGCAAATTTTTTTGCGTAAGGTACTAAGTATTTAATTACTTTTCTGCACGGACTGCAAAGCCGCGCGCTTTAAGCCAATCCAAAGACAGCTCAAACCATTTGCCGACGTACTCCAACCGAGTTTCTTCCTCGGCAAAGTTGTGCGTTTCAAAATTGCAAAGACTTAACCCGTGCCAGCCTTTTTCAAAAATATGCAGGGCGAACGGAACGCCGGCTTTTTTGCAAGCGCGCGCATAGACAATGGCGTTTTCAACGTTGACAATGTTGTCCTCGGCGGTGTGCCATATAAAAGCGGGCGAACTGTCCTTGGTAACGCGTTTTTCCAAAGACAATTTTTCACGCAAAGCGTTATCGCCGCCGGAAATGGTTTCAAAAGTAACTCCGTGGCCATACGCTTCGGAAGAAATTACCGGATACGATAAAATTACGGCGTCGGGACGGGCAAGCGGCGACCTTTCGCCGTGAATCGCCTCTATCTGCTTATCGTTGTACATATTCGCCAACATTGCGGCAAGATGTCCGCCCGCGGAAAAGCCGATTGCCGCTATATGATTTTTGCTTACGCTGTATTTTTCGGCGTTTTCTCTGATATATATGACCGCCATACACGCTTCAAGCAAGGGCGCGGGATAAGGGGTGTTTATGCTGTACTCCAAGACGAACGAAGCGTAGCCGTTTACCGCGTATTTAAGCGCCACGGGTTCGCCTTCCCTATCGGAGCGCATTTTATAGCCGCCGCCGGGAATAACCAGCATTGCGGGGCGTATTTTGCGTTTTAATTCGGGCGTGGCGTGTTGTACGTACGTCTGAACGAAGCCTGCCGCGCCCTTTCCGCGCTTTAATCCGAAATAGGCGTATAAGTCTATTTTTTCGTAAACCATAAATACCTCTTAAAAATTTTATTTTAACGGATTTCTTCCGCTTGAAGCGGCTTTCGTCCGTTTTGAAATACAATATTTTCACGCGAGAGATGCTGATATCTTATAAGACTTTCGCCTTCAAGATTTTCCGCACGCATATCCACCGCGCAAACGCAATGATTTGCGTATGTCGTGTAATAATATACGCCGCTGTCCGCGCAACAACAGGAAGTGTAAACGCTTCTTTCATAGCCGCCGTTTTCCGTTATTCCGCTGCCGCAAGGCTGCTCTACGGTGCCCATTATATGAAAAAACTGGTTTACGCCTTCTTCCTCGGAATCACCCGAAACTGCGTTAAGTTTTACAAACGCAGCGCGCACAAAACGCGACTGCGGCGACCAGTCGCCGGGCAAGCCAATTGCGCCGAAGCCCCTGCCGTAAATTTGCAGTTTAAGTTTTTTTGAAAAGGTGTTTTGCGGCTCTTTTACGGAAAGCCCCATATAATTGTTAAGGTTGAACAACTGCTCGGGGAAAGCGGGATTGTTGGTTAAAACGCCGACGGGATTATCGTATATTTTAAGTCCTTCCTTTACGCTTTCAACCGTTATGCAGCGTTTTTTATCCGCTATTATCCAATGCAATTCCGCAACGGCAAGGTTTTTGCTGTACGGCAAAGAAATAAGGTTTATCTTTTTAAGCGTTTTTTCCGCCTCGTCAACGCTTGCGCATTTGCCTAAAATATACGGAATAAACTCAAACTGCGACAAATTTATTTTATCCGCCTGTTCCCTTCCGTAATACGCGTTCCCCACAAAATTGAGCCCCGCCATACAAAGTCCTTTTTCGTTCATCGCGTCATAGTACAGGGGGTAACCGTCGGGAACGAACGCCGTACCTATAAGCGCGTAGTGCTTTTTTAAACTTTCCGTCTTGCGGAAATCAAGCAAAAATCCGCGCGGGGTTATCGTGACTTCTTCGTCATAAGATTTATCATAGTCGAGCGTCCGCCCGAAGTAAAAACGTTTTGTCTTGTAAGTTGCCGCTGTGCACATAATATTTCTCCTTAAAAATATTATGCTTCCCATACGCGCAAAAAATCAGTTAAGATAAAAAACTATTTCGTAAAGTTTGTCAACAGAAGCGGCAAATTCTACCGAGGCGCAACCGCCGTCGGGTGAACTTTTTTCGGTGTTAAGCGGAAATACCGTCTTGTTTTTTGCGGTTTTGACATAGTCGGTATCGGCTCCGTTTACGGTAACGCGCTTAATTGAATTTACCCCCGAAAGTAAATGATATTTGACGGTCAACCGCCTTTGCATAGCCGCCTTGTCGCCTTCAAACGAGCCTTCCGCCGCGTTTATAATTATTTTAAAGGCGTTTGAATTTGCGTCGTAACGAGCGGAATAAGCGCTTTTGCGGCATTTTTCGCGCAGATAAGCGCAAGTTGCGCCGTCGTCCTCGTAAACGTAACCGTTATCTTCAAATTCCTTATCGGGGTAGAAGTCAAACACAAGGTTGTCCCAAAGCGTATTTTCGGCGTTTTCCGCGGCATATGCAAGGGGCAACAGCGCGCCAAGCCGCACAAAAACGGGTGCCTCGCCGACGCAGTATTCCTTTACAACGGTTTTACCGCCCGAATATATCTTGCCGTCGAAAACGTCTATCCACCTGCCCTTCGGAAGATAAACTTCTCTTTCGCAGGATTTTGCTTCCGAAACGGGCGCTATTAAAATATCGTTGCCCAGCAAATACTCGTCACGACGTTTGCAAGCGCGTTTATCCTGCGGATATTCCCAGCCCAACGCCCTGAAAGCGGGCTTGCCGCAATTATAATTTTCGTAAACGTTTTTATAGATAACTGGCAAAAGACGGCGCCTTAAATTAACATATTCCCTTACGCATTGCTCCGTTTCGCCTGTAAACGGAATATAGTCCTGCCCGCCTACGTTGCAGTTTAAAAACATTGCGGGCGAAAGCGCGGAATACTGGGCGCGCCTTATGTAATCGCCGTCGCAGCCGTTATATATGCCGCAGCGGTAATACGCGTAAAGCCCGCTGCCCGCAAGTTTAAGCATATTTTCAACCGCTGACGAAATATACTCCGCGGAAAGAAGTTCACCCGCGCAAACCACGGGAAAACGGTGCGCGCCCGCGCCGACGTCTTCCGATACGGTTGATATCGCAAGCGGTCTGCTTACGTCCTCTCCCATAGCAGCGTTTTCAAAACGCCGGCGGGAAATTTCCTCTGAAACGTACGCCGCAAGCATTTCGCGCGAAAGCCCGCCGACGGGCGGAACTGTGTCCTGCGAATTATTACACTGCCAATAGTCCAGCCCTTGTTTTAAAAGCGAATTCAACTTTTTTTCGCGGAACTTGACTTCCGCGGGATGAAAGACGTTGGAAGCGCCTTCAACGGGTTTTAAACCGCCGCAATACATTGTTTTAAGTTTATTTACGCGGGCGTATGAAAACAGTTTAGGCGCTTCCTGAAAGCGCGGGGCGGAAATATTTTCCGATGTGTTTTCACTCTCCCCTATCGCCAGAACGTCAAGGGGCAATTCAGCCGCTTTAAAACCTTCCGCAACGCTTTTTACCGTTTTTTCGTCAAGTCCGCAATTTACAACCGCGCCGAGCCCGAGCGCGGACAAAGGAATAAGCCCTCCGCGCCCCGTAAGCGATATGTAAAGCGAGCGCAATTTTTCCGCATTGCCGCCGCAAAACAGAAGATATATGTCAACGGTGTTTTCTTCAAACGAAAACCCGCTGTTTTTCAGTTTTCCGCGGTAGGCGTATCCGCCTTCGGGAACAAACGCGCGCGGATTATCCGCAAAAGCGAAAATTTCCGGCGTTTTGTCAACTGCGGGCAAAACGCCGCTTGACTGCATTTTTTTGTACTTGTATACGGCGGAACCGTTTTTTGTGACCGTCAGTCCCGAAAGCCCGCTTTCCGAAGCGACGTTTATTACGTAATCTCCGAAAACTACCGAACTGCCGTAAACGCGCGCTTTGCTTGCCGCGCCGCTAAATTTTTGCCTTTCGGGAATTAAAAAAGTGTTTTTATCGCAAAATTTGCCCTTACGCGCACACTCCAATCTGACGACGCCGTCGGACAGAATTTGCACGCGAACTTTTCCGAAAATAAACTGTTCCATAATAACTTCCTTTCTTTCGTTGCGGACTTTTTCACCGCGTTGCCGCTTTTGTAAAATATTACAGTTTGACATTACCACACATAGGCGGTAATGTCAATAACACTTTGTAAAACGGTGTGTTTTATTTTTTTAAACTCCCCCCAAGCTCAGGCGCGGCGCCGCAATTGCGGCGCCGCGCCCTTAGGGTAGGTTAAAACGCGTTATAACGCGCGTTTTGGGCTATGTATCGCCTCCGCCGCCGTTGCCCTTTCGGGCAAAGCGGCAAAGACTTGAAATTTTTCCGGCAAAAGCAAATTGTTTGGGGCGCTTTGTTTAAACCGGAACGGTGTGGTAACCGACAAGTTTATCGCAAATTACTCCTGACCTGCTTCAAAATCGTCGTACGGTTCGCTGAAACCGCCGTCGTCGTCGCCGTAACCAGCCGCAGCGGGCTTACGCTTAGCCGCAACGATATAAGCGATTATAATCATAATCAGCAGAACGCCGAGAGCGGCGAGTATGCCAATCATAAGCGGGGTAATTTTTCCGTCGACGGTCTTTCCGCCCGAAATAAGTTCGCGTATGCTTACCGTAGCGTTGGGGTTTTCTATTACGTATTCTCCGCTGTCTACGCTGAGCATAAGGGTGTAATTGCCTTTGTCTTTAAGCAACGTAGCGTTGCTGTCGCCTTCTACAACGACCGTAAACACAAGCATTTTGCCGTCTACGTTCATCTGGAACACGCCGCCCGTTGCCGTTTTAAGTTCGATTTCAACGGGGTCGCTGTCCTTGAAGCCGCTTATACGCGCCTTGGGAAGGTGAACGCTGCCGTCGTCCTCAAACACCGTCTGATTCCAGGTTACGACAAGTTTTCTGGGCGCCGTTATGCTTATTGCGCTGTTGGGGTTCTTTATAACGTAGTTTGCGCTGTTGCAGGTAACGTTTACCGCATAAACGCCTACGTCGGTAAGTTTGTTTCCCGAGCCCGTAACGGTTACGTTGAACGTAATCGTAGCGCCGTTGTAGTTGTAAGAGTAGCTTCCGCCGTCGGCAGTCAAAAGCGTAAATTCAAACGTTTTGCCGCCTGCAAAGCCTTTAATGGTTGCCTGGGGAAGGTGAAGGTTTCCGTCGTAAACGTAACTTGCGCTATCCCATTCCACCGTAAGTTGTATAGGCGTTGTAATGGAAATAGTGGTTGAAGGCGCGCTTACTTTATAGTTGGTGTCGTTGACCGCAATATTTACGGTATGTCCGCCAGCGCTTGTAAGGTCGCCTATTACGGATACTTCAACTTCAATGGTTTTTCCGTCCGCTTCCAACTTGAATACTTTGCCTTCCGCAGAATCAAGCGCAAGTTCAAACGTCTTGCCGTCCTTAAATCCGCTTATGGTAGCCTTGGGAAGGTGAACGTTTCCGTCGTAAACAAAGCCGATGCTGTCCCACTTGATTTCAAGTTCGCGCTGTTCGATTTCAAATTTACCGATATTGGTATTTTCGGAATGGTCAGCCGTCTTGTAGAATATCGAATATCCGCCGTAAGTCGCCTCGTATTCGGGTTTAATCGCGAAGTAAGGCGTGTATCTGCCGACGTCGGTATCGGACGTAGCGGAGGACGAATTGTCTACGCTTAAACGCATTTCCATAACTTGCAGGAAGGTTTCCGTGTCAAGTCCGTCAATCGTTACGTATCCGCCGTCGATAAGTGCTTTCATCATATCGGCAAGCTGCTCTTTCGACTCGGGAACTTCGCCGTATTCTACGGAATAGGGTTTATTAAACGTTACGGTTACAAGTTTTTCGGTATTGTCGATAACTTCTACCGTCCACTGTCCGCGATATTCGTTGTGGTTGTCTGCAACGATGCGATAATTTACAACGTACTTGCCTGCCGCGGTAAACGTGGGCTTACTTCCCGTTATGGTGTTATCGCCGTCGGGCGTAGGATATGCGCTGTTTGCGTCGTACGCCTGACTGTAATAGATAGTTGCCGAAACTACGTTTCCTTTAAGAATTATAAACTTGTATACGCCGCTTTCGGTTACGTCAAGCGATATGTCCTTATCAGCGTCGCTGAGGTAGAACTGGTCGCCCGTACCCGTAACGGTTATATTTGCTTTACCGATAGTAAAGTCCTTAGTTTCGTCCGTAAACTTGTAGTTTGCGTTGGTTGAAGAAGCGGTTGCAGTATAGTCGCCTGCGTCGTAAGGCAAGCCGCTTAAAGCCGAACCGCCCTTTTCTTCAACGGTAACCGTCATAGAAAGTTTGTCGCCGTGAATGCTTGTAAACGTTGCGGTAGGCGCGTGAGGCTTTCCGTCATAAACGTATGCGTCCACAGTCCAGTCGACTTTTACCGACTTTTTAAGAACGCTGAGCGTGCCTTGAATAAAGGTTATATCGTAGTTTCCGGAAGTGTATCCGCCGACGGTAATTTTATAATCGCCGACGTTTCCGCCCAAAGCGTAGTCGTACGTGAACGTTGCGGCGCCTTTAAGCGCGGTTACGTCTTCGCCGTTTACAAATCCTACGGGGTCGTTGATTCCGTCGTTAGCGGGCGCGTCGCCGTAGAATATAGTTTTATCTTTCGCCGTAATGGTAAGCGACGCTTTGTTTACGGTGATTGTAACCGTTTCTTTAACGCCGATATAGTTGGTGCTGTCCTTCAATTCGACGGTAACCACAAGTTTGCCGCCTGCGGGAACGTCCGTAAACGTTCTGTTGGAAGAATACTCTATAACCGCGCCGGTTTCGCCATTCACAATTACTGCGCCGTCAACCGTATGCGACAGTCCGTCGTAGGTGTATTCCGTCTGAATCGAGGAAACGTCAAGTTGCGACTGCGCCTTGGTTATTGTAAGGGTAGCCGTCATATCGTCAACAGCCTTGTAGTTTACGCTGTCGGCAATGTCAAAACTTACCGTAACTTTGTATTCGCCGGCGTCGGTAGCGCTTGCGCCTTTGACGCCCGTACCGTTGTTATGGTAAACGTATTCTTTTACCGTTACTCCCGCAGGAAGTTTGGTGTCGTCCAAAGTTATGGTTTTTGCGGTGCCGTCGTAGCCGAACGTTGCGTCGTCAAACGTTACGCCCGTCATATCGTAAGCCGCTTTTTCAATTGTCAAAGTAGCCGTCATATCCGCAACGGGATTGTAATTGTCCGTGCTGGTAACGTCAAATTTAACGGTTACTTTGTACTCGCCCGCATTGGTTACGGACGTTCCGGTAATTGTAGAACCGTCCGAAGTGTCAACGTAAACGTATTCTTTTACCGTTACTCCCGCGGGAAGTTTTGACGCGTCTATCGTAAGGCTTTGCGAAACGCCCTGTTTGTATTCAAACTTCCGGTCCTCAAACTTAACCGCGGACATATCCACGTCAGCCTTCTTAACAGTAAGGGTTACGGAAATTTCTGCCGCATAGAAGTCGTCCGTTTCTTCAACGGAAATTTTAAGAGTGAGTTCGCCGCTTGCGGGAACGTCCGTAAACTTCGCGTCAGCGCCGTTTATGGTATAAGTGATTTTAGGACTTTGAGTGTTTGTGGTGGTCGCGCCGCTGTTTATTACCTGCTCGCTGCCGGTGTAGGTAAACTCGGTCTTGCCGCCGTAAACAATCTGCGTTGCGTGTTTGGAAACGCCGGTAATAAGTTTATAGTCCTCACAGTCCGCCGCTTTATCCGCTCCGTTATAGGTTACAAGAATAACTTTCTGCGCGCCTGCCGTAAGTTTGGTTGCGCCGTCGGGCAAACTCAACGAGTAGTCAGCCACGTCTACCGTGAAGGTAGTTCCGTCGTTGCGGGTTGCGATAACGGTTATTTTGCTCGCAAGGTCGGTAAGCACGGTGTCGGTGTAAATATTTACCCCGCTGTTTACCGTTGCGGAAATCGAGTCTACCACAACAGCCGTAACTACGGGCATAACCGTAGCGGTGTACGCGGTTCCGTCAACGTCGTAAGAAACGTTTACGTTGCCGCCTATCGTGAAGGTTGCGCCGTCAATCGCAAGCGTATATCCGTCTGCGCTGTCGGTTTTCGCCGCCAACACTACGGACTTGCCGTTATTGAAATATGCTTTTACTTCAAACGTCACGTCGCCGTTGGCGATAAGGTCTTTAAACCCGTCAAGAGTCGTTGAAGTGAATATTTTTGCGTCTTTCTGGTCAAACGTAACTTTAATCGAGCTTACAGCCGCCGCCGTAATATTTACGTCGAACGTAGTCGAAATAGTCTTGCCGTCAACGGTTACGGTCACAGCAAACGTGCCGTCCGTCGTCATTGCGGACCAGTCGCCGGAAAGCGTGTATGCAAACGTTTCGGTAGAAGGTTTGCCGTCGTTGTTGGTACCGGTTACTTTAAGCGAAACAGTACCGTTTGCAATAAGCGATTTAAGCGTTTCGATATCGTCGGGCGTAGAATAAATTTTTACGCTCTTCTGGTCGAAGGTTGCGGTAATGCTTTCAAGTTCCACTTCTGTAACTTTAAGTTCCTGCAACTCGTTGGTTTCCGTCTGATATTTTACGCCTATCGCGCAGTCGCCAACCGTAAGATGCGTTTTGCCGCCCGGCAAATACAATTCGTAACCGGAAGTAATTTCCTCGTTGGTCGAACTTTCGCCGTCGTGATAAACCGCAATAATTTCAATACCTATTTCACCGTCTTCGATAAGTTTTTTAACGTCGTCGATTGTGTAAGAAGTATAAAGTTTTGTGTCGCCCTGAGTAAACTTAACCTTGATAGCGGTAAGCACTTTGGTTTCCGCGGCAAATACTATGCTTCTGGTTACCGTGTTGTAGTTTACCGTATCGTCGGGCGTAAACGTGTACTGCTGGTTGTTTGAAAGTTTCAAAACGTAAGTTTCGTCAACCCATTTATACGTACCGGCAGTGTCGCCCGCTTTGGGATTGAGTTTTGCAACTATGATAAGCTGTCCCTGAATAGCCCTTGAAACGGTGGGATTGATTGTAGGGTCAATCCTGTTTACCGTAAGAGTTTTGGTTGAGGAAGGAATAGCCTTGTGGTTGGCGTCGCCCGTGAAGGTTACGGTTACTTTATACGTGCCCGCGTTGATAATATCGTCCGCGGTAATCGCAGTACCGTCCGCCATAGCGTAGGTATAACTTACGGTTACGCCGTCGGGAACGTTTGTTGCAACAAGTTTGCCCGCAAGCGAATTGCCGTAATCGTAAGGCGTGCTTACGTCTTCGAAGGTTATGCCGTCAACGCCGTCGTAATCAATCTGTTCGATTGTAAGCGTCTTATCCGTGAAGGTGAGCGCGTTGTAGTTGATTATATACTTGTCGTCCGTATAAGTTACTGTTACGCCTACAACGTACGAACCCGCCTCTGTCTTGCCCGTAACGCCGTCAGCCAAAGCAACGCCGTCGTAGGTGTACTCTATCTTCATACCCGTAGCAGGCAAGCCCGTCACGGTAAGAGTGTGCGCGTTTCCGTCGTAAGGAACGTTTTTATCCTTGAATTCAACGCCCGTAAGGTCGTAATTTATACTGTTTACGGTAAGTCCGTCAATCAAAACTTCCTTCGCGTTGGCTACCGTGCCGTCCTTATAGGTTACGGTAACGTAAGTGTTGCCCGCCCAAAGCACAGTTTCGCCTTCAACCGCGTATTTGATTTCGTAGTCGGTTATATCCTTTACCTTGCTGCCGTCGTTGTACAGCGCGGTTACGGTTATGCTGCTTCTGTCAAATTCCGAAAGCGCGTCGTAGGTCTTGGTAATTCCGCCCGTTGCCGTAGCCGAAGCCGCAACTTCCAAACCGATAAGTTCTACTTTAACGTACTGCACTCCTTCCAAAACGGCGGATTTGCCGTTTGAAGAAAGCACCGTCAGGTTGTAAACCGCAGTTTCGTTTAAAGCGGGCTTCAAGCCTTCGCCCCAGCTGCCCTTTATCGAGTAGTCCTCTATTTCGTCGTCCGCGGGCATACCGTTTTCAAGCACGGCTTTAACCGACAGATATTTGCGCAAATCGTCAAGCGAAGTCGAGGTGTAAATCGTGGGAACGGGGTTTATATCCGTCTTCCATTCAACGGTGATGCCTGCAATACCGGGCACTTTACCAATAAGGCTAATTATACCCGTGGTTTCGTTGAAGTTAACGGCGTCGTCGCCGACAGGCGTAAATACCCACGTATAAGCGGTAAGCGCGGTGGTAAGCAAAGGCTTTTTGCCTTCAACAAGCTGCCAGTCCACGCTACCCGTCACGGTCACTCCCGCAAACGCCGCGGAAACCACCTTCAAATCGGGCAAATAACCGCCCGCGTAAATTTCGTCCGTATCGGGCGCATAGGTATCAAAGCCTACCTGAACGATGGGCGTAGCCTTTTTAATTTCAAAGTTGTACGTCCTTTCGGTAAACGTTTCGTAGTTAGAGAAGGACGCGTCAAGCGTTACTTTAATGACGTAGCTGCCGGCGTTTACAGGCAGATTTTCGCTTTCAGGGTAGGTTGTTCCGTCAACGCTGACGTATTTCACGGTAGGCGTAACCAAATCTTTGTCGCTTGCCGCAAGCCCCGTCAATGCCGCCGTAACGCCCTGCGCGGTGCCGTTGTAGGTAAACGTTTTGTCGGTGCCGGCAAAATCAACGCCCAAAGTAGCCTTTACAATTTCAAACGAGTGCGTAAGCGTGCCCTTGTAGTTGCCCGTACCTTCAATAGTCACGGTTACGGTAGTGCCGGCGCTGTAAGCTTCGGTATCGTAAGAAACGCTATAATCTCTGCCGCGGACGATAATCGTCTTTGAAGTATCCGTACCCAGCGCAACGCTTACCACGGGCAACGGCTTCCACGCCTCGCCTTTGTAAACGTATTCCGAGTCAAGTCCCGTTATATCGCCTGCAACAATTTCTTTGCTTTCAATGGTAAGCGTAGCGTGCATATCCGCGGGAGCGGCGTAGTTTCCGCTTGCGCTTACAAATTTTACGGTAACTTCATAAACGCCCGCGTCGGTCTTGCCCGTAAACAGGTCGGAAGTTCCCTTATAATAGTATTCGGGAGTAACGTCGCCGGGGAGCGCGCTGCCCGAAATAACCGGCGCGTGATTTTTGCCGTCGAAAGTTACGGTTAAATCCTCAAACTCAATTCCCGTGATGGTTGCGGTGCTTATTTCATAGGTATAGCCCGCGTTGGTAATTACGTAGTCGTAATTGTTGAACGGCGCGGCTGTGGGGAAGTCCGCAAACGAAGGCGTGTAAACGCCTACTTCCGTGGGTTTTGCGCCCGAAGGAAGCGCAACTCCGCCCTGCTTGCCGTAGGTTATGGTAATATACGCGGCAAGCGCGGCTGTGTCTATTGCGTCGCCCGCCTGCACTCCGCCCGTAACTTCCAGCGCCGCGGGGTGCGCGTTTCCGTCGTATTGGGGATTGCCCGCGTTCCACGTAAGGCTTAAAGTCGCCTTTTTGATGGTAAACGACTTTGTAAACGTGCCCTTATAGTTGCCTTTACCCGTTACGGTAACAACAACGGTGTTGCCCGCCGAGCCGTCCTCGGTGGAGTACGAAACGGTATAGTCCGTATCCTTTACAAGGTTGGTGGGTATAGCGTCCGTGCCCAGAACAACCTTTATAATGGGTTCGGGAACGGTCCACGCCGTGCCCTTGTAAGCGTACTCGCTTTCTATGCCGCTTAAATTGTTTATAAGCAGAGTTTTCTGCGTTATGGTAAGCGTAGCGGTCTTTGCGGGTATATCTTTATGGTTTGCGTCCACGGTGAAAGTAGCCGTAACGGTATAATCCGCCACTGCTTTAACGTCCGCCGCAGCCACAGGGTTGCCGCTTGCGTCCGCAAAGGTATATTTTACCGTAACGCCCTCGGGCAAGCCCGTAACTTTAATTTTGTCCGCAAGCGACTGTCCGTTAAACTCCGCCGTGGCGTCAATAAACGAAATAGCCGTCAAATTGTCGTAGTCCACTCCCTCTATTTTAAGGGTTGCGGTCATAACGGCAAGCGGATTATAGTTTGTTAAAAGTTCGCTGTCCGTGAAGGTTACGCTTGCGGTTACGGCGTAGGTGCCCGCGTTGGTCCTGCCCGTAAGGGTTATGCCGTCGTAAGCATACGCAACGGTCATTTTGCCGTCCACAAGTCCCGCGACGGTAATCGAGTGTTCGCTGCCGTCGTAATCTACGGTAGAGTCCTCAAATTTAAGTCCCGCGTAGTTTATTTTGCTTACGGTCACGCTTACGTCGGCGCTTGCTTCGTTATTTGTGCCTTTCTCGTTGAGATAGGTATATTTTACTTTAATTTTGGTATCGCTTGCCCAGAACTTGCTGCGCGTTTCGTCAACGTATTCAAGCGCGTAGTCCGTTGAAGCCACGGTTGAAGTAGAGCCGTCGTTAAAGTGCGCGGTAACCGCCATATCGGTTACGTCAAAACTTTCGTACGCGTTATAAACGTTTTTAAACGCGCCCGAAACGGTTATTTTGGTAAGTTCTACGGCAATAACGGGAATTCCCGACAAATCGCAGCTGACGGCGCCCGTCATATGCGTATCCTGATAGCTTAACACAACGGTACAGCTGCCGTAGTCAAGCTTTGTTTTGCCCGCTTGCAGCGACAAAACGTAAGATATAGGGTCGGTGTACGGCTTGCCGTCCTGTTTTTTACCCGAAACGGTTACAAAGTCCTGTATTATGCCTTTCAGGTTTGCTATGGGCGTTGAAGAATATATCTTCTGCGCGGTGCCCGCCTCTACCGCGGCGTTGTACTCGTCGACGTCAAACGTTGCGGTAAGCACGTTCAAAAGCGGGAATTTAACGGTCAAATTTATAGTGCCCGTTTTGTCTTTGAAGTTATAACTGTCGTCGGGGACAAAAGTCCATTTGTACGTGGTTTTGTCGTGTTTTAAAACTTCGGTACTGTCAATACTTACCTTACCCGGCGTATCGGGCGCCGACGCCGTGCCCGCGTGCGTAAGCGCGGGCAAATCGCCGTCGTCATACAATGTGGTCGGAGTTTCCAAAGCAACGTTGTTTACCTTGGATTCCGCTTTATTTATTGTAAACGTTACGACCTTGTTTGTAATTCTGGGGTCGGTCGAGCCCCCCGGCGCCGACGGCGGCGGAGTTACCTCCCAAAATATTACGTCACCCGCCCACGGGTTGTCGGGGTCGCACGGGTTTCCGTACCCGTTGACGCTTGTTCCGTCCCAAATTTTATAACTTTCGTCCAGTTTGAAAGTTACTTTGTATTCGCCCGCGTTGGTAACATACAACCCGCCGTCCGCTTTAACAGCGTATTTATCGCTGCTCAGCGTAGTCGTGTCGGGTGTTCCCGCACGGTCCGTGCGGGTAAATTCTACCTTTTCAACTTTGATTCCCGCGCGCACGTCTTTCAACGCCTTAATTTCCGCGCCGGTGTAGGTAAGGGTTGCGCTTGTCTCAGACGGGATATCAAACCCCTTTGCCGCCGAGGCGGCAGATTTGAGATTTAAGTGAAGCGCGGGGCGGACAGCAGCGACGGAAGAAACAAGGGGCCAATAGTTGCGACCCGAGGCCGACAGAGCGTGGGCATTGCCCGCATTGTCGAGACCGCCGGAGCGCAGCCAGGAAGAGTCGGTGGAACTGAAAGAGTCGTTTGTTCCGCCGAAGCATTTACGTTGTGCTTGTGAAGGGTCCCATACGCCGCCTATCCTACTAAGGTTGGTACCTGCGTTGTTGCGATAGCCTGTTTCTGACAATGAAGGAAGCCATAAATAGTCGTCAGCCCAGTCGGTGTACTGAATTTTGTATTTACCGCTGTTGTTGGGCGTTTGACCGTCGCCGTAACCGTCGCCGTCGCTATCGGTAGTTCTGCCGTACGCGCGGCGGAAGTCGCCGTTTGTAGAGTTGTAGTAATGGAACCAGGCTTCGCCCGCGCCCGCGGTCGCGCCGGCTACGCCGGGGACTACGTAAGGGTCGTCCCACGATTCGTTACCAAGCGAGTAGTCCACGTTACCGAAGGTATGCCAGGACTGGTCTTTTTGCCAGGCTACGTTGCGGGGAGTTTCTAAAAATTCGGTTAAAGAACCCGTAAAAATCTTTTCGTTGGCGCCCGCGTTGTTTTTTACCGTGGCGCCGTTTTCTATTGTGAATTTAGCAAAAGTGTTTTCGTAACTTTGCTCGTTATTTACCCACGTAACAGACGAGTCGCTGGTTATGTCCGCTTTTATGTTTGAAGCGGAAGCGCCCGCAACGGTTGTGTACCTTGAACCTGCGTTAAGCGTTTCCGAGCGGATATAGCTTTGTCCGTAAAGGTTGGACTGCTTTGTCATATTGGTAGTTGTATATTTTGTATACCAATAGTCGGACCAGCGGCTGGTGCCTTCGGGGTTGGCAAGCCAAAGCGTTGCTATGGGGTCGCCGTCCATTGTGTAGGAAAGGTAAGTTACCGTCCACTGCTTTCCGCCGAAAGTTACCACAATATCTTTGTTGCCGTTTTTGGAGGCAATGGATTTTGACGTTACCTGCTTTGAATAATGGCTGGCAGCCGTGGCGTGTATGCTTTGAGTTTGCGAAGAATTATTTTTGGAAACGTCAAGCCTTTTTGTAATGTTTTCAAGAGCAGACATAGGGTCAGTTGCGGCTGTATAATCGCTGCCCGCAAGCTGATTAAATAGCTGCAAAAGCGTGTCAGTGTTAAATTTTCCACTGGTGTCATTCCAGATTTCGTTAATTTGTGAATAACTAACACCGCTTTGCATTGCGCCCGCCGTTTTTGCGGGGAAAATCCCCCCGAAAGCAAGCACTACACTACATATGAAAATTAGCAGTAAACTGCCTATTTTCGCCTGTTTTTTCAGCAAAAACGCCGAAAAAGCCCTTATACGGGCTGCTCCTTTCTTGTGTAATGTCATACCAAAAAACCCACCTTTTTTAATACAAATTTTGCGTTTTTTTATACGCAATTTGTTCGCCTATTAATATGATAGGCGAACTTTTGTGGTTGTATACTATCACTTTTTCATTGCTAAGTCAACAAATTTTCAATTTTTTCTGATATTTTTACATTATTTTATCCAAAATTTACATTTTTTGACACTTTTTTGAAAAAAAGTAAAATGTGTTCGACATTTTTCGACAAAAAAAGTTCGCCTATCATATTAATAGGCGAACTTTTTTAAACCGCGCGATTTCGGGTTTTTGTTAATTTTTAACATTTTTTGCCTTGGTAAATAATGTATAATCCGCTGCATAAATGCGGGTTATTTGCTTGACTTAGTAAAGCCGTTCAATTAGAATAAATTACGGTTTTATTTTTATTTTACGGCGGTTTTATGCCGTTGAAGGAGCGCGGATTATGGCGGAAAACAAAAAACTTTCTATGGAAAAAATTGTAAACCTTTGCAAAAGCAGGGGGTTTGTTTATCCCGGTAGCGAAATTTACGGCGGGTTTGCAAACACCTGGGATTTCGGGCCCGTGGGCGTTGAACTGAAAAACAACGTAAAACGCAGCTGGTGGAAAAGGTTTGTTCAGGAGTCCCCCTCCACTTACGGCGTTGACGCCGCTATACTTATGAATCCGCGCGTGTGGGAAGCAAGCGGACACGTTCAGTCCTTCGGCGACCCCAAAATGGACTGTAAAAACTGCAAACAGCGGTTCCGCGCCGACACGCTGATAGAGGCGCACAGCAAGGGCAGCGTTGCCGCCGAGGCGATGACTGACGCGGAAATGGAAAACTACATTGCCGAGCACGACGTAAAGTGCCCCCACTGCGGCGTGAGAAACTGGACGCCCATAAGAAAATTTAACCCTATGTTTATTACTTCGCGCGGGACTTTGGAAGAAGGCAGCGACAAGGTTTATTTGCGACCCGAAACCTGTCAGGGCGAGTATGTGAATTTTTTGAACGTTCAGCGCACGGCGCGCGCCAAGGTGCCTTTTGCTATTGCGCAGGTGGGAAAATCGTTCCGCAATGAAATTACACCGGGCAATTTTTTGTTCCGCACGGTGGAATTTGAGCAGATGGAATTGCAGATGTTTTGCAAAGAGAGCGAGGCTATGCAAATTTACGCCGACTATAAGGCGAAGGCGCAGAAGTACGTTGAAGATTTGGGCTTGAAGGCGGAAAATTTGCGCTTTCACGACCACGACAAGCTGGCGCACTATGCAAAGGCGGCGTGCGACATTCAGTATAACTTCCCTATGGGCTGGCAGGAGTTGAACGGCATACACCACCGCGGGACGTGGGATTTATCGCGCCATCAGGAATTTTCGGGCAAGAGTATGCTGTACGTTGACCCCTTCACCAACGAAAAGTTTATTCCCAACGTTATTGAGTACTCTATCGGGGCGGACAGGTTGACTTTGGCTTTGCTGTGCGCCGCGTATGAAGAACAGGCTTTGGAGGGCGGCGACGTGCGCACCGTTATGCACTTCCACCCCGCCATTGCGCCCTACAAGGTTGCAATTTTGCCGTTGCAGAAAAACTTGGGCGAGAAGGCGAAGGAAGTTTATGCGAAGTTAAGCAAAAAGTTTATGTGCGACTATGATGAAACGGGGTCTATCGGCAAGAGATATCGCCGTCAGGATGAGATTGGAACTCCGTTTTGCGTGACGGTGGACTTTGACACGTTGGAGGACGGCGCTGTGACTGTGCGCGACCGCGACAGTATGCAACAGATTAGGTTGAAGATTGACGAAGTTATACCCTACGTTGAAAAGTTTTTGGAATTTAATTGATTGCTGCGGTAGTTGGTTATTGTAATGCGGTTAAGGTAGTAGTTTATTGAATTGGCTGCGGTGAAAAATTGAGAAACGCCGCGCGCCGACTGTTTGTCAGATCGGAAGAGCGTCGTGTAGGGAAAGAGTGTAGATCTCGGTGGTC
>CAJUEV010000006.1 GCA_910585785.1 uncultured Christensenella sp. | reverse complement strand
CCCGCTCCCAACGACCAGTACGTTGTGGATATGGAAAAGGCGTTCAAGGACGGCGGATTTGAAATAAACCAAAGACTTTACGACTTGTACGCTTCAAATAAACAAGCTCACGACGTAACTAAGGTTACCGAGCTTGTAGCGTCCAAATACAACAACGCTATAAAAGGCACGTTTGCAAACTTTAAGGACGCGGCAATCATAACGCTCGGCCGTTACGGCACCGAAAATACCGACCCCACCAAAGGCATTATGGCTCTCGATAAAAACGAGAAAGATATGCTTCAAATGGTTAAAGAAGGCAACTTCGCTAAAAGAATCGTTCTTTTAAACGGACCGCTTCCTATGGAACTCGGCTGGTTGGACGAATATAATATCGACGCTTGCATCTGGTTCGGCAACCCCGGCTATTACGGACTTCCCGGTTTGGTAAACATTATCAAAGGCGAAGCCAATCCCTCCGGTCATAATACGTTCACCTTCGCGGCAAACTCCTTGGGCGCGCCCGGAACGGTAAACTTCGGCGATTACAATATGACCGGCGACCTTGGCGGACACGACAAGGCGGGCAAGTTTGTAGTTTATAAGGAAGGCATTTACGTAGGCTACAAGTATTACGAAACCAGATATGAGGACGCAATCCTCAACAAGGGCAACGCAAAATCCGCAACGGGCGCTAAAAGCGGCGCAACCGAGTGGAAGTATCAGGACGAGGTTTGCTATCCGTTCGGCTTCGGTCTTTCCTATTCTACATACACCCAGAAGCTTGAAGGCGTAACCTACGATGCAAAAACCGACAGCTTCACCGCTAAGGTAACCGTTAAAAACACTAACAATAAGGCGGGCAAGGCAAGCGTTCAGCTTTATGCGCAGTTGCCTTATACCGAGTATGACAAGACCAACGGCATTGAAAAATCTGCAATCCAGCTGCTCGGCTATAACAAGGTCGACGTGGACGCAAACGGCACCGAAACCGTTGAAGTCAAGTTTGACAGATACCTTTTGGCTTCATACGACGCCAAGTATGACAAGGGCGGCTACATTTTAGAGCCCGGTACATATTACTTTGCAATAGGTAACGGCGCGCACGAGGCGGTTAACCACGTTCTCGGCGCAAAGGGCGCAACCGGTCTTGTAGACCACAACGGCGAAGCGTTTACGGCAAGCGCGGACTGCGTAAAGACTTACGAACCGAAGCTTAACGAAATTGACAGAACTACCTATAAAAATTCGTTGTATAACAAGGACGTCGAGGTTAAAAACCAATTCCCCGACGCCGACCTCAACTACTGGGCAAACGAAAACGAAAAAATTACTTATCTTACGAGAAACGACTGGGAAGGCACCTTCCCCACCGAGCTCAAAACGCTGACCGTTAACGACAGAATCAGAGACGGCCTTGATATGCGCCAGTATAAGAAGGCTGAGGACGCTCCTTCCTACAAGGAAGGCGACGGTACCGTATACAATGTAGAGCTTGAAGAGCCCATTTCCTTCGCAGATATGAAGGGCGTTCCTTACGACGACGAGAAGTGGGATTTGCTGGTTTCTCAGCTTTCGCTTAAAGACCTTTGCGTTTCTATCGGCGATAACAGAGGTATAGGCGGCGTTTCGACTATCGATAAACCCACCAACGCAATCGACGAAGGCCCCGAGGGCTTGCTTAACAAGTTCAAGTACGGCGACAAACGTTCGGCAACCGGTTATCCCACACTGCCTACGCTTGCAGCGTCGTGGGACCACGAATTACAGGCTAAGCACGGCGACTTATATGCGGAAGAAGCTTTGTTCTGCGGCACTGCAATGGTCAACGCACCCGGCTGCAACATTATAAGAAGCCCTTATTCCAGCCGCGCTTCGGAATACTTCTCCGAAGACAGTATGCTTTCCTATTACTCGGTATCCAACGTAGTTTTGGCAATGCGCCAGAAGGGCTTAATCTGCAACGTTAAGCACTGCTTCCTGAACGAACAGGAAACCAACCGTCAGGGCGTTGCAACGTTCGCTAACGAACAGTCTATCCGTGAAATTTATCTCAGACCTTTCGAAGGCGCTCTTACAAGAGGCAAATCCCTCGGAATTATGACCTCCTACAACAGAATCGGCTTACAGTACGCGGCTTGCCATACGCCCCTTATGCAAAACGTTATGCGCGGCGAGTGGGGTTACGAGGGCTCTATCATAGACGACGCGCTTATGATGCCTACAACCACCCACTACGGCAGCACTGCGGATATGCTTCTGGCGGGCACCAACATCTGGTGTCTTGACGGACAGCGCAGCAGTCAGATGGAACAGCTTATAAAGAGCACGGACGACGGCTATCTGTTGAAGGCTTTGCAGGAAGCAAACAAGCGCATATTCTTCGCAATGATAAACTCTTCGATGGGCGGCAGTGTTGACGCGGACACCGTAGTCGGCGACGGACTTATGTGGTGGCAAAGCACCTTAATCGCCGTTGACGTAACCTTGGGCGCACTTGCCGTTGGCGCAATGGTAATGTTTGCATTAAAGACCTATCTCGGCAAAAAACAAACCGTTGCAAACGATACGGCGGCAGTTGCCTCCGGTAATTCCGAAGAGGAGGTAAAATAACTATGAACTTCAAAGAATTATTCAAAAATAAAGGCTTAGGCTACTGGCTTTGTACGGGCGCTTCGGTTGTTTCGCTGATATTTGCGATAGTGGTATTTGCTACCTGGAAAACCTCGTTGCCCGCAGCTGTCGGCGACGGCTACATAATCGGCATAATCTTGCTTTTACCCATAGTTATACAGGCGGTTGTGACGTTTTTCCCCGTTCGCTTCGCGGGACTTGCGGGAGTGGTTTTATACGGTGCGGCATTAGGCACGGTAATCAACAGAATCGCTCAGGCGGTTGCAGACCATTTCAATAACGTCGCTTATCAGGGCGGTAACTTCGGAATGTGCATATTCTATACGGTGGCAGTCCTTATGCTTGTTGCCGCTTGCATAACCGGTTGCTTCTTCGAGCAGAGCAAAGACGGAAAATATTTGATTTAAGGAGCAAGTAAATATGAATAAACGTTATATATTGGCGGGCGGACTTCTTGTCCTAGGTGTAACTACCGCCGTCTGCGGGTTAACCGCCTGCAAAAACGGCAAACCTCAGAAAGAAGAAATCCCCACACCCACCGACTCGGTAAGATATACCGAAAAAACCAACCCTTATGCAGAGCTTGAATGGGACGAATACAAGGACATTGACGACTGGGCGGCAAAGCTTACCGACGAAGACGGTATTTACTATCAGTTTGAAGGCTCGTATGCGGAAGGCTATCAGGGTGACTATTCCCGTACGTATATGTATATGGACTGCTATACGGACGGCTCTCTCCGCGGCACGATTTACAAGCACAATGCTGCAAGCGGCACCGATATTTACGGCTACTGGACAAATATAACCAACAGAAATAAAGAAAGCCTTGTCCTTCACGTAATCGCGTACGGCAATGCGGCATATTCCGGTGCCGAGGTAGTCTGCAACGACCAGAGCGGCGTTTACGACTTTAACTCAAATTTCAGTATTGATATGGGTTGGGCGTTCCGCGCAATGCCCATAGTCGGCTACCGCTATTCGCCTATCAAGGATTTAACCGTAGAAACGTCGGAGGTCAGCGGCGGCTGTATAATCGGCGAAAGTATGTCATATGACGGTCTTGTCGTAAACGTAAACAGAGAAAACGGCAAAAGTATGACAATTGACAAGGATTCCTACACTCAGCCCTCGTGCCGCGTTAAATTTTCCGGCTTTGACAGCTCGGAGGCGGGCGATAACGAGGTGACGGTAAGCTACGTCAATACCGATATTTCCACAACCTACACGGTTAAGGTAATGGGCGTTAAGTCTATTTCGGTCGACGCGTCCAACGCGGTAACCAGCTACAAAGTAAGCGACGCACTTGATAAAAACGGACTTGTCGTTAACGCAACGCGCGACGACGACGTCGTAGTAGAGCTTGACTTAAATAGATGCAAATTCGAAACTCCCGGCTGGGGCACCGTCGGTACAAAAACCGTCAAGGTCACCTTCGGCGAGGACGAAAGCGCGTGTACGGCTACCTACGAGGTAGAGATGTCTGCAATCGAGGTCACCGGCACCATAAACGGCAAAGACGTCACTCTTGAAATGACTACCTCTACGGATTGCACATATACCTACGACGGCAAGGCTTATGCTCTCAAATACAAAGGCGTATGGTTGCAGGACTATCCCAGCGACCACAACGGTCTTGTATATCACTTTATCAAGCCCACTGACGGCAGCATTTCGGACGAAGTGTGGAAGACGCTTGACGTATGCTTTATCCTGGATACGGACAGTAACACCGTTATCAAACACAACAAGGTTTACGAAATTCCTTCCACTGACGAAAATTACGAAAACCTTCCCAACAACGAACGTCTTGATAACGAGGTTATAGTTAGCTGGAAAGACAACGCCTGGGGTACGGAAAAGCGCTACATCACCATTGACGAAGAAAATCAAACCGCAACTATTACATATCTGTACTGGTACCACGGCACAAGAGATACCTTCGTCTGCGAGTATACCATTGACGAAAACGGCGTGCTTACCCTTACAAGCGGCAATCGCACCGAAGGCGGCGGCGCAGGCGCAAACTTCAACGGTATTTTCCACGTATGGAAGCTGCACGACGACTATACGGCAACGCGTGTAGATAATTAATCGTCGCAAATTTACTCATCGCAGTTTTCTCCTTCCTTATGGCGAATGAACCTGCGCGGGTCGGCTGAATCCGGCTTGTGCGGGACATTCGCAGGGGCGGGGTAAAACGCTTAATCAAAAAAATATAAAGGCGGTCGGAATAAATGTTTTGTTTTCGCCCGCCTTTAAACTATAATAAAACCAGAGGTGGAAAAATGAGCAAACAGATATTTAACCCCTATTTGCCGGGTTTTGAATATATTCCGGACGGAGAACCGCACGTTTTCGGCGACAGAGTTTACGTTTACGGCTCGCACGATAAATTTAACGGCAAAACCTTCTGTATGAACGATTACGTAACGTGGTCTGCGCCTGTAAACGATTTAAAGGACTGGCGCTATGAAGGCGTTATATGGAAAAAGGCAGACGACCCCAATTATAAGGGGCGCGGCAGTATGTACGCCCCCGACGTGTGTCTTGCGCCCGACGGAAAGTACTACATATATTATGCGTTTGCGCCCGGTATAACCAGAAAAAGCTGGGCAATACGTTGCGCCGTAGCGGACAGCCCCACAGGGCCGTTTAAATATCACGGAGAAGTTAATTTGTATCCGTATTCAAAACAGTTTCTTCCGTTTGACCCCGCAGTATACGTTGAAGACGGCAGAGTTTGGTTGTATTACGGCTCGGCAATGTTCTTTCCCGTATTGGGCGTTTCAAAGAAAAAAATTATGGGCGGAGCCGTTGTCGAGCTTGACCCTAAGGATATGCTTACCGTTATGGGCAAACCCAAACAGACGTTGCCCGTTGGCGGCGAGGGAATAGGCAAGCACGGATTTTTCGAAGCGTCATCTATGCGGAAGATAAAGGATAAATATTATTTTGTCTATTCGTCCACGATAGGGCACGAGCTGTGCTATGCAACAGGCGATAAGCCCGACGGCCCGTTTAAATTCGGCGGGACTATCGTGAGTATAGGCGATATAGGACTTGGAAAACATAAGGATGTAAAGACGGCAAGCAACTATACGGGCAATACTCACGGCGGCATTCTGGAAGTGAACGGGAAGTATTACATTTTCTATCACAGGCAGACGAATTTGCACTGCTATTCAAGGCAGGACTGCGCGGAAGAAATAGAGATAGCCGCAGACGGAAGCATAAAACAGGTTGAAGTTACAAGTTGCGGTTTAAACGGAAAACCGCTTGAAGCAATAGGTAAATACGAGGCAAGAATAGCCTGCAACCTTTGGTCTAAAAAGGGATGCCGTTTCTACGGCGGATTGTTTAAATCCCCCAAGGGTTGCCACCCGTACTTTACGCAGAGCGGTGCGGACAGGGAAAACAATCCCGACCAGTATATTTCTAACTTCGGCGACGGGGCGACGGCGGGCTTTAAATATTTTGAGTTTGACGGCGCGAATAAAATTTCGGTGGAAGTGTGCGGCAAGGCAAACGGTGTTATGACGGTTACGGACGGGGTCGATACCCTTGCCGAAATTGATATAAAGCCCTGCAAAACGAATACGGTTTATTCCGCAAAGTTGAATGTGGAAAACGGCGTCAAGCCGCTGTACTTTACGTATAGAGGTAAAGGCAAATTAGATTTTAAATCTATTTCGTTTGAATAAGCGGTTGAAATTTTCACAAGCACACATAATCAATCCCCGCGGGAGTTCTTCCCGCGGGGATTTTGTTGCTTGTTAAAGCCCGTATTTATTAAAATCTTGACAGGTCAAGCAAAAAAGAATAAAATATAATAGCGTAGTAACTTGATATTATCAGGGTGAAACGTGCGGGCGAGATGCGCCCAATTTTGATAGAGAGAAGGTGAAAAAATGCTTAAAATGTTGAAATTTGATTTTTATAAAATATTCAAATCAAAAATGGTGCTGGCTTTTTTCATTATTACGTTATGTCTTGTTTTTGTGGAACCCATAATGTATTACGTCCCATACGAAAATTCCGGGTCAGTTTATTTAAACTTATATAATTCAGGCACAACGCTGATTTTAATATCGTGGATATTTATAATTCCGTTTGTCACTAAGGATTTTTCTTCAAAATTCACAAAGAATCTCGTCCCTGATTATTCCTTATCGGACAGAATTTTTTACGTGCTCTCAAAGTTTGTATACATAGTTGCATTTTGCGTGCTTTATATGTTGCTGCAATTTATAGTTGAAATAATATTCAACTATACTTTGGGAGAGCATTGTATGCATAAATATGAATACGAATACAATTACGGCTTTACCGTACAGGACTTCTATTTAAGATATTTTGTATATACATTGAACGCCATTGCCGCGGGTACCGTTTTAATGTTTTTATGCCTGCTTTTAAAAAGAGAATATATAGTGCTTATAATTATAGTACCCTATCTTTTCTATTTCAATGCTATGTTTTACGGTATAATTGAATCCCTCGCGGTCAAATATTTCAATGCGGAAAAACTTTTTAGTATAGATTTCTATACTGTTTTCGGGTGTGAACCGGGTGGCGATAAAGGAGAGCCGTACGGTTTAAAAATAGTTATTTTATTAAGCTATATGGCGTTGTTTATTGCGGGCAGTATTTTGGTTTTTGCAAAAAAAAGTTTAAAAAACGGTGGATATAAGGGGAACGGACTTATATCCGTAACCGAATTAAAAAAATCTTTCGGTAAAAAAAGTATTCTTAAAGATATTAATTTAGATATCGAGCGCGGCGAGCTGTACGGACTTGTCGGCAACAACGGGGCGGGCAAAACCACTCTTTTAAAAATATTTTGCAATATGCTTAAACCTACGGCGGGCACGATATCGCTTAATAAAGAAGCGTTTGCTTCGTCCGTACGTATAGGCGCTTTGATAGAGAAGCCGGGGCTCTATTTTGATATGACCGCTTTCCAAAATATCAAAGCGAAGGCGCTTTCTCTCGGCGTAAAATATACCGACGACCAAATTTGCAATCTTTTGCGGCTTGTCGGCTTGGGGGATACGGGCAAAAAAGACGTGCGCGCGTTTTCAATGGGAATGAAGCAGCGCCTGGGCATTGCAATGGCTTTGGTTGGCGAACCGGATTTGTTGATTCTTGACGAGCCTATTAACGGGCTTGACCCGCAGGGAATTTTGGAAATAAGAAATTTATTGGAAAGAATTCATAGGGAAAAGGACGTAACAATGGTTATATCCAGCCATATTTTGGACGAGCTTGCCAAAACCGCAACCCGTTTTTGCGTATTGAACAACGGCAAAATAATTAAAAATTGCACCAAAGAAGAATTTTTGGCTGACTGCGGAGATAAAGACATAACCGAATATTATATACAGCTTATACAAAGCGCCTAACCCCGCTATGCGTAAGGAAATGTGAAAGAAATGCAATTTGAAATAACGGAATTTACGGATGAATATGCGGACGACGTGAAGGATTTGTTGGTGACGCTGCAAACTCATATCGCCGAATTGGACAAGCGCGGCGTAATAGTTTTGAAAGAGAATTTCCGTGAAGAATATTTTAAATTTGTGACGGAAGAAGTAAAAAAGCAGGACGGCAAAATTTTTATCGCGGTCAAGCAAGGGCGCGCGGTCGGCGTGGTAATCTGCAAAATTTTTCAGGGCGGCGGCGAGGAGGAAATTACTACGACTTGCCCGAAAGTCGGATTTATAAGCGATTTGGCTGTATTAAAAAGTCAGCGTAGACAGGGGATTGGTAAAGCGCTTTTAGCCAAAGCGGAACGTTTTTTCAAAGACTGCGGTTGCGAATACTCTCAACTGGAAGTATTTGCGCCCAATACTCAGGCGTATGAACTGTACAAAAATCTGGGTTTTGAACCTCTCTGCATTTATATGTCCAAAAAGTGCTGAACGGTAAGTGTTCAAATAAAAATAAGGCGCTTGCAAACAGGCTTGAAGAACGTAAACGGCGACATATGCAGTGGGCAATTCACTTGTTTAACGGAAAAACGGCTGTTTGCAGGGCGCGGCTATCTAATTTTTTAAACCAAATAAAGGTTAATACGAGGGGGAACAAATGAAAAAACTTATTGCATACTGCGGGCTGGATTGCGAAAAGTGCGAGGCGAGAAAGGCAAAGTTGAATTACGACTGGGCTTTGCGAGAGAAGGTGGCAAAAAGTTGGTCTGAAATGAACGGCGTTGAAATTACGCCCGAAATGATAAATTGCGAGGGGTGCCGCGCGGACGGAGTTAAAACCGTTTTTTGCGGCAGCCTGTGCGAAATCAGACAATGCGCGCTTAAAAAGAATTGCGAAACTTGCGGCAACTGCGCTGAAATGGAAAAGTGCCTAACCGTTGGTATGATTATTTCAAACAATGCGGAAGCGGCGAAAAATCTTAAAAATAAATTAACTTAGATATGACTGAAAATTTTACCGTTTTTAATTTGGGCAACAGAATTGTAAATTGTTGGGCGTACTCCATCGGCGAAGGGTACGTTATAATCGATACGGGGTATGAAAGTAATTATAAAAATTTTAAAAGAAAATTAAAGAAGCGCGGAATTTCCGTCAGCGAAATTAAATATTGTTTTTTGACGCACGCGCACGACGACCACGCAGGTTTTTTAAACAACTTTTTGACGGATAACCCTGACGTTAAAATTATTATGAGTGGAAAGGGCTTGGTTACTTTGCGTAGGGGGCAAAATTCGTTTGAGGGAGGTTGCACGGGCAAACTTGCGCTTGCGTTTTGTAACCTGATGAAAATTTTTGGAAAGGGGCAACACTCGTTTCCGCCGATTAAGCGAGAGTTTGAAAACAGAATAATAACCGTTTGCGGCGACAACGTCGGGCGGTTGCAAAATATTTTAAACGGAAAAATTATAGAAACGGCGGGGCACACTTCGGACAGCGTTTCACTGTTGCTAAACAACGGATTTTTATTTTGCGGGGACGCGGCGATGAACGGTTTTCCCGCAAGGCGCAATATAACTATTTGGGCTGAGGACAAGACGGATTTTTTAATGTCCTGGCAAAAGATTATAAAATTACAACCTAAAAAAATTTTTTCCGGACACGGAAAGCCGTTTGACGTTTGCAAACTTATTAGGCATATAAAATTTGTTGAAAAAATTAAATTATATCCGCTTAAATAAAATTGTTTGGCAACGGAAAGCGCGAGGCGGACTATTTTATGGGTGGGTATCGCAAAAGACAGGTTGACAGGACTATAATTATAGCGTTTGGAAAGAGGTTTAAAATTTTATCAATAAAGTTGGTTTGATATGAAAAGTTGTGCGGAAGTGGTTGCGGCGCTGATATGGGATGAAGGCAGGTTTTTAATTTGCCAACGCCCCGCTAATAAGGCAAGAGGACTGTTGTGGGAGTTTGTCGGCGGCAAAGTTGAAAAGGGAGAAACGAAGAAACAGGCGCTTGTGCGCGAATGTAAGGAAGAGCTGGATATTTTGGTGGAGCCGTACGATATTTTTACGGAGGTCGTTCACGACTATCCCGACATAACTATATGTCTTACTTTGTTTAATTGCGCCATATTGCGGGGGCAACCCAAACTTTTAGAGCATAACGCAATGGCTTGGATTACTCCTGACGATATACCAAACTACGCATTTTGCCCCGCCGACGTGGAAATATTGAAGAAGTTGCAAGACGGCGGCAAGTGCTGAAATTTAGCCCGCGCGCGACAAATAATACCGTTTCGATTGATAAAAAGTCAAATAATAAAAAGTAAAAAAATTTAACCCTGCGAGGCAAGTTAAAAAACTTTGTTTCGCGGGTTTTATTAGGTTTATTGCCTCTTATATCGCTTTTTTACTATGTAAGAAACAAAGGCGGGTATGGTTTTAAAATTTGGAAACACAAGGCGCTTAAACGTCAGAAAAGTGGAAGCGTTTTCGGTATTGATTAAAGGTTGCGTAACATTTATAATAAACGTGTAAAACAATAAAGTTTAAGGTAAAAAATGAAAAGATATACGGTTAAAGATTTATCTTCGGAAGAAAAATTGCGGCTTTTGTGCAGCAACGGTTTTTGGTACACTATGGACTTTGACGGCAAGTTGCCCGCGGCGGCGGTATCCGACGGCCCCGTGGGGTTAAGGGCGGAACGCAAAAACGAAAAGGGCGAAACGGTGACGCTCGCCTCCGTTTCATATCCTTCCGCGCA
Source organism: uncultured Christensenella sp. (assembly GCA_910585785.1). Lineage (GTDB taxonomy): Bacteria > Bacillota > Clostridia > Christensenellales > Borkfalkiaceae > Coproplasma. Next base: position 82,944 of record CAJUEV010000006.1, on the reverse strand, counting down.
GCTTTTGGCAAACACGTGGAACAAAGATTGCGCTACGCTTTTGGGCGAATGCCTTGCGGACGACTGCTACGAAAAAAACGTTGATATTCTTCTGGGACCGGGCGCAAACATAAAAAGGCACCCTTTAAACGGCAGAAATTTCGAGTATTATTCCGAGGACCCTCTTTTGGCGGGCGAAATGGCAAAAAGTTATATCGAAGGCGTTCAGTCGCGAGGAATAGGCGCGTGTTTAAAACATTTTTGCTGCAACAATTCAGAGTATAACCGTTTTGAACAGTCAAGCGAAGTTGACGAAAGAACGCTGCGCGAAATTTATTACGTTCCGTTTGAAATTGCCTGCAAGGCGAAGCCCGTGTCTATGATGAGCGCGTATAACAAGATTAACGGGCAATACGCAAGCGAAAATAAAAAAGGGTTTAAAGTTTTGCGCGAAGAATTCGGCTTTGACGGGGCGATGTATTCGGACTGGGAGGCTGTACGCAACCGTACATTATCCGCAAAGGCGGGGTGCGATATAGAATTTCCTTTCAACGAGGAAAATTACAAAAAATTTACGGAAGATTACAAATCGGGCAAAATTACCGAAGAAGAATTGGACGCCTGCGCGCAAAGGGTGCTTAATCTTGCTTACCGCTGCAAAGAGATGCAAACGGGCAAGGGAGTGAAAAGGACGGTGGAGCAACGGTTTGAAGCCGCGCAAAAAATTGCGGAAGAAGGTATGGTTTTGCTGAAAAACGAGGGCGCGATTCTTCCGCTTAAAAAGGGTGTAAAAGCCGCGCTTTTCGGTTGTTATGCAAAGCCGGAGGCGGGTATGATTGCCGGCGACGGCAGCTCGCGCGTGGTGCCGTTGACAAAAAAATTTGATTTGGGCAAACTGCTTGAAGAAGAATTAAGCGTAAAAATACCGTTTGAAACTATGTTTTATTACGATAAAGTTTTGGGTACAAACGGTTATGCGCATTATGCCGCAAAACCGCACGTCGGCAAAAATATGGCGGCAGCCGCCGATATAAACATAATTTGCGTGGGGACCGGCGTAAACATCGAAGCGGAGTCTTACGACAGGACGGATATGCGCCTTCCGCTTGCGCAGGAGCGCGCTATTTTGGATTTGGCTGCAATAAACCCCGACACCGTGGTAATAATTTTCGCAGGTTCGGCAATTGACGTAAGCGCGTGGGAAGATAAAGTAAAAGCGATAATTTACGCGGGATTTTGCGGCGAGCGCGGAATGGAAGCGCTTTGCAACATTTTGTGCGGTAAGGTAAATCCCTGCGGAAAACTTTCGGAAACTTTTCCTGTAAATTATTGCCGTTCCGCCGTGGCGAGCGGATATTGCGATACTGCGGCGACGCGCTATACCGAAGGGGTTGACGTGGGCTACCGCTATTACGACAGGCACCCCAAGGACGTTAAATACCCTTTCGGATTCGGACTCAGTTATTCCGAGTTTAAATATTCAGATTTGAAAATTAAAGCGAAAGGGCTTTGCGCGGAAGTTTGCTTTGCCGTGGAAAACGTTTCCGCAATAGACGGTAGCGAAATTGCGCAGGTGTACGTGCAGGAGTGCTCGCCCACGGTTTACCGCCCCGTCAAGGAATTGAGGGGGTTTGCAAAGGTAAAAATTAAAGCGGGCGAAAAAGCAAACGTTTGCATAAGCCTTACCGAGCGCGCGTTTGCATACTATTCGGTTGCGGAAGACTGCTGGCGGGTAAACGACGGCGCGTATAAAATTTTTGCGGGAAGTTCTTCGCAAAATATTTTACTTAGCAAGACGGTGTTTATCGAGGACGGTAAAATTAAGTTTTAAAAATTGAAAACACTTTCATTTTTTGGAAACAAGTTGACGATAAACAGTCAAATAGTGGAAGCGGGGTTACCGTTGAAAACGCGGTTTTCGAATGATATAATAATTACAAAGCATAGGGAGGAAAAAATTTAATGGCGGGTTTGTCGTTACAGCACATTTATAAAAGATATAAAAATAAAAAAAGATTCAGTCTTATACAGTTTATAAAAAACAAGGGTAAAATGCCCAAGACGGAAAAAGAATTTGTCGCCGTAAAAGATTTCAATATGGAAATTGAGGACGGCGAATTTATAGTGTTTGTAGGACCTTCCGGCTGCGGCAAGTCCACCACTTTAAGAATGATTGCGGGACTTGAAGAAATTTCCGACGGCGAACTTTATATAGGCGATACGCTTGTAAACGACGTGGACCCCAAAAGCAGGGATATTGCAATGGTGTTTCAAAGCTATGCGCTTTACCCGCATATGACCGCTTACGAAAATATTGCCTTCGGGTTGAAAATGAAAAAGATACCCGACGTAAAAATAGACAAAGACGGCAACCAAAAGAAGATTATGCGCCATTTTACCAAAGCCGAAATAAAGGAAAAGGTAAATTGGGCGGCAAAAGTTTTGAACATAGAGGAACAGCTTAACAAAAAGCCGGGCGAAATGTCCGGCGGACAGCGCCAACGCATTGCCCTTGGCAGAGCGATTGTGCGCAACCCCAAAGTTTTTTTGTTGGACGAACCGCTTTCAAACCTTGACGCGAAGTTGCGCGCTGCGATGCGCGCCGAAATAGTAAAACTGCACGACAAACTGCATACGACGTTTATTTACGTTACCCACGACCAGGTTGAAGCAATGACTATGGGAACGCGCATAGTCGTTATGAAATTGGGTATTGTGCAGCAGATAGACACGCCCACTAATTTGTTCGACTTCCCCGACAATAAATTTGTGGCGGGATTTATAGGCACTCCGCAAATGAACTTTTTTGACGTTGTGATACAAAAAGACGGCGACAATTTAAACGTGACGTACGAAAATCAGCAGACTATCGCATACAATCTTGGCAATTTGCGCAGCATTAAGCCCGAATATCTTGACGGCGAACCGCACAAAGCGACTTTGGGCGTGCGCGGAGAAAACATAAAAACCGTTAAAAAAGGCTTAAAAACTACCCTTACTTTAAAGGAAGTGCTTGGAAACACCACGCAGTTGTTCGTTCATCTGTCGGAAGAAAGCAAGGACTTTGTGGTGTGCGTTGCCGAAAGAGCAAACTTTAAAAACGGCGACGAAGTAAACGTTGCCTTCGATGAAAAATATATCCATTTGTTCGACTTTGAAACGGAAGAAGCAATAATGGGCAGAGAGTACGGCAATAAATAATTCGGGAGTTTATTTTTCCGTATGTTGAACTGGATTAAAAGATTTACGCTTTCGCTGTTTTCCGATTCCGTGGCAAAGGGCAGCATTACGGCAGGTTTCGCAAATATTTTGCTGACAAGTTTTTTGGCGGTTGCGTTTTTGTTTTTAGGTATTTTTGCGGGGCAAAACGTCACGTTTGCGGCGCATTACGGCGGGGCGGACGATTTTCGCGAATTTGTTTATAACGCGTTGGGCGGGTCGGAAAACGCAAAGCCTATCAACGTTGAAGTTAAAAACGGCGCCGCCGAAATTACTTCCGACGGCGAAAAAGTGCTTATAAACACGTTTGAAGACGGGGACGACGCAAAAGTCTATTCTTTACACGGCTATCATTTTGTAGCGGACTCGCGCAACGTAAGCGCGACGTACGACGATTTTGAAGCGTATTGCGTGAAAAACGGCGGCAAGGACGAAATTACTTACGAGGCGTATTTAGCCCTTTCCGAAAGCGAAAAACAAAATTATAGGTTTGCCGTGCGTTACACGGGCAAACAAAAGCAAATATCAGATTACGACGTCGGCGGGTATAAACAATATATTGCTACGGTAAAAGACGAGGATATAAGCGCGCAGTTAAAGGAAATCGAGGACAAAAAAGCGCAGTTGTCCGCGGAAGATTATAACAATTCGGTTTACGAGTTGTATTTAAAGGCATATTATCCGGACTTGTACAGGGCAACGGGCGAAAGCGTGCCCACCCTGCGCGGGTATTATTACGGACTGACGTTGAAGTCGCAGGGAAAATATTTTTGTCTGTTCGGCGATATGGTCACCGCTTCTTTCAAATCGTATTCGGCGGGCGTAATAACCTTCGGCGGATTGTATAAGGACGGAAACGGGCTTACGGCGAACGGAGCAACAACCGGCGCCGCCGCGATAGACAAGTTTGTCAAAGGTATGTATTACGGAAGTTTGCCTATGCTGTTTTTGATGGATTTGTTAAGCGTAATTTCCGTGATTGTCGTAACCGAATTGGTTATAGTGGGCGGAATGTTGCTGTGTTTTGCGCTTAGCAAGTTGAAAAAGAACGGGCTTTGCAACACTTTCGGCAAGTGCGCCAAACTTGTTGCTTCATATACGCATATTGCCGCGCTTATTGCGGCGGTTGTCGCGCTTTGTCTGGGTTTTGCCTTTACGGGGACGGCTGTGGCGCTGATTGCGTATATTGCGTTTGCGATTATTTTGGTTGTAAGGACGTGCGTGTTTATGCTGCGCGGCAAAAATCAGGCGGAGCCCGCGTCTTCCGACAGTGGCGAATACGGGCTACGGACGGATTTGATATAATTTTGAAATTTTCCCCGCCGATTTTGCGCGGGGTATTTTTTCGGCACGCAGGAGGAAATTATGAAGATAATAAAAACGAAGGATTATGAAGAATTAAGCGCGGAAGCGGCGAAAATTTTAATTGATATTGTAAGAAGTAATCCTTACGCGGTATTGGGGCTTGCGACGGGCACAACGCCGCTGGGGCTGTATAAAAAACTGATTGCAGACCATACAAAAAACCCTACAAGTTATAAGCATATCCGCGCGGTTAATTTGGACGAGTATAAAGGTTTGCCGAAAGAGCATAAGCAAAGTTATGCGTATTTTATGCGCAAAAACTTGTTTGAACATATAGATATAGACCTTGAAAACGCGCACATAGAAAACGGCGTTGCGGCAGACGAACAGGCTGAGTGCGAAAGGTACGACAAACTTTTGAAAAGTATGCGGCAGGACATACAACTGTTGGGGCTGGGCAGTAACGGACATATAGCATTCAACGAGCCGAACACTTCGTTTGAAAGTACGACGCACGTTGTCAACCTGACGGAAAGCACAATAAAGGACAACGCAAGGCTGTTCAACAATATTGAAGAAGTACCTAAACAAGCGTATACTATGGGGTTAAACAGCATAATGCAGGCAAAAAAAATACTAATTCTTGCAAGCGGCGTAAACAAGGCAGAGGCGGTTTATAAACTTGTCAATGGAGATGTGACGGAAGCCGTTCCCGCAAGCATATTGCAAAATCACCCCGATTGCACGCTTATAATAGATAAAGAGGCGGCGAAATTGTTATGAACAAGATAGTATATATACCGGACGGCGAGGAAGAAAACAAGGCGTTAAGCCGCACCACGCACCTGTGTATTGCGGCGCACGAGGACGACATAGAGTTTATGGCGTTTGCGCCGATAGCGGAGTGTTTTCAAAAGCAAGACAAATGGTTTTGCGGGGTTGTCACAACGGACGGCGCGGGGAGCCCGAGAAACGGCGTTTACGCGGATTATACGGACGGGGAAATGAAGGCAATCCGCATAGAGGAACAGAAAAAAGCGGCATATGTGGGGGGCTACGGCGCGCAGATATTGTTGGGATATTCTTCAAATGAAGCGAAGGACGGCAACAACGATAGCGTAATTAACGATTACGTTGAAATATTGAAGGCAACAAAGCCGAAGTATGTGTATATTCATAACCTTGCCGATAAGCACGAAACGCACGTCGCAACGGCATTAAAGGCAATAAAAGCGTTGCGGCAATTAAACGCAGACGAACAGCCCGAAAAAGTGTACGGTTGCGAAGTATGGAGAAACCTTGACTGGATTAACGACGAGGAAAAGGTTTATCTGGATTGCAGCGCGTACCCCAACCTGGGCAGAGCGCTATCGAGTGTGTTCGACAGCCAGATTTCGGGCGGCAAACGGTACGATTTGGCGGCGGAAGGCAGACGGCTTGCAAACGCTACGTTTTGCGAAAGTCACGCCTGCGATACGTACACGGGCTTGAATTACGCAATGGATTTGACGCCGCTTATAACGGACAAAACGCTTGATATTGCCGACTATGTTTGCGGATATATAGACAGATTTAAACAAAGCGTTAAAAGGTTAATGAAAAAATACAATTGATTGAAAAATTTAACCGCCCGCAGGCTTTTGCCTGCGGGCGGTTTGTTTGTTATGAAATTTTCATAATAATCGCTTGATTGAAGTCGCCGAAGTTTTTGCCGAAAATGCTTATTCCTCCGCAGTGCTCGGCGTCGTCCTTGACGCCTATCGTAAACGAAATAGAATTTTTTTCGAAAAGCCGCAAGTCGTCAAAGGTAACTTGTTTGTGAATGAAAACGTTGTCCAAATAAACGCCCTCTTTATCCACCGATATTTTTTTAAGTTGCCCGAACTGCGAACTTGTAACCGGCCAATATTCGGGGGTCAATCTTCCGCGCTTGCCGCCGAAGTTGCCCGGCGAAGTAAAAGTCAAAATTTCCAAACCGTTTATATTCACCGTTATGTCCGAAGGCCATTTGTTGTTGTAATAAATCGTGTCCGAGCAGACTTCAAGCGAAAAACTTATGCGCTGACGTGTTTCGCAATCTTTTTGCGGGGATGAAAACAAGTACGTCACGTGCCCCGATTTAAACCAAAGACATTCCGCCTGCGCCCGCAGCGGCGAATAAAATACCTGCGCGTCGTCAAACTCGCCCAAGCGGTTTTCCCTGCCAACCATTCCGCAGGGAGCGCTTATTTTGCAGTCGGAGTACATTCCAACGGGCATTTCGGTGATAAAAGATTTAAGTTTATTGTTTGTGGGATTTGTCACAAGCGAAACTTTTACGTCCAAAACCGCCTGCGCGCAAAATTTGGTGTGCCCTTTAAGTCCCGGTTGGTAACTTATCACCACAAGCCCCGCGTCTTCCAAAATGTCAATATGGCGAGACACGCTTGAAATGGGAATATTCAAGTTTTTTGAAATTTCGGAAAGGCTTACCGAACGGTTAAGCATATATTTCAAAATTTCGAGCCGCACGTCCACGGACAGGGCGCGCGCAATTTTTGCAATCGCCTCGTGGTCGGACTGCTTGTCTATTTTAAAACTGAAATGCTTTTCAGAACTGACGCTTGCCATATTGCTTGTTAACCGCCTGTAAATTTATTTTAATAATAGCACAAAAAACGCGACTTTACAAATGATTATTTCCGAAAAATGGAAGTTTAAATATATTTTTTAAGGTAATTTTGGAATAAATAGGGAATAGACGGGGGAATATCGCTTCAAGAATTTGGAAGTTGCGCCGAATTAAATAGTAAGAAAGTGGAAGCGCCCTTGCTATTGTATTATCTTCTTTCATTTGATAAAATAATTATGAAATTATAGAAAGGAACAAAAAATGTATAGAAACGAACATCCCAATCCTCAATTTAAACGCGACTTTTACATATGCCTGAACGGGTTGTGGGAGTTTGGAAAAGGCAAGTGCCTTGACGTGCAATCACCTGATTTAAAAAATGTGATAGAAGTTCCTTTTTGTCCCGAATCGGTGCTTTCTGGCATAGGCGACACCGACTATATTACAGATTGCGTTTATTCAAGACTTATAAACGTTTCGCAGGAAGATTTGTCGGGAAGGCTTGTACTGCACTTCGGCGCGGTGGACTATATTGCGGAAGTGTACGTAAACGGTAAATTTGCGGTAAGGCACGTCGGCGGGTATACCGCTTTCGAGGCGAATATAACACCTTTCGCCGTCGCGGGCGAAAACAGAATAACGGTTGTTGTTCACGACGACGTCAGAGAGAATATCCCAAGCGGCAAGCAGTGCAAAGAGCCTAATCCGCACGGTTGTTTTTATACGCGAACCACCGGCATTTGGCAGACGGTATGGCTTGAAAAAACGCCTGAAAATTATATAAAAAAAGTTAAGTTTTATCCCGACCCCTTAAATAAATCTATCAAAGCGGAAGTCTTTGCCGAAGGTTGCGCGCAAACCAAAATAAACGTGTTTTTCGAAGGCAGGCTTGTAGGTAGCGCGGAAGGTTACACCGAATACCGTCGGGTTTTCGATATTGCGCTTTCGGAAGCGCATTTGTGGGAAGCGGGCAAAGGCAATTTGTACGACGTTGAAGTTATTTTCGGCGAAGACAAGGTTTGCAGTTATTTCGGCTTGCGTACGGTGACGTACGACGGCAAAAAATTTAAAATAAACGGCAAAAGCGTGTTTCAGCGGCTTGTTTTAGACCAAGGCTATTACGAGGACGGAATTTATACGGCAAAGGAAGCGGAGCAGTTTGAAAAGGACATAAAACTTTCTATGTCGCTTGGTTTCAACGGCGCGCGCCTGCATCAAAAGGTTTTCGAGCAAAGATATTTGTACGAAAGCGACAAGGCGGGCTACCTTGTTTGGGGCGAGTTTCCCAGCTGGGGTATGAAGTACGATTGTCTGGATTCGCTGGGTACTTTCATTTCGCAGTGGAGCGAGGTTATCGAACAATATTTCAACCATCCTTCGATAGTTATATGGTGTCCGTTGAACGAAGTATGGGAAGACCTTGAAAACAGCAAACTGATAAGGGATATACGTTTTGTGGAAGCGGCGTATTCGGCGACGAAAGCGCTTGACGGCACCCGTCCCTGCATAGACGCAAGCGGCGGCTATCACGGAAAATTTACCGATATATTCGACTTTCATAACTATCATTTAAGCAAAAAAACTTTAAAGTATGTTGAGGATATAAACAAGTCCGATATTTTAACTATGGATAAGACGTACGCCCCCGCCGCCGCGCAGGAAAGCGTGTTGTACGACGGAAAGTTGCCTCTTATCGCCAGCGAATACGGCGGAATGGCATATTCCTGCAAGGGCAAAAACTGGGGCTACCATACATTCGACTCGGAAGAAGATTTTTTGGCGGAATATCTGGGAATGACTAAGTCATATCTTTCGTGCGAAAAAATAAGCGGATTTTGCTATACTCAGCTTTACGACGTAGAGCAGGAACAGAACGGATTGTTTTTTTACGACAGAAAGCGCAAATTCAGCGACAGAATTTTGAAAGAAATTGCCGACTGCAACAAACTTGCCGCGGCGATTGAAAAATAAATAAAGGAGGGGGAAAAGATGGAGCAATCGGAAGCTTTGGCGGTTGAAACCGCCGCGGAAGTCGAAGAAGTTGCGGAAGATGTAAATCCGCAGCCCGAACAGGCGAAAAAGAAAAAAAAGATTTCCAAACGCAAAATTTCGGAATATATTTTCTGTTACGGAATGTTGCTGCTGCCCTTGGTTCAGTTTGCCATATTTTACGTTTGGATAAATTCAAACTCTATAATAATGGCGTTTCAGGAGTTTGAAGGTTACGGCGAAAACGGCGGCGAAATTTTCAAATGGTCTTTGTATAATTTTCAAAGATTTTTCAACGAGTGGGGCAATCCCAATTCCGTAATAGTAAGCGCGCTTAAAAATACCTTCAAATACTTTGCCGCGGGGCTTTGTATGGTGCCCGTTTCGTTTTTTGTGGCTTATTTCCTCTATAAAAAATTGTGGGGATACAAATTTTTCAGAGTGCTGTTTTTTCTGCCTTCGATAATAAGCGCGGTATTGTTTGTAACCACCTATAAAATGCTTATTGATTACGGCGGACCTTTGGATATGCTTTTGTCACTGTTCGGCGTGCGCGTTCCGCCTTTGCTTACGGACGACGCCACTGCTACGGGAACGATTATCGCGTATACCATATGGACGGGTTTCGGTATAAATATGATTTTATATCAAAGCGCTATGTCGCGCGTGCCGCAGGAGGTAATGGAGGCGGCAAAGCTTGACGGCGTCCCTTGGTACAGGGAGCTTACCCAAATTATACTGCCTATGGTATGGCCCACTCTTTCCACAACGCTTATTCTGGTTATAACGTCTATGTTTAACAGTACCGGTCCCATACTGTTGTTTGCGGGCGTGGGCGCGGAGGTGGATAACCCCGCTACTATGACTATTTCGTTCTGGATATACCGTCAGACGCAAAAAGCGGTGGATTTGAATTATCCCGCGGCGATAGGTATGTTCTTTACGTTTGTAAGCGTGCCGGTGGTCTTCATTGTGCGCTATATATTCAATAAAATAGACCCGCAGGTCACTTATTGAGGAGGGCGCTATGAAAACTGTGAAAAGAAAAGGAATGAGAAGCAGCAAAGATTTTCTCGTGGCAAAGATAGTTGTATTTATAATTTTCGCTATCTACGCCTTCACGTTGATTTTTGCAATGCTTTGGGCGCTTTCGGCTTCGTTGAAAGGGCAGTCCGAATTCAACCAAAACCTTAACGGGCTTCCCAAACAGTGGTTGTTTTCAAACTACGGCAAAGCGTTTACCGCGGTTCAGGCAAACGGCAACAATATGTTCGTAATGTTCTGGAACTCCGTTTGGTATTCGTGCGGCGGCGCCTTTTTAGGGGTGTTTGTTTCCTCTGTTACGGCGTACGTGGTGGCAAAATACAAATTTCCCGGCAGGGGCTTTATATACGGCGTTGCGCTGGTAACTATGATGATTCCCATCGTCGGTTCATTCCCTTCGCAATACAAGGTGTATACGATACTCGGAATTATAGACACGCCCTTCTTGCTTGTCACAAAGGCGGCGGGCTTCGGGTTCAACTTTATAGTATTGTATTCGTTTTTCAGGACCCTGTCCTGGACGTATGCGGAAGCGGGCTTTATAGACGGCGCAAGCCATTTGAAGGTATTTTTCAGAATAATGCTGCCGCAGGCGTTGCCCGTAATAGGCTCGTTGTTTATGGTGGCGGTAGTTCAGTTGTGGAACGACTATATGGAGCCCACGCTGTTTTTACAGTCCTATCCCACTCTTTCTTCGGGCCTTTACATTTTCCAGCTTGAAATGACAAGGGGTATAAACTATCCCGTGTTGTTTGCAGGGCTGATAATCAGCGTAATTCCCGTAATAGTGATGTTTATATGCTTCCAGAACACGATGATGGAGTCTATGAGCGTCGGCGGCATAAAGGGCTAAACCAAAAAATTTAAAATTTCGGCGCATATTTTTATGCGCCCCTTGTACGAAGCGTCTTCGTACAAAAAAATATTTAATTGAAAATAAAAATTAGGAGGAAAATATGAAGTTCGGCAAAAAGTCGGCTTTTGTGCTGATAGTCGCGGGAATAACCGCGCTGTCGATGGCGGGGTGCGGAGGCGGTTCGTCCGCGGATGAAAAGTACCCCGAATACGAGGACAATCAATATATGTGGATTGGCGGATGGGACCCTCCCATAAATACCGAAGCCGACTATAAGCTTGCGGCGGAAATGGGACTTACGCATATGTTTATAGACGGCGTTATGGCAAAGCGCGGCACTCCCGCGTTTACCGAGCAGCTTGTAAATTGTGAAAAAGCGGGACTTAAAGCCATAGTCGGTATGGATACTTCGCTTACCAATGTTGAAGGGGTAGAACTTGACGAAACCGATTACAGCGTTTATCCCGCGGTTGATATGATAAACGTCTGGGACGAACCTTACGAAATCGTTTTTGACGAAGTTGCGGAGCGCGTGGAACGCCTTAACGAAATTTATGCCGGCAAGGACATAACGCTGTATATCAACGGCGATATGATGCACAAAATTTCAAACACCCAGATGGACGAAACGTTGAGTTACGCCACAAAACTCTACGACGAAGTTTTGTCAAAAATAAACGGCAGAAAAATTCTTTCAACCGATATTTATCCGCTGTTGCAGACAAGCGACGGATATGCGATTGGTACCCAGTGGCTTTACGATATGAGCTGTTATGCGGACGTCGCTAAGGCGAATGACGCCGAGTTCCATATGTTTATTCAAAATTACAGCGATATCAACGGTAGACAGAGAGAAATTACCTCCAAGGCGGAATTCCTTTTTCAGGTTTACACCGATATGTGCTTCGGAATAAACGGATTCAGCTGGTTTACCTACCGTAAATCCTTCCTTAACTTCGGCGGCGGCTGCGTTGAAAACGACGTTTCGTGCAAGCCCACCAAATACTATCAGATGGCAAAGGAAGTCAACGAGGAAATTTCCAAATTCGACCACGTTTATCTCAGCTTCGACTGGGAGGGCGTAATGGGCGTAAACGGCACGGTAAATACCGCCGACGACCCCGAATACATCAATCCCAGCTTTAACTTCAATACCGAACTTGAAGAACTTTCCTGCGCAAAAAAAGTTTCGGCAACGCAGGATACGCTTATTGGACAGTTTAAGGATAAAGACGGCAGGGCGGGACTTATGGTAACCAACTTTACCGACCCCGTAGACCAGCAGAAGTCGGTTGTCAGCTTCGAGTTTAAAAATGCAAACCGCGCGATTGTTTACCGTAACGGCGAAAGAAAAATTTACGAAGTCAAAAACAACAAAGTAGATTTGAAACTTGCTGCGGGCGAAGGAATTTTTGTTATTCCCGTAAAAGTTTAAGATAAGGAGTAAGATAAATGAAAAAGATTTTTAAAATAAGTTGTGCCGCAATGGGCGCGGCAATGATAATGAGCGCCGCGTTCGGGCTTACGGCGTGCAAACATAATGACGACCCCGGCGGCAACGGCGGCGGAAGCGGAAGTATTTCCATTCATTATAAATCGGGCGGATTCGGCTCGACGGTATACGATAGACTTGCAGCCGATTATAAGGCGCTTACGGGCGTAACCGTAAAATACGTTGCAAGCCATCAGGCGGGCGAAATACAGTCGCTTTTGAAATCCAATCAGGAAAAAAACGACATAGTTATGCCGCTTTTGAATATGTACGACTCGCAGGACGCAAAAAAACTTGAAGATTTAACGGACGTTTACGAGGCGATTCCCACCGGAGAAACGCTTGCAATCAAGGATAAAACAAATAAAACGCTTTACGACTATGCGGAAGCGAAGGACGGAAAGCGCTATCAGATGTTTTCAAACAACTCGGTGTCGGCGTTTTGTTATAATATAGGCACCTTGGACGAAGCCTTCGGCGCCGGCAAATGGACGCTCCCCAAAACCACTAACCAGTTTATAGAAATGGCAGAAGACCTTAAAAGCAAAGGTTATTACGCCTTTTCCGCTTCTGCGGGCATCAACTACTACTGGGACTACGTGGGAGTAGTTTGGTGGGCGCAGTATGAAGGACTTGAATCGTTTAATAAATATTTCTACGGCGAATATTGGGATGAATCGACTTCGTCGTGGAAACTCGGACAGCAAATAAACAACGCGGACGGCAGGCGCTATGCGCTTGAAACGATGAGCGAGATTATGCGCGCGGACAACGGATATATGCACAAGCACGCGGGACGTATGGGCTTTACGGACGCGCAGTCGGCGTTTTTGTCAAACGGCTATCGCGACGACAACAAAAAAGTTGCGTTTATGGTAAACGGCGACTGGCTTGAAAACGAAATGTCCTCCGACTTGATGCTCAATCCCCAAAAAATAGGAATGATGCGCAACCCCGTTATAAGCGAACTTGCGCAAAAACTTGCAACGGTAGGCACGGAAAGCAAACTTGTAGAAGTGGTTACCGCCGTTGACGAGGGGAAAACGGAAGTTGCCGGCGTAAGCGCGGAGGACTTCAATGCGGTTAAACAGGCAAGACTTATGGGTTATACGGCGACGCCCAACTACCCCATAGGAATACCCGCTTACCGTCCCGAAAGCAAGAAAAAACTTGCAAAAGACTATCTTGTATACCTGTTCTCCGACCGTGCGCAAAAAATAATTGCGACCGAGTTGCAGGGACTTACCTATCCCACAAATTACGTTCCCGATGAAAGCGTAACAGTTTCGGACTTCGTACGTTCGAGAATCGAGGCGTTCGGCAACGACTTTGTTCCCGTATTTCCCATAAATGCGTCACCTATGGCGTATCGTGGAGGACTTGGCGATTTGCCCGGTATTTCCGGACCGGATAAAGAATTGTACAACGGAACTTCGGCTTCTTCGATATTGGCGACTTGCAGCGCCGAAATAGCGGCACAGTGGAGCGTGTACGTAAAAGCGCTTGAAGCGAGCGAGTAAATTATAAAGGGGAAAATTATGAAATTATCTAAAAAAAGAAAGGCATTTATCGCGGTGCTTTCGGTGTTTGCAGTAAGCGCTTCCGGCTTGGCTATAACTTCCGGCTGTAATAAAGTAAACGGCCGCATAGACGCCCCCGAAAGAATTGAAGCGGACCTTGGCACGTACGTTATTCCCGACTATGACGTTGTAGACAAAAACGGAATGATTCTTGCGGGATACAACGTTTATCTTAAATCCGCAAAAAGCGCTTCCGGCGAAGAGCTTGACGTAAGTTACGAGGCGGTTACTGTAAATCAGGCGGGCGTTTACGAGTTTGTATACTCCGCAGGCAGAAAAAACGTAAGCGACGTAAAAGTTTCTATCGACTTTGCCGACAGAACGGCGCCTACCATAAACCTTGACGAGCGCAACTTACCTTCGTTTTTTATAAACGGCAATTCGTACAAAATGCCTTCGTACACGTTGTCTGGCGACTACGTGCGCGAAAAATGCTGGGCTAAGGTTTTTTATATCGCTCCCGACAAAACCGAAACGGAAGTGCCTATAATAAACACACGCTTCTCGGTAGAGCAGGGCGAAGGCTCGTATGCGATAAGAATACACGTTGAAGACGCGGTGGGCAACGCAAACGATTATGAATACACCCGCAAAGTCGACAGCCCCGACAGGCTGGTTAAAGACAGAGTGCTGTACTTCAACGAGGCGTTCGGCGCAAAACAGGTAAACTGCCACGAAAGCAGTTATAAGGGTAAATTTGTTTCCGAATTCCCCGCGGGCGCTCCCGACGGAAATACCGAGGGCGCGTACGAAATAACGTTTGACGGCGTAACTAAAACCGAAAATAACGAAGCGTACGTTTCGGTTGACGTTCCCGCTATGTTGGATATAACCGACTATGAACAGCTTGAAATGTGGGTCTATTACGAAGGCAACGACAATATAGTAATGGGCTCCAACTGGTGGAACGATACCGCTGTACAAAAAGGCAAGTGGTTTAAAATGGTATGGTCCACGCGCGTTTGGGGCGAATACCCTGCGGGCGCTTCGGGCAGTATGAACGTCACAAACAACAAACCCGTAGGAACAAACGATATAACGGGTATGTCCATAAGAGTTATTTTCGATTACGGTCAAAAGGTTATTCCCAACGGAAAACTTTACTTTTCTTCTATGAACGCGGTGCCCAAAGCGCCCGCAAAGGTAGAGGCAAAAGAAAACGTTACGTTAGATTCCGACAAATTCTTCAAAGGGGATACAATAAACCTTTCCGCAAAGAAAATAGACGGCAAAACGGTGGACTGCTTCCTGCTTAACGGCAAAGTTTTGCCCGGAAACTCGTTTGTTATAACCGAAGACGTAAACACCGTTGAAGTAAGATACGTCGACGGGGAAATTACGTATGAAAATATGTCCTGGGCTACTCCCGATTATGTGGCTCCCGTAGGCGGCGACGCTCAGATTCACAAATTGGGCGCAGGCAAAAACTGGGCGCTTTATTACGACGTTTACAATATGGCGTCGGATTGGGCGTATACCGCAGCGTATGTTGGCGGTTCAGACCAGATTCTCGGTTTCGAGTTAAACGGCGCAAGCGGAAAATTCTGCGGTTACGGCGGAAGTTGGAAGTGGGGCAACGGCGTTGCGCTTTCAAACGAAGTGATTGCGGCGTTCCGCGCGGCGACGGAAGCCAAACCCGTAACCGTCAAATACCTGCGTTTGGGCTCGATTATAAAGACTTTTGTAGAATACGACGGAAAAGAGTATTTTATAGCCAACGTTGATATATCGGCAGACCTTCAATTAAAAAGCGGCGAAAGCTTTGGCTTGGGCGCAAGAAAACCCGTCACCGAAAACGACAAAACGCTGACTAACGGCTCCGTTAAAAATATAAAAGTGGTGGCTTTGGCGTCAAAAACCGAACTTGTGCACGCAACGTTTGCGGCAACGCTTACCAAGGGCGACGACCTTGTGGATTTCGCCGCCAAAGATTACCGCATAGGCGACAAAGTCAAACTTTCCGCGCCCAAACAAAACGGCGAAAAACTGTTCTTCTGCTATGAAGTCAACGGGCAAAACATTACCGGCGACACTTTCTATATTACTGATAAAAACGTAACCGTCAAAGCGATATACGTAGACGCCTGTGTTATCACCCTTTCCGACGGGCTGTATATCGGCGACAAAACGGGCACCGTTACCGTGCCTGTCGGAACCACGGTTATTATAACTTACAAGGGAACTTCTCCCGAAGGAAAGTACTTTGCGGGAATTTTCGTTGACGGCAATTCGTTTGAAGACGCTTCGTTTACAACGACGACCACCGCGCATAGCGTAACCGTAAAATACGAGGACCGTATTGAAAACGACAACGAAAAACTTAACGCCATAGATAAAGCGGGCGAAACCGACGGGCTTGTTTATCATCCCACACAAACCGGCTGGAAGCCTTCTCAGATAGAGCACGTTTCCGACTTCGGTTATGACGGCGAAGATAAGACGGTGGACGCAAACAACACGCTTAAAGTTACGTTAAGCGGCAACGAACAGGCGTTTGCGTTGAATAACGGCGCGGCCGACCTTGACAAATACAGAGAAATTTATTTCTACGTATACTCCGAAAAGAGCGGCATAGCCGTAGGCGGATGGTGGTGCCGAGACGCGGTTACCGTTGCCGGTAAATGGGTTAAAGTAAGTTTCGGCAGAAATAAGGCGCCCCAAAACATAGCGGAAAAGAGCGTTTGGGACGAGGGACTTAATAAGTTTGTATACAGTTTCAACGGCGCGGCTGCCGGCGATATAGTTTATGTAACCGCGGTATACGGCGTACCTTACGAGGACGTTGAGGTAACCAAGGAAACGAGCTCGTCGCAATATCTTGAACTTTCGGCGCCCAAATACGGAACGGCTTACAAGGATAACGAAGTTGTTACATTGACTTGCAACGGCGCGCCTGCAAACAAGGCGTTTGTGTGCTTCACCGTAAACGGTGAGGACATAGAGGGCAACAAGTATCAACTTACCGCAAACGGCGCGGAATTCGGAATACGCTTTGCCGATACAAGCACAATAACCTTTGAGGACGGCGCTTCCGCAACGGAAGGCGGCACAGTCTTCGGCAAAGGCGCGACGGTTAAACTTACGCACGAGGCAAAAGCGGGAAAGATTTTCGACTATTATCTTATAGACGGTACGTTGAAAATTTTCACCGACGAGTTTAAGACAAACGCTGCCACGCATACGGTGAAAGCCGTTTATGCTGATAACGTAAACGCTTTAACCTGGGAGAGCTACGCCTACACCGCTCCTGCGGGCAGCGACGCGCAGTCGCATAAAATAGGCAGTTCTACTCATTGGGCTATGACGTTTGACGTTTCTCTTCCCGCTGCGGGCTGGAACTACGTTGGCGCTTACATGGGCGGAGCAGACCAGCTTCTCGGTATCGAATTAGTTAACAACGACGGAAAATTCGGCGGCTACGGTGGAGCCTGGAAAGGAATGGTAGACGTTTACAACACCCCAAGCGAAGTTATGGCTGCGCTTCGTTCGTCTTCTACCGTTAAAACTACTATGATTTACGCAAGAAGCGGAGATAAACTTTGCGTTTACGTTAAACAGGGCAATAATTTGTACGAGGCGGGGCAGGTAAACTTCTCAACCTATCAGGTTACGGGCGACAACTTCGGAATAGGCGGACGCAATGGTCCTGTGAATGCAACGCAAAGCAATATTCAATATATCGTGGGCGAAGACAAAGTCAACGCGTATATACAAAATACAATCGCGGTAAAGCTTGAAGGCGCCGAAAACGGTAAACTTGTTAAATATACCGGTACCGAATATGCGCTTCCCGATGTAAAAAGTACTGTTAAGGATTTGTTCGGCAATACGGTACAAAAGCAGGTTACTGTTGCCGTTAAAGACGCTTTGGGCAATAACGTGCCCGTAAGCAACGGAAAAATCAGCGTTCCCGCATACGCGGGCTCGCAAGCGATAACTTTAACTTATTCCGCCGAAGGCGCGCTTAATGCAAGCTTTAAATTGATATTGCAAAAAGCGGATACTGGAATATTGCTTGAAGCAAGCGAGTTGGGCGCGGCAAACTTAAACGCCAACGGCAACACCGTGGCTTACAGTACCGAACAGCATTACGGAAGCGAAGCGGGTTCCATTAAAATTTCGAATATCGCAAGCAATGAAACGGGTGTGTTCCTTGCAAAGAGCGAGTATTCGAGATATATCGAGTTTTATGCATACACCGCCGACAGCGGCGTAAAAACGGGCGGCTGGTGGTGCAACGATACTACTCTTGCACAAAACGAATGGACGCGGGTTGTTATTGACACGCAGGATGCCGGATATGATAGGCACGGCGATGAAATAGTTTTGCGGTTGATGGGTTCCTGTCAAGGTAAAACGGTTTATATTTCTTCGGTAAGAACAATCGAAACAAATGAAGCCGCTTAAATTTAAGGTTAATTTACAGTAACGGGCAAAGCCCCCGAAGGCGTGCGCCTTCGGGGGCTTGAATTATTAAAACAAAGTGTTATAATTTAAATATGAAAATAAACTACAAAACTTATTGCGATAAAGTAAAAGGCTGCTTTTTGGGCAAAAATATAGGCGGCACGCTCGGCGCTCCGTTCGAGTGCTTCCGCGGGGTGTACGATATTGACTTTTTTATGCAGGACGTATCTTCGCCCGTACCCAACGACGACGTTGACTTGCAGCTTGTCTGGCTTTCCGCCGTAGAGCACGAGGGCAAAAATATTGACAGCCATATCTTGGCGCAGTATTGGGAAAATTACGTTTCGGCGGAAATTTCGGAGTACGGCGCGGGTAAAAACAATTATTCGATGGGAATAGTTCCGCCCCTTTCAGGCTATTTGCGCAACGAAAACCGCGAAAGCAACGGTGCGTGGATTCGTACCGAAATTTGGGCTTGCCTTTGCGCGGGTAATCCCGCGCTTGCCGCAAACTACGCTTATTATGACGCGTGCGTAGACCATAGCGGCGAGGGGATTTATGCGGCGATATTTACCGCAACAGTACAGGCTGCGGCGTTTTTCGAAAGCGATATAAACAAACTTATAGAAATAGGACTTTCATATCTTCCCGAAAAGTGCGGGGTAAGAAACGCGGTGGAAGTCGTTTTGAAGTGCTTTAAAAACGGCGACGACTGGAAAACGGCGCGCAAAAAACTTTTGATTGCCGAGCCTTCAAGCTTCGGCGAGATTGGCGGCGAGTGGAAGGGCGTACCCTCCGTTCCCGCAAGCGCAAAGTGCCCCGCGCAAAATAAGGACAAAGATATTCCCAAAGCGGTGCACGGGTACGACGCGCCCGCAAGCATAGGAATTGTTTTGATAGGCTGGCTTTACGGCAAGGGCGACTTCGGCAAGTCCATTTGCCTTGCCGCAAACTGCGGCGAGGATACCGACTGCACGGCGGGAACGCTAGGCGCGATAATGGGAATTATAAGCGGCGCGGAAAGCATTCCCGACAAATGGAAAAACGGCTGTTCCGAAAAAATAGCGGTTTGCACCCTTCGTCCCGACCTTCTTTTAAACGTGCCCGAAACGGTTTCGGCATTGTGCGAAAGGGTTGTAAAGCAGTTTCCCGTTGTTTCTTCCGAAAGATGCGCCTTTACGGAAAACGGTTTTGAAATTACCGCGGCAAATTGCTTGAAGTACGACGAAAACGCGTTTTACCCCTATCAACAGGAAAATTTTAAAGAACTTTTAAAAGAAAGCCCCTGCACGGCGCGCTATCATTTTCCTTCGCTTACCGTCAAGGTAAATTTTGGCGAAAGTTTGGCAAAAATAGAAGAAGGAACGGAAAAGCGCATAATCGTTACGCTTTGCAATAAACTTTATCTTTCGCAATACGTCAACGCGGAAATTTCGGGCATACCCGAGGAGTGGAAACTTGCAAACGGCGATAAAAGAGCGGTGGGGCTGGAACACTGGCACGGCAGCAAAGTCAGCCATACAAACAAATTCGAGTTGAAGTTTACTCCCACCGCGCTTAAAAATTATAAGTACGAAATAGTTATCAAAATTTCGGTAAACGGCAGGGGAGAGCAGTATTTCGTGCCCGTAACGCTTATAAACGGCGCTTGTTGAGAGGTTTTATGTATTTGTCGCAATCGGATTTATCAAAACTTACGCCCGAGCAAACGGACGGTATTTTGTTTGGCGGGCTTAACGAAAGAGTTGAAAAAGCCGATTTTGCCGTGGTTTGCGGCACCGCGCCTAAATACGCGCAAATCCGCGCGGAAATAGCCGCCGCTTACTATAAAAACGGCGGAACGGAAAATTTGATAGTTTCGGGCGGGGCGGTAGCGGATAAATCAGTTAAGGAGTGTACGGTTTTGCGGGAAAGGCTTTTAAAGTACGGCGTTCCGCAAACGGCGATAATAGAGGAGCCGAACGCCTTCGACACAATTCAGAATATAACCTGTTCGCTTACGGAAATATGCAAGCGGACGGACGTTATGAGGGTTGAAAGCGTAACCGTGATAACCGAGCCCTTTCATATGAGGCGGGCGTTACTTCTTGCAAAAATTTTATTGCCGAAGTTTATCAAAGTTTACGCATTTACGCAGGGCGCCGATTTTCAAAGCGAGCAGTGGAAAACGGACGAAAGGCTTAAAAATTGCGTAAAAACGGAAATGGAAATTTTGAAAGATTTGATTATTAAAGGTCGCATAAGCGATATTAAATTTTAAAAATTATGAAAATCGAAATATTAGGTTCTGGCGGGGGGGAAGGCTATCCCGCGTTGTTTTGCGGTTGCAAGCATTGCCGGGCGGCAAGAAAAGCTGGCGGGAAAAGCCTCAGGTCGCTTTCGCAAACGCTGATTGACGGCAAACTTTTGATTGATTTGCCCGCCGATACTCATATGCACTTTATGCAAAGCGGAGTAAATTTCGGCGACGTGGAAAACCTGTTGATAACTCACGTTCACGACGACCATTATTGCCCCAATTTGTTGAGCACCCGAGGCACTGATTTCGCGCCTGTTTTAAATTGCGAAAAACTGCATATTTACGGTAACGAGGACGTGGAAAGGCTGTTTGACGGATATTATAAACTTTTTCCCATAAGGGATGAAATACGCAAAAACATAGTTTTTCATACTTTAACGCCGTTTAAAAAAACAAATATAGGCGGTTATAACGTAACTCCGCTTAAAGCGAATCACGCGCCCGAACAGGTTGCGCTGAACTTTATTATCGACGACGGAAAAACCGCAGTTTTGTATTTGCTGGACAGCGGCTATCCCTTTGACGAAACGTTAGACTTTATAATTAATTACGGAAAAAAGTTTGACTGCGTTATTATGGACGGCACAATGGGTTGCAATTACTATGTTCATCATATGAATTTTGAGCAGAACAAACGGCTTAAAGCCGCGCTGGACGGGGCGGGCGCAACCGATAAAAACACAAAGTTTATAGTTTCGCACATAACGCACAATCACGCGGGGCTGCACGAAGAAGTGGAAGCTTGCTTTAAAGATTGCGGAATACTTGTCTCTTACGACGGAATGAGGGTTGAAATTTAATCGAAATTATGGATACTTCCAAAATAAAAAATTACATATTTGCAAATTTTAAAAATATTTTAAAACCGCCCGCAAAAAATTTGAAATATCCCTTTTTAGTGCCCGGCACGGGATATATGAGCGAGCTTTGGGGCTGGGATTCTTATTGGGAAGCGCTGTCATTGCGCTGCGCTTTTGAAAATTTCGGCGTAGAAGCGGCGCGCGGAACGGGCATAAGCAGACAAACGGCTGCGGCGCATATGCGGGGCTGCGTTTTAAATTTTTTGGACGCGCAGGAAGATGACGGGTTTATTCCCATTATGGTTTCGGGCGGGGGTCTGTTTGAAGGATTTTTTCAAGGCGAACACCTTAAAGGCACGCCCCTGAACCAGCATATGCCGTTTTTGTGTCAGTCGGCTTTAAACGCGGGCGAGTTTTCCGGCGGATTTAACTGGCTTGATATTGAAAAATTGAAAAAATATATGCGTTATTTCGAAGAAACGCAGTATGACGAAAAGTCGGGGCTGTTTTTCTGGAAAGACGATATTATGGTCGGTATAGACAACAATCCCACCGTGTTTTACCGTCCGCAAAACAGCGCGGCGGACGTGTTTTTAAACTGTTTTATTTATATGGAATATCTTGCCCTTGCGCGCATTTTAAAGCAACTTAACCAAAACGCGGACGAGCAATTGAAAAAAGCCGAAGCGCTTAAAAACGCCGTCAACAGAGAAATGTGGGACGAGCGCGACGGTATATACTATTCGCAGGATATAGGCGTTTATAAAACCGTTCGCACGGTCAAAGGCGTTGCGCTCCATTCCGGTCTTGACCCGCATTGGACTTCTTTTCCCCTTAAAATACGTTTCTGGGGCTGTTTTTTGCCTATGTACGCGGGTATATGCAGCGAAAGTCAAGCGGAAAAAATGTGTTTGCATCTTACTGAAAACGACGATTTTTTTGCGGAATACGGCATAAGGACGCTTGCTAAAAACGAAAAAATGTACAGCCTTGTAAAAAGCGGAAACCCTTCAAACTGGCTGGGCGCGATTTGGGTTATTGCAAATTATTGCGTTTATAAAGGGCTTGCGCGGTACAACAAGAATTTACTTGCGGAAGAATTAAAAAACCGCACGCTTAAACTTTTGAACAAAGCGCTTGAAGAGAAGGGCGATTTTTTTGAAAGTTATCACCCCGATTCGGGCGAGCAGTTTTTGCACGCGGGCTTTTTAAGCCACAATCTTCCCGCAATAGAAATGTTGAAATAATAACGTAAAAATTCAATTAACCGGCACATATACCGCGACTAATTAGGTTTATCGGGTATATTTCAATGACAAATGGCGCCGTGCGAGGCGTTTAACTTTTAAGAAAAAATGAAAATTTCAAGCGATTTAATTAAAAACGACGTGCCTGCCGAGGGGCAACTGGAAGAAAACGATTGCGTTTCGTTTTGCTTTAAAAACGGCGCAAATTTAAAAATTTTGTTTTTGGGCAACTCAATAACCCGCCACGGCAAAGCGGAAAATTTGGGCTGGTTCGGCGATTGGGGAATGGCGGCAAGCGAAAAGCAAAACGACTACGTTCATCGCCTTGTAAATCTGCTTGAAAAGGACGGTAAAAGCGTTTCTTACTGCGTTGCAAATTTAAGCGAATGGGAGCGCTGCGGCGATATGTCCTTGCTGAAAACGCGCTATGCGGCTGCGCGCGGGTTTTGCGCTGATTTAATAGTTATAAGACTTGGCGAAAACGCGAATCTTACCGTAAGATTGAAAGAATTTAAGCCGCAGTATGCGCAAATGGTGAAATACTTCGCCGAGGATGGCGCGAAGATACTGCTTACCGATTTGTTTTGGGAATATCCGCCTTTCGACGGGTTTGTAAAAGATTTTGCCGAAGAAAAGGGTTATATGTTTGTAAAACTGCACGATTTGGGCAGGGACGACAATATGAAAGCCGTAGGCAAGTTTGCGCACGAAGGGGTTGCCGCGCATCCCGGCGACGAGGGAATGGCTGAAATAGCGGAGAGAATTTTTAAAGCGATAACGGAATGTGGAAAATAGTTTTAAGTGAATTACTTTATCTTGTCAATATACTTGTGGCCGTGATTTTGGGTTTTGCAATCGGATTTGAACGCAAGCTCAGGTATAAAGAGGCGGGTGTACGTACCCATACTATTGTCTGTGTGGGCTCTGCGCTTATGATGGTTATAAGTAAGTATGCTTTTGCAGGAATGGAATCCGACGGCGCAAGGATTGCCGCGCAAATAGTTTCGGGAATAGGTTTTTTGGGCGCGGGAATTATTATGTTCCGAGGACAGAAAATGCACGGGCTTACAACCGCCGCGGGGATTTGGGCGACGGCAGGCGTAGGTATGGCGGCAGGCGCGGGTATGTACATTGTAGCAACGGGCGCAACGGTTATAGTAATCGCCGTTCAGTGTATCTGTCATATTAAATGCCGTCTGTTCAGTACCAAATTATTTTATCAGATTAAAATCGTATTTCGAAACGACGACGGTGAAAGCGTTAAAATAAAAGAGTTGTTTGCGGTAGACAGGTTAAAAAGTCTATCTATCGTACGCGACGGCGAAAGCCGCGTATTTAAGGCGACTTTAAATACTGATAAGGAGTATTCCTCTCAGAAGCTTGACGAAATTATGACGGAAAACCCCTTTATAATTTCGATTGAACGCACGGACGAGGAATAAACAAAAATGACGTATTATATAGCAATAGACATAGGGGCATCGAGTGGACGGCATATGGTCGGATGGCTGGAAGACGGACTGCTGAAAACGGAAGAAGTGTATCGGTTTAGTAACGGCACGCAAAGCAAGCGCGGTCATCTTGTGTGGGACGTGGAGCGGCTGTATGCGGAAGTGATTGCGGGACTTAAAGCGGCGAAGGAAAAGGGTTATACTCCGTCATATATCGGCATAGACACCTGGGCGGTAGACTATGCGCTGTTGGATAAAGAAAACCGTCTTATAAGCGAAGTGTATGCGTATAGGGACAACCGCACGGAAAAGATAACGGACAGATTGCATAAGATAGTATCGTTTAACGAACTTTATGCGCGGACGGGAATACAATTTCAGCCGTTCAATACAATATACCAACTTTATGCGGATAAGATAGGCGGCAAGGCGGCAAAAGCGGAAAGTTATTTAATGCTGCCGGACTATCTCAACTTTTTACTTACGGGCGTGAAGCGTCAGGAGTACACCAACGCGACAAGCACGGGCTTGGTAAACGCACAAACGCGCAGTTGGGACAGGGAAGTAATCGCCGCCCTCGGACTGGACGATAAGTTGTTTAAAGAAATATCGCAGCCGGGCGCGACGGAAGGCGAAATAAAAAAAGAGATAGCGGCCGAAATAGGATATACCGCAACTGTAATGCTTCCCGCCACGCACGACACTGCAAGCGCGGTGCTTGCGGCGCCGCTGGATAGCGAAAGTCCGTACATATCTTCGGGCACGTGGTCGCTGTTGGGCATAGAGCAGGCGTATGCGCATACGGACGAATGCAGTCTGAAAGCGAACTATTCCAACGAGGGCAGCGTAAACGGCGGTTTTCGGTACCAGAAGAACATAATGGGCTTGTGGATGATACAAAGCGTAAAGCGTGAGATAGGCGGCAATTTGACGTTTGCGTCGCTTGCGGAAATGGCGCGTTGTAAGGAAAGCAAAATAACGGTGGACGTAAACGACAGGATGTTTTTGTCGCCTAAAAGTATGACGGCGGCGATAAAGAAAGCGGCGGCAGCGAATATCGGTACGGCAAGCATAATGCGTGTAATTTACGACAGCCTTGCCAAGAGTTATGCGGAAGCGCTGGCGGAACTTGAACGCAACACGGGTAAGCGATATGAAACGCTGAATATAATAGGCGGCGGCAGCCGTGATGCGCTGTTAAACGAACTTACGTCGCAGGCAACAGGTAAGCGTGTGATAACGGGCCCTGTTGAAGCGACGGCGACGGGCAACTTAATAGTGCAGATGATAGGCGCGGGCGAGATAGAAAATTTAGCGGCGGCGCGAAAAATTATAAAGAAAAGTTTTGAGGTAAACGAGATATGACGGCTTACGAACTTGCGAAGGCGGAGTATGGTAGCAAAGGCATAGAAACCGAAGCGGCGCTGGCAAGCCTGAAAGAAATACCTGTGTCAATCCATTGCTGGCAGGGGGACGACGTAGTCGGTTTGGACGGCGGGGGCGCGGCGAGCGGCGGAATACAGACAACGGGCAACTACACAGGCAGGGCAAGGAATTTTGAGGAATTGAAAGCGGATATAACAAAGGCGTTTTCAATGATGCCGGGCAAAAAGCGGTTGAACCTGCACGCAAGCTACGCGGTCGGCGCGGCGGCGGACAGGGATAAATACGAACCGCAACACTTTGCACCGTGGGTGAAGTTTGCAAAGGAAATAGGGTTGCAGGGCATAGACTTCAACCCTACAATGTTTTCCCATAAAAACGTAAAGGACGGACTTACGCTTTCAAGTCCGGACGAGAGAATAAGAAAGTTCTGGATAGAGCATTGTAAAGCGTGCTTGCGCATAGCGGAATACTTCGCGGACGAGTTTAAGTCGCCTAGCCTTGTAAATATCTGGATACCGGACGGGTTAAAGGACGTGCCCGCGGACAGATTGACGCCCAGACTGAGATTAAAGGACAGTCTGGATAAAATACTTGCGTGCGGTTACGACAGAAACAAAGTGATTGTGGCGGTGGAAAGCAAGGTGTTCGGCATCGGCGTGGAAAGTTATACGGTAGGCAGTAACGAGTTTTACCAGAACTACGCGGCAAAGAATAATATTTGCTGCCTGTTGGATAACGGACACTATCACCCGCTTGAATACGTCAGCGACAAGATACCCGCGCTGCTCGCCTTCTACGATAAATTGGCGTTGCACGTAACAAGAGGAGTAAGGTGGGATAGCGACCACGTCGTGTTGTTTGAGGACGAACTCAAAGAGATAGCGAAGGAAATAGTAAGGAACGACGCGTCAGATAAAGTGCTTATAGGTTTGGACTATTTCGACGCGAGCATAAACAGGCTTTCGGCTTGGGTGACGGGGCAGCGGGCGATGCAAAAGGCGCTGTTGTACGCGTTGCTGACAAACCACGGCGAACTGCGTTTGTTGCAGGATAAAGCGGACTTTACGGCGCTTATGGTAAAGCAGGAGGAGTATAAGACGTTGCCGTTCGGCGCGGTGTGGAAGGAGTATTTAAGACGTGAAAACCTTAAAGAAGATTATCTGACGGAAATCAGAGAATACGAAAGCAAGGTATTGAAGGAGAGAAATTAAAAGAATACGGCGCAGCCGAAAACCGCGTTTTTCGGTTGCGCACCCGATTTGCGCATACTTGCGGCTGACCGGGGTGAATTTGTGTGATTAATTAATTGTTTGCGTCGCAAATCACACAAAGAGGGGCAGAACCCCTCAAATTCGAAAAAACAGACGACGCAGAATAGACGACTGTTTTTTCGAGAGGATAGTTTTTATGGGATTTATGGACGAATTGAAGGGCGTATTCAGGGAAACGGAAGAAGGAATAAATAAAGCGGCAAAAGATTTATCCCGAGTGTTGAAGGACATAAAGAGCGCGCCGTTCGTTAAGGAAATGTGCAAGACCGCGTCAAATATGTACCGTATGGGCTGGGACGAGCGCAACGGCGGAAACATAAGTTATCTGTTGGACGAAAAGGAAGTTGCGGAATACCTTGACCTGAATAACGTGCTGCGGAAAATCCCGCTTGCGGGCGTAAACGCGGCGGAGTTTGACGTAACGCCGCTTATAGGCAAAATATTTATAGTAACGGGGACGGGCAAGTACTTCAAGAACATAGAGGACGACCCGGAAACGAATTTGGGGATAGTCCGCATAGCCAAAAACAGTGTGGAACTGTTGTGGGGTTATAAGGGCGGCGGACGGACGACCAGCGAACTCCCCGCGCACCTTATGTGCCATATGGCAAGATTAAATGCAGACCCCGAAAACAGAGTGGTAATGCACTCGCACCCGACGCACACGCTTGCGATGAACTACGTGCACGAACTTGACGAAAAGAAGTTTACGCATACGCTTTGGGAGATGTGCACGGAGTGCATAGCGGTGTTCCCAGACGGCGTTGGGATACTTCCCTGGATGCTTTGCGGTACCAACAGCATAGGCGTGGCAACGGCGAAGAAGATGGAGGAGTTTCGGCTTGTAATCTGGGCGATGCACGGCATATACGGCGCGGGTAAGACAATGGACGAAACATTCGGGCTTATAGAAACGGTTGAAAAAGCGGCGCAGATTTATATGCTTACCGCGCACCTGCCGAGAATTAACACCATTAAGGACGAGCAGATGAAAGAACTTGCAGAACTTTTTAATTGTAATTACCGCATTGACTTTCTTAACTTAAAATAAAGGAGGATTAACCGAATATTTAATAATCTTCCAAAAGTACGGAACCCTGACGGGCGGTTGTCATAAAGATATTTTGCGGGCAAGTAAATAGCGCACTACTTCATTTGCGAAGTTTAGTGCGCTATATTTTTTTAATTTTTATGAATATAAATTTATCTTAATTTTTTAAGCGGACTTGCTTTTTAAGATTAAAAGAATTGCTTTTGCTATACCGGCGATAAACAACAGACAGGAAGAAACAACAATTGTTGTAAACATATCCGGAACAAACGCCAAAACCACCTAAAACGGAGTCGCAAAAAATATTTGCGGTAGCAGCAAAATAAATATCGGCAAAATTAAGTGCAATAAAATCAATACGGATATTTTAATCCACAATTTTCCGGTTGCAAGTCGTTTTTTGAACAACTTAATCAAAAACGAGGGCAGTATCGAAATTGCAAAAACAACAAAATAGGCAAGGTCGTAAAGCAAATGTCTTGTAACGTATTGGTTAGCGGAAATTTGATTCGGTTTATCGCCCGTCAGCATAAGAATAACGCCCCAATCGATTCTGTCCATCAAATCTTTACCTACAAAATAATCGTTTGTATTTACGGCTATGGCAATTCCTATTTCGCTTTCGGGCAAAATGTAAAATATTGACATTCCCGTTTCCGCAAGTCCGCTATGGCGTAGCGCGGGCTGTTTAAGCGGCTCGTTTGTAAGCGTCCAACCCATTCCGTATTTGTAAGGTATGTTTGCCTGCACCGCTACGTTTTCGTAAAACATTTTGTCTGTTTACAATGGTAACAGACATTGCCGGAAAACGAGCCTTTGCAAAAGCGTCTGCAAGATATAAATCTATTTCATTATATATATTGTTTTCGGTTTGTCCGGCAAGCGCAAATGTATGGGATTGATTAATATTTGTGTTTAAAAAGCAAATTCCGCCCAAAACAACAAAACAAACCAAAACACATAGATTTTTTTGTCTTCATATTCATTTACCTTAAATTACTGTTTGGCATAAAACATTATAGCGAAAATGCGATAAAAAAGCAAGGAAGGAATGGGTTATCCCTATTTGCTTTTTACCTTTATGAAACACGCCTCTGCCCTTTTTTCATTTTATTAAATTCATTTTATTAAAGATGTTGGGCTTGCAAAATTTATAATTTTTGCGCGGTATTGCAATTGCCGGTAAACTGTTGTATAATATTTAAAACTTATAAAATTTTTACCTGCTGCGTTAAAAACGTTTGCCGCGGAAAAAACTTTTAAAAAAATAACGTTTTAAAAAACGGTTTTGTTTCCGTAAAAATTTTGTGAACGCGCGAAGTGGTTTAGCGGTATGAACATACAAGAAATAATATCTTTTATACAAAATTCCGCTTCTTTTGCGGAAGTACGGAATATGCAGGTTTTGCCCGAGCCCGACCAGGACGACGGATTTTATTTTGTAAGTTATTCGCATAAAGATTATAAAGCGGTTTTGCCCGAAATTGTAAAATACGCGGATTCGGGACTGCATATATGGTACGACAGGTTTTTAGAATCCGGCAAAAGCTGGACTGCGGAAGTTCATAAAAAAATCGCTTCGTATTATTGCAAAGGGATTATTTTTTATGTAACTGAAAATTTTCTTAGTTCCGATTCCTGCCTGCAAGAGGTGGATTGCGCTTTAAAAAACGGCAAGTCCTGCGTTTTTGTTTTGAAGGATACAGAGTTTGACGGTTTTTATGAGAAGATATTAGACGCGTGCGGAAGAAAAGTCGTTTTGCAAAGCCGCAAAATTGAAGCGATAAATTTTGACTTTGCGATAGAAGACAAAAAAACGATAATAACCGCGCTTGAAAAGCCGGAATTGTTTGAATATTATTTTTACGAGGGCGGCAGGGTATTTAAAATTTTTAAAACCGGAAGAATTGCGCTTGTAAAAAAAGTAAACTGCAACGATATGCGCAAAGTCGAGCTGCCCAGATTTGTGACGCGCAATAAAAGGAAGTACCGCGTGGGCGGTATTATGCAAAACGCGTTTTCAAACAACAGTATGCTTGAAGAAGTAACCGTACCAGACGGGTGGGCAATGCTGACGGCGGGCGCGTTTACGCGCTGCAAATCTTTACATACCGTAAATTTAGGCACGCCGAAAATAGCAGGGTTTTTGAGGGTGGGTTCGCTTGTGAACGTTTTTGTGGATTGCCCCAATCTTTCCGTAATAAACAAATTTAAAGGCATAATAATTATTTCCGGCGCTTTCATAAACTCGCAGGGAATAAAATCTTTCAATTCCAAAGGATACGTATTGACGGGCAAATGTTTTTCCGGCTGCGTTAATCTTGAAAACGTGACCCTGTCGCCCAATACAAGAGTGATAGAAAAGAAAATTTTTGAAAATTGCAAAGCGTTAAAGACAATTGCCATTCCCGCAAAAGTCCGCAAAATTGACGTTTCGGCCTTTAAAGGCTGCGAAAATTTAAAAGAAGTGGTTATAAACGCAAAAAGTAAAAGAATTTACAGACAAACTGAGTTTTGTCAAGAAACTTATAAACACAGGGAAGTAGCGATAAATTTGGACGATATATTTTGTTTTGCCGAAAAAATATATCTTAAAAAAGTTCCGAAATTTAAAATTTTTAAGGGCGGTTTCAAACAAGCCGTTTCCGATAAAAAGGGTTATACGCTGTTTGTGAGGGAACAAAAATGAACGTGTTCGAATTGATTGAAAATTCGCGTTCGCTTGACGAATTGCGCTCTTTAAAAGTTTTACCCGACCCTTACGACGACTCCGGCTACTACTATATTTATTACGCGCAAGACGACTATAAAGCGGTTTTGCCTGAAATTTTAAGCTTTATTGAAAACGGTTTGCGGGTGTACTATAACCGCTATTACGACCGCGGCAAATCGTTTATTAACGACTATTTGGCCAAAGTAAAAAGCGCGCATTGTCGCTGCGCCGTAATATATTTAAGCGAACAGGCGATAAAAGACCCCGTGTTTTTCAGACTGCTGGAAATATTAATGCGGACGGGGTGCAGTTATCTTTCGGTTAATTTGCCTGTAAACGGACAAATTTTATCGGGAGAGAAAATTGCAGAAAAATACGTAACGGACCAAAGGCGCGCGTTTTTATTGAAAACTCTTTTCAAAAACGCGGTTACGTATATTCCGGGCAGTTTTACGCTGTCGCAAAAGATAGAAGAATTAACCCGCGCATACCGTTCGGCGCCTATGCACTATTCACTGTGCGGCGATTTTGCCGCGGTTGATTACGTGTACGACTTGCAGGAAGATAATTTGATTATTCCGCCGTCCGTGCTTTTGGGCGGCAAAGAATATTGCGTTAAAGCGGTACGCCGCGGCGCGTTTGCAAACTGTGAAAATTTAAAAAAGATAGTTTTTCCCGAAACGATAGAATATATCGGGTTTTTGGGCGACGAATCCGCTTTTGACGGCGAGATGGAAAACGAAACCGTGGACGAGGAAGATATTTTTGAAGCCAAGTCGCAAATTAACGAAACTAGCGGAACGTTTTATCGGTGTAAAAGCCTGCAAGAAATTGTTTTTCCGCTTAAAGTCAAATTTTTATATAAATACGAGTTTTGCGGCTGCGCGTCTTTAAAACGCATTCTGCTTAACGAAGGTTTAAAGTTTTGCAATTTAAACGACTATCTTGACAGACAGGGCTTTTTTGATTTGGAAGATAACTTTTCAGGCGAAGTTGAAGCGGAGGACGGTTGTTTAAACGGCGACGGTGAAGACTGCGGTGCAAACGCGTTGGATGAACTTAAAGTTTCGTCTAACATTTGCAAAACCGAGGACGGACGGTTTAAAATATTTTTATCCGACTCAAACCGGTGGACGGATATAGATTTGCCTGCAAAAAATATTTGCGGTTATAGCTTAGCGAAAAATCAAGAAAATTGCTTTATAGACAAATTTACGCCCAACATACCTGACGTAAACGGGATTGTCCGCATTGAATACGACAGGGAGTGGAAAATGTCAAAGGCGCTGCCCGACGAATACTGCGATTGTACAAAATTGATTGAAGCCGTTTTGCCTGATTATGTTGAAAATCTTTCAGGCACGTTTGCTGGGTGCGTTTCCCTTAAAAAAGTTAAACTGCCCGAAAATTTAAAGTATTTGTCGCAAACTTTTGAGGACTGCACCCGTCTAACTTGTATTACTTTGCCGGAAGGGCTTGAAACTATTGGTTGCGACAGTTTTAAAAATACCGCGCTGGAAGAAGTTATACTGCCTTCAACGGTAATTTGCGTGGACGGAAGCGCGTTTTTCGGCTGCGAAAGGCTGCATACCGTTATTTCGGACAGCAAGTACAATAAGTGGCTGTTCAAGCATAAAAGAAACCGTTTGCCTGAAATGATAGCGTATAAGCGCAAGTCAACGTTTTACGCAAAATTATTTTTTGTCTATATAACGCTTCCTTTGCTGCACCCCGTAGCGTTCTTTACGTTATTATTTCGGCGCAAAGCAATAAGCGAGCAGTCAAAAAGATTTTTTGAAGTCTGTCACCCGAAAAACATTTATATCAAAGAAAAAACGGGCAAATTTAATATAAAAGGCTATAAAAAAATCAAATCGGACAAGTCGGGTTATTTTAAATTTATAAAATAACATAAATCCGACGGGTTAAAGAAGCGGGTTTAAGGGCGAAGTTTAAGGACCGAAATCAATTTAAAATTTTACAAAGGATAAAAAGATGACTGTATTAGAGTATGTTTTCAGCGGAATAGTAATTGCGGTTATAGTTGCGCTGTGCGTTTTCACGTTGTGCTACTTTAAGCGAAGCCGCATAAGGGGCAAAGATTCGCCGTTTGCCGGCATATGGTGGATAGTTATTTTCGTATTCGGTTTTTTGCTGTATTTTCTTGCGTACTTTAAAGCGGGCGCCGCCGAAAATCAAACGCAGGTAAGTTTTGTGTTTTCCGTTTTGGTAAACAGTTTTGTTTCGGCGCTGTGCCTGTACTGCTTTGTTTTCAACTATCAGACGGTAAGCGTAATTGCGGACGGAAACAGCGTGTATCTTCTGGCAATTATACTCTGCTTTGTTTGCGGCACCGTCTGGACGTTGGGAATGGTGCAAAAACTGTTTTTCAAAGGGGTAGTAAACAGCGTAAGGGTTTGGATTCAGCGCATAATTCCCAGACGTAAGGACACTGTGCGCTACGTGGTTGTCGGCGGCGAAAAATCCGCCAGACTGTTTTTAAATTCGCTTTGCGGGGCGGAAAACAAAGTTTCTAAACGACTGATAACGGTAATTACGGGCGAACAATCGGACGAAAACGTAGAAAACAGTTTTAAATATTTTTTAAATAAAGGTTTCAGGGTAATTGCCGGCAAGGCGGACGAGTCCGCGCTTTTGCGCGCGGGCGTAGGCGCGGATAAAAATATAGTCGTGGTGGTGCTTACCGAAAGCAACGAGCAAAATATAGAAGTTGCCGAAATTCTTACAAACATTATTTTTAAAGAAGTTTTCAAAAATTCGGAATACGCCGACAGCACGGGCGACGAAAATTTTCAACGTCTTGTTTTGGAAGCGCTGTCTTACAGCCCTATCGACAAAAAGAATAAGCCGCAGGAATACGGGCGCAATAGGGCTGACGAGGAAGAAAAAGCGAAAAAACTGCTGCCTTTGAAAACGCATATCGAAGAAGCCGTCAAAAAAATAAAACTTAGGGTAAGGGTAAAATACTCGTTTATAGAGCGTACCGAGCACTTTGTTTTTGCGCAAAACGCGTTTGGTAAATTGGATTTTTTCAACCCTTACGAAATGCGCGCAAGAGAGTTTTTCTTCAAACACCCCGTTACGGAGTCTTTGGGTGAATTTATAGATACCCAAAAAGCGCGGTTGAAGGGCAATTTCGACGCCGAGGGCAAAATTATAGGCGAAAGCGGCAACCCTTACAAAATAAACAATATTTTTGTGGGCTTCGGCAAACTTAACTACCAGATGCTTAAATGGAGCGTGCTTACGGGGCAGATTTTGGGCTGCGACTATAACGCGTTTGTTTATGACGAAAACATTCGCGAAGGAACGCCGTCCGTTTTGCAGTCAATGTTCAAAAATCAGTCTTACGGGCTGTTTCCCAACGGCG
The DNA here is from genome assembly GCA_910585785.1 of uncultured Christensenella sp. Lineage (GTDB taxonomy): Bacteria > Bacillota > Clostridia > Christensenellales > Borkfalkiaceae > Coproplasma. Next base: position 48,853 of record CAJUEV010000006.1, on the reverse strand, counting down.
ACGAAAGGTGCGGCGGAGAATACCTTCCAAGTCCGGCGGAAAAATACAACATAAAATTCAAAGGAATAAATATTTTGTCCGATTCGTTTTATACCGAAATTGCTGAAAAGATAAAAGAAGCGGATTTTACGGCGGTTTATATCGCTTTGGGAGACGACGCAAAGGACGTTGAAACCGCTTGCGAAATACGTCAGATTTTAAACGAATACGGAATTCCGCTTAAAAAAGTGCGCCTGTTTGCAAAGGTAAGCAAAAACACCGCGCTTAACAGCGACCTTGTAATAAACAACGTGCGCAATATAAACGCGCGTATTGAAACTTTCGGCGCGGAAGAAAATATTTATTCAAAGGAAAACGTAGTCGGCGAAACTATCGAGGAATACGCTAAAAAAGTTTCAAACATACGCGGCTTGACGTGGGAACTGCTTTCCGAAACGGAGCGCGACTCAAACAGACAGGTGGCTATAAATTTAAGAACAAAACTTCAACTTTTGGGGTTTGATTTGGCTGACGCGGAAACAAACAAGGCGCAAGTCGTCGGCGAAGACGAGTACGCGCAAGCTTACGGAAGCGCTGATGAAAAAATAGCGGATATTATAAAAAATAAAGATAAGTTAAAGTACCTTGTCCGCAGAAGTTATATTGACGAAAACTTTAAAGGCACCCCCGACCCCGTTTTGGACACGGCAAGAAACAACCTTGCCAGACTTGAACATTTAAGATGGGATACGTTTAACCTTGTCGCGGGCTGGACCAAAAAACCGCTTGACAAAATTGGCGCTGAAAGGGTTGACCGCATTGGCACCGACGATACGGGGCGCAAAAACGAGTTTACAAAGCAGCACGCTTGTATTACTACGTTTGAAGGGCTTATAGCGCTGCGCAAGCTGCAAGCGCAAAAAATGTGCGAACTGTCCGAATACCCGTCTTTTGAGGACGCAGAAAGAGAGGCTGATACCGTGGCGTACGATTTTACCACTATGGACGCATTATATAAGCGCTTGCCCGCCGACAAAGTGATAATAAAAAGATAAATTCATCAATTTTTTAAAATTTAATTTGCAAAAAAAGGACGTTTTGTTGCAACGTCTTTTTTTATTTTTACGGGTTAGCCCAAAAACGCGGTTTTCCGCTAAACCGTTGTTATAAGTTGTCGCATAAAATAAGTAATTCTTAAAAAATCGTTTCATTCTGCTATTTACACGCGCGGCATTATGTGTTATAGTTAATTTGAAAAATTTTCCATTTATTCGAAAATTACGGCAAAAAATTTATATTTTAGCCCGTATAATGTTTAAAATGTGAATAATTTGACTTTTAAAAGCACTATCGGTAAAAAATTTTTTTCGCAAGCGGATAAAAAGCGAAAAAATCAAGCGGGAGAAAAAAATTATGAAAATAGTAAAGAAGATAGCAAAAGTTATTTGCTGGGGATTGATTGGTAGTATTCCTATAATAATGCCGTTTTTGGCGATGTTATTGGCTATTATAACGCTTAGGGTATGTTTTTTTAAAACAGAATATTTACCTGCCTTTACCAGCAATTATTTTGATTATGCCGTGCAGACCAAATCGAACGGAGAACAAGAAGGTTATTTGATAGGTTTTACCGAATTGGCATTGCAGCAAAAGTATTTGGTATTGCCCAACGAGTTGAACGGAACAAAAATAACCGGCGTCGGTTATTTGGCATGGGGGTCGCTTTATCCTGAACAAGTAGGCTATTTTAAACACGAAAATCTTGAAAAATTATTTTACCCTACAAATTTAGAATATAAAGAAACAACAGGAAACAACCCTTATTATGTTAATCCCGAATGGGTCGTTATAAAGTGGGGTTCGGGAAACTCGGTTTATGTAGGTAATAAATATGCTTACGGCTATAATTTGTTGGGCGAAGTATTACAGTCTGAAAAAAAGAATAATTATAGTCAAAAAAACAAAACGCGCATAGCAAACGTATCGTATATGTACAACTATGAAGGAGCGGAAAATGATGGCTATTACTGGGTAGATTATTATAACGAAACCACAATTGACTTTGTTCCGCCCAAGCCCGAACGCAAGTGGTATACCTTCGGCGGGTGGTATAAGGAGCCGGAGTGTATAAACGAATGGAATTTTGAAACGGACGTAACAAGTAAAGAACTATGGGTAGATACGGATTTGGAATATGAAGATTATAACCCAGAAACTTTGACTTGGCTTTATGCTAAGTGGGATAAAAATTAAAAAAAGGGAGGGGAAATTTATGAAAGTATATAAAAAAATAGTTGTTATGTTGGCCGGGGCGGTTGCTTTGGCGAGTGTGGTGTTTTCGGGATGCTTTTTATATAGTGAGGAACCGTATTTACCCGAATTTGAAAGCGGATATTACAGATATGCCGTAAGGACTATGAAAGACGGAAAAAAGGAAGCGTATTTGGTTGGATTTACGGAACTTGGGTTAGAACAAAAGTATTTGATATTACCCGAGGAATTTGACGGAATAAAACTTGCGGGGTTAGGGTATGTCCGTATGCTTAATTACGGAGAAGAACATGTGGGAAGTTTAATTCATAATACGCTGGAAAGATTATATATACCTTTTGAAACAAATAAAGACAATTGGCGACCTGATTATGCGGGAGGAGGATTTAGTAACGTTTTAATTGTAAAAATATATCGTTCAAATTTTTATTTTCCTTGTAAAGGAGTGGTATATGGATACAATGAATACTTAAATCTTACAGAAAACAAATGGGAAGGTGTGGCTCATTATAATAATTTTTTAGCAAACGTATCGTATATGTATAATTACGAAGGGGCGGAAAACGAAGGATATTATTGGGCGGACAGTTACGACCAAACCACGATAGACTTTATCCCGCCTGAACCCAAACGTGAAGGCTATACGTTTGGCGGCTGGTATAAGGAGGCGGAGTGTATAAACGAGTGGAACTTTGAAACGGACGTAACCGATATGGTTTTGCCTTTTCAAATTGGAAATAATAAAAACAAATATTGTCTTGACGAAACAACTTGTCTTTACGCCCATTGGGTGAAAGAATAAAAAAATTTTTACAAGGGAGAAAAATTATGAAAAAAACTAAAAACAAAATTGTTTTGGTTGCACTGCTTATTGCCTTTATATTGGCAATATCCGCGGGGCTATTCCCCGTTTTGCGTGTTTTTGCGGAGAACGCGTTCCCTGACGAACAGGCGGAAAAAATTGCCGCCTTATTAGACAGCGGAAACACCTTCGGCGTGAAAAGCGTGCAAAAAATAAATACTCAGGTAAACGTGGGCAATGATTACGACGATTTTTATAAGCAAACATATGATATGAGCAAGAGAAAGGCGGGCGTGGGAGTTTCTACCGGAGCGCCGCAAGTTACCTTTATTACCGCCGGTTTAAACAGCTATCCGAGAACGTGGAGCAACGACTACGCAACCGGAGATTTTGCGGTAATGGAAAACTCTATTTTGAAACTTTTGCAGCAAAAAACTGAGTGCAATATTTATGTTGGTAAATTTTATTCATCAAGTAGTTTTAATCTATTTAAAATAGATAAAGATAATTATGCACTTATTGAAAAAAATAATAACTCTGAAAATGAAGAGACTGGTATTGAAGATAACGATGATGCAAGCGCAAATGAAAGTAACGTATTACCGGACAACAAAATAATTGATAATTCAAAGCATTCGTTAGTGTTGCTTCATCCAAATAAACCTTCGGGACCGAACGACTATATATATTCACAATTTGACATAATGGCGAGCACGGTTGTTTCCGCACTGAGGGAGTTGGACCCTGAAAATAAGTTTCCGCGGGTGAACCTTATAGGGCATTCCCGCGGGGGGCTGACAAATATGCAGTATGCGCTGGACCACCCTGATTTGGTGGACTCTGTTTTTTCGCTGGGTACGCCGTACGTAGGCAGCACAAGCGCTTCAATAGACTATCATATTATGGATGGGGTAGGACACGGATTTTCGGCAAATCCGGGGGAGCGGGACATAATTGACCCCGACATATACTTCGGTTATATGAACCGTTGGAACGACAATTACGACAGTTTATATAAAAACATTAAGGTGCACGCGCTTGGTGGATATCAGCCAATTGATATGCTTGTATATGAGTTGTTATATAATAAAAAACTTGGAAATGGTAAATTAAGAGATGAAAGAGTTATAAAAAAAATAAGGACGGCATGCGATATTGTATTTGCCAGCACTTTGGTATCGGAAGCAATAAAGTTTAATTCGTATATGTTACGATGGGCAACGGGTATAATTTTTGATAGTCTTTACGAGACTTTTCCCGAATTTAAGCACAACACAACGTTGTTGAACGGCGTAACCGCTATGTTTGATTTAGTAGCGGACGAATTTGTATTGAATATTGAACAAAGAAGCATTGACTTTTTAAACGACGGGCTGGTGGACGTTTTTTCGCAAAAAGGCGAGGACGGGCAAAGTGATAAGCAATACAGGGGATTTAAAAAATATATAAAGCGGTTTACTATTGATAACACGGACGTTAATAGGGCAAGCACACCCACTATGGAAAGGGTTACGCACAACCTTGAAGCGATGGATATGGATTTACTTTATTACATAATGCGCGAAATAGACATAGGCAACGACATAACTTATCTTACGGCGGACGCGGGAAACGGCTGCGTGGAGATTATGAAGTTTATAGGCAAGGACGTTTACAGCACTCTTGAAATACCCGAAACTTTGAAAATTAAAGACGAATACGGGGTAGAAAGAACCGCTACGGTTGTGGGAATAGGCGATTTTGCGTTTGAAAACGCGGCTAAACACGGCATTGAGGACGACGAAACAGGAATTGAAAAGGTTTCAAAGATAATTATACCCAAAACCGTGACGAAAATAGGAAGGTACGCTTTTGCAAACAATAAGGACTTGCAACAGGTGGAGTTTGCGGAAGACTCGCAACTGGCAATGATTGAAAACAGCGCGTTTAGCAACATTCCTAAAATGAAAAGTTTTACCATTACAGACAACGTGCTGATTATTGAAGAAAAGGCGTTTGCGGGCAGCGGGATAGAAAGTTTTACGGTGAAAAGTCCGCACTTCGAGTGGAACGGTGAACTGCTTGTAAACTGCAACGTTACTGACAAAAGCAACAAAATTGCGATATACGCTAATCCCGCGTTGGAGAGGATTACCGTGCCCGACGACGTGAAGACTTTGAGCGCGGAGTTGTTTTACGGAAACACCAACATAAAAACGGTAGATTTGAACAAGACAAAATACATTGGATTGCGGGCGTTTGCGTTCAGCGGAGTGACCGAATTGTTAAACGCGGAAAGCGTGGTTTCGGCAGGGGTGCACGACTTTATCGGTACGCCGTGGCTGGACGCTCAGAAAGGCGATTATGTGGTTTTGGGCGGCGCGTTGTTAGGGTATAGGGGCAGCGAAAGCGAGTTGGTTATACCCGAAGGGGTTACAAGGATTGGGCAATACTGTTTTGCGGGTTCAAGCATAACTTCGGTTGTGCTGCCGTCCTCGTTGCAGTCAATTGGAAAAAACGCGTTTATGCAGTGCGACAGTCTTGAATGGATATTGCTGAATGCCGAGGTGCCGCCTATGCTTGACGGCGACTGCTTCGGTGAAAACGTTGTTATTTACGTGAAAGGGACGGTTTTAAAATATTATAAGTCAAACATAATTTTTGAAACGCTGGAAAACGAAATTACGACAAAGCCCGTAAGGTTGGAGTTTTATAGCGAAAACGGCGAATATTTGGGCGGGACAGTCGAGGAGTATTATTCTGCGTTTGATAAGTTTTTAGAAGCGCCGAAAAAGACGGGGTATGATTTTATTTGCTGGCGGGACGAGGACGGAAACGAAGTTTATCCCAACAGTTTTTTTGAGTATTGCTGCGACAGCGTGAAACTGACGGCGTATTATGAAGTTTCGAAGAGAAATATAAAAATTAAGGACGGAGATACCGTGCTTGTGGAGTACGGGCAGTGGGTTGATTTTGGGCGTCCGACGGAAGCCGGTAAAAAATTTGCGGGTTGGGTTGACAACAACGGCAACACGATAACGAACGAAAGCGGCTGCTGCGAATGGTTGTTTGCGCACGAAATAGAGTTTATAGAGCCCACATACGAAGCAATTGTTTACAGCATTACATACGAAACGGGCGGCGGAGAGTTTGCCGGCGAGGAAGTGACAGAGTTTTCGATAGAAAAGCCGCTTTTTGTTGAAAACATTCCCGAATTGAAAAACTTTGGGTACATTTTCAGTGGATGGTATTATAAAGACCAAAAATTTACCACTACTTCTGACATTTATGAAAACATTACTTTGACGGCGCGCTGGCTGGGCAAACTGATTACGCCTACGGAGTCGACAACTATAAACGACCAATATGCGGTTGTAGATTTGGGTAATTTAAGTTCAAACGCGGGGTTGGTGTTTTATATTGCGGAATCTACCGATTACGTTACGTTTAAATCAAGTACGAAAAGCGCTTTTACTGATATGCGCATAGAAATAAACACACGTAACCGCGCGTTGGTGCTGGGGATTGATTCGTTATCTTTCGGTCCGAAGAAAGTAAACATTTTTAAAACAGCCGCAAACAAATTCGGCATTAAAAACGGAACGGGTTACGACGCGATTAAAGCAAACGGCAGTTTCGATTTGTATTTGACGTTTAAAGGCACAGCCCGCATAACGGGCGGCACCGGCGGCGACGGAATAAGAGGCTTATTGCACGACCAGGCAACGGGTAATAATAACGGCGTTGCGGGCAACGATGGGGGTTGCGGCTACAACGGCGGCTACGGCATAAGGGCGCATAAGGTAAATATTTCAGGCTATGACGAAAACTCGAAACTTTACGTAACAGGCGGCGCAGGCGGTAACGGTGCGTCAGGCGGAGAGGGGCAGCAGGGTTCGGACGGAGTAAATCCGCCGCGCGGTTCGTTTCTTATACCTATAAAAGGCGATAAAGGTGCAAACGGCGGCACGGGCGGTTACGGCGGAATGGGCGGCAACGGCGGTTATGCTATTTGGGTTGCAAATTCCGCTAATTTGAAGGTTACAAGTTCGTCTAATTATACGTTTATAGGCGGTAGAGGTGGAAACGGCGGTAACGGAGGGCGCGGCGGCGCGGGCGGCAACGGGCACGACGATACAAACGCAAGCTCTCTCAACGGCGTGGGCGACCCCGGCGACGGAGGAAACGGCGGCAACGGAGGCAAAGGCGGAAACGGAGGAAACGGCTCGCTTGCGACTAACGCGGCGGACATAAGCGGCGCGGGCGGCGCGGGCGGAGATTACGGCTTAGGCGGTGCGGGCGGACTTGCAGGCAAAGGCGGCGACCCCGGCAACTACGGAGGCGCCGGTAAAGCCGGTGTGGACGGTTCGGCAGGGACGAACGGCGTGCGCGGCTTGTACGGGACGACCGCAGGCAATTCGACGGGGACTGCCAACGGATTTAGAAATTTGCCCTACCTTTATAACGAGCGGGTGGCTTACGAAATTTGTAAAGGTGTTTAAAAATTAAAATAAGCGGAGGCAAGATAATTTGCTTCCGCTTTTTCGTGTAAAAATTTTTTTAAAACGCTTGCTATTTTCGTATTATTTTTCGACGGCGCGATATTTGGCGTAAATTATGTTTTTTAAAGGCAAAAGCGGTTTTTTGCCGTAACGCCTGCCGTTTTAAAATAAATATCATTTTATGAAAAATTTGCACATAAAGTATTGACATATTTCGAAAATATGATATAATAATTTTCGAAAACTCGACTTATTGAGAAATTGTTTTTTCGTAAGCGAGACGTTATTGGGAAAAAAATAAGGGAAAACAAGGGAAATGAAAATCAAAAAGTTTTTAGCCGCACTATGTGTGGCGCTTTCCGCGCTGTTTGTGTTTGCGTCCTGCACCAATAAGGGAGGGGGCAAGGAGTACGAACTTCCTTTGGAGGACGGTTACAGACAGCTTACCATTTACTATAACCGCGAAGGCGGTTATGAAAACTGCGACGTTTGGCTTTGGTACGGCGACGTCAGCGGCAGAGGTTACAAATTCCACGATTGCGCGTACGGCGCTAAAATGGTTATAAACATTCCCGAAGATATTACGGAAGTAGGTTACATAATAAGGGTAAATTGTTCGGACCCCGGCGGCGAGTCGTGGGGCAACGCCGAAAAGGACGGTACCGACGGCGACAGAAAAATTAAACTTGACGGCGATTACACGGTAATTTACACGAAGGCGGGCGACCCCAACAATTATACCAGTACGGACGGGGGCGCAACCCTTGATGTTATGAGATTTATTTCTTTGGCGGATATGCAGGATTTAAGGCATATCAAAATAATAACCAGCGATAATTCGGAAATCGCAAAAGAAAAGATAAAAATAAAAGATTCCGCGGGCGGCACGGTTGTACCTGCCACCGTTGTAAAAAATTTAATAACGCTTTCGGAAGACCTTGATATGTCCAAAGCGTACACGCTGGAAGCGGACGGATTCGACTCTGTCGGCGTGGTTCCGCTTACCTATTTTTCCAGCCCTGCGTTTGACGCCGCGTATAAATACGACGGCGAATTAGGCGTGCAACTGACTGCCGATACCACTGTTTTCCGTCTGTGGGCGCCCACCGCTTCGGAAGTTAAACTAAATTTGTTTAACGAGGGCACTTTCGGCGAGGCGGTGGAAAATATCCCGCTTACCAAGGGCGAAAAGGGCGTTTGGACGTATACCTACAATTCCAACCTGAACGGTAAATATTATACGTACACGGTTACTACGTCCGTCGGCACGCAGGAGGCGGTTGACCCCTACGCGCGTTCGGCGGGAATGAACGGCAAGAGGGGTATGATACTCGATTTGGACGAAACGGACCCCGTCGGTTGGACGGAAACGCCTTTTGAAAATCCCGTTGTAGAAAATTATACGGACGCGCAGATTTGGGAAGTGCACGTGCGCGACTTCTCCAACAAAATCGCTTCTTCAAAATATAAAGGCAAGTACCTTGCGTTTACCGAAAGAGGACTTACCAACGAGCACGGCAATCCCGTAGGGCTGGACTATCTTATTCAGCTTGGCGTAACCCACGTGCACTTGCTGCCTTCTTTCGACTATGCTTCCGTTGACGAAAGCAAGAACGAGGGCTTCAACTGGGGATACGACCCGCAAAACTACAACGTGCCGGAAGGCAGTTACTCCACCGACCCCGATAACGGCGCGGTGCGCGTAAACGAATACAAGCAAATGGTTCAGGCGTTGCATAACGCGGGCATAAGCGTGGTTATGGACGTGGTTTACAACCATACGTACTCGCTTGATTCCAACCTCAATAAAATAGTTCCTTACTACTATTACCGTTATGACGGAGGCACTCCCGCCAACGGCTCGGGCTGCGGAAACGAAACCGCTTCCGAACGCGCTATGGTGCGCAAGTATATAGTAGACTCGGTCAAATACTGGCAAAGCGAATACAACCTTGACGGCTTCCGTTTCGACCTTATGGGCGCGCACGATTTGACGACTATGCAGGAAGTTGAAAAGGCGGTGCACGCGGCTAATCCCGAAGCGCTTATTTACGGCGAAGGCTGGCTGGGCGGCGGCACAACCCTGCCTGAGGCGGAACAAGCCACGTTAAGCAACCTTATGAAACTTAACAAGGGTACGTCCACGGGCGGTGTAAACGGAATTGCAATGTTCAACGACGTGCTTCGCGACGGGCTTAAAGGTTCGGTTTTCGAAATAAACGATACCGGTTTTGCCACGGGCGCGAAGGCAAGCTATTTAAACAAAGTGCTGTTCGGCGTAACCGGCTGCTATAACGTGAAGAACTTCGGCGCGGGCAACGGCTGGTACGCTTCCAATCCCACGCAGGTTATAAACTACGCTTCCGCGCACGACAATAACACGCTTTGGGACAGAATATGCCACGTTTACGGCGAGGGCGCGGACACCCTTACAAAGCGCGCCGCTATGAACAGGCTTACCGCGGCGATTGTGCAAACTTCGCTGGGCGTTCCTTTTATGCAGGCGGGCGAAGAAATGCTGCGCACTAAAAAGAACGAGGACGGCACTTACAACGAAAACAGTTACAACGCTTCGGACGCGGTAAACAACATAGATTGGAACGCTCTTTCCAAAAACAGCGAACAGTACAAAACAATGCAGTACTATAAAGGACTTATCGAATTCCGTAAGAGTTGCGAAACGTTGAGGCTTAACTATGCGGCAAACGAAAAATTGCGTAAATACGTTTGCAAGCTTGAATACAAAGACGGCGCGTTTGTCGCGCTTACAATGACTAATCTCGATACTAACGAAAAACTGCTTATAATTTACAACGCCGAAGAAACGGCTAAAAATTATACGCTGCCCGCGGGTAATTGGGATTTGTACGTAAACGGCACGCAGGCTGGCGCTTCCGTAATTGCGGAAGATGAGAGCGGAGCAAAGAGCATAAGCGGATTAAGCTGCTACGTTTATAAACTTGACGTAAAAGCGTAAAAAAACAAAAAATCAAACAACGAATTTATCTAAGGGGGCGCCCCCTTAGTCGTTTGTAAGCAAACGACTAAAAATATTTTAAAGAACTTGTGCCCGTTCGGAGGGCTGGTTAATAACAATTTTTTGGAGGAAAAAAATGAAGGTAAAAAAGGGCGTTGCGCTGATTATGTCGGCGGCAATGGCAGTCGGCGGCATTGCGCTGCTGGCGGCGTGTAAAAATGGCGATAAGTTTGTGGAGGACACCAACGTATGGTACGCCGTTGGCGCCGACACAAAGGGAACGCTTGGCAACGACGTTGTGGGCAACTGGAAACCTGCCGTAATCAGAGAGAACGCAAAGTTTAAACGCGACGAAACGAAGAAAGACGAAAACGTGTTTACCCTTACGCTTGATATTTATGCGGGCAACATCGACAAGGGATATTCTTTTAAATTCCTGTACAAAACAAGCGCCGACGAACAGGCGACCGACGACGAACTTTGGGCAAGACAAATAGGCATTGAAAACGTAGAAGGTTATGAAGGCGAAGGCGAATCGGGCGTGGTAAAAATGGACGGCAAAACCATATTCACCACGGCGGGCGGCTCTAACGCGCACAATATGTCGCTTGTCAAGGGCGAGGAAGGCACGTATACGTTCACGCTTAAAACTTTCCCCGCGGAAAAAGACAAACAGCCCGTTATATCCGTTAAAAAGGATAAAGCGATAGAAGTAACCCACGATATGTGGATTTACGGCGACGTAAACGGCTTCGGCTGGGGCGCGGACTCCGATTTGTATCCTTTGGCTGAAAATATTGCGGGCGACGTTGTAACGTGGACCGCTCAGCTTGAAATTACCGAAGACGACCTTGCAAGGGACGCAACGGGCGCGCTTGTAGAGGAAGGCGCGGAATTTGCCGCTATTCAGCTTTACAACAGAAAGGACAAAAAGACGTACGTTGCAACTTCCGAGGAGTACGCTACGGTTGAACTCACCGATTTGGACGACGCGGACGTATATCCTGCCGGCTCCGATAAAAAGTTCAATCTTTTGCCCGTAGGTAAATATTCTATCGAATTCAATCAGGCTACCGGCGCGATTACAATTGCTGCCGGCACGCACGATATGTATTTCAGAGGCAGCGTTCCCGGTATGAGCTGGAGCGAAAACGTAGATGATTGGCACCTTACCGAATCCGCCGATAAATCTTATTGGACGGGTACGGTTACCGTTGACGGAACTACCGAGTTTAAACTTTACAACGCGCTTACCGACAAATGGTACGGCAAAGACGGTACGGACGCCAACTTCAAACTTGACGCAGGCACTTACTTTGTAAAATTCACTCTTGAAGGCGAAACAATTGAATATGCGCTTTGCTCCTATTATCTTGTAGGAACGTTCCTTGACGCTGAAAATAACAAGATTGACTTTGAAATCAAACAGGACGTAACCCCTGTAATGGTGGCGGACGGCGCTATGTTTACCTGCCAGTTTAACGTTGCGGACGTAACTGCACAGTTCGATTGGCTGACTCATCCCGAATGGTGCGACAACGTCGAAAACATCAAAATGGCGGTGAAAGTTGTTTACGGCTGCACGCTTATGAACAAGGACGAACAGAACGCGGGCACGAAAACCGGCAACAAATACGTAACCGAAACGGGTATGCATACGTTTACGTTCAACCCCGAAACGAAAGAATTGACTTTTGTAAAGGCGGCTGAGTAATTGTTGCGGCGCGCAGAAAGGCGCATTCATACGTAAATTGTCGGCGCGGGTGTTCCCCGCGCCGATTAATATTTTTGAATTATGGTTTTTATATTCGATTTGTACGGTACGCTGGTTGATATACGCACGGACGAAAACGGCGAAAGGTTCTGGCGCGCGGTTGAAAAATATTTCAGGCGCATAAATCCTCAATTCGGCGATTTCCGCGCGGAATACCTGCGTTTATGCGCGCTTGCCCAACGCGAAGCGGACGCGGAAAATTACGAAATAAATCTTTTAAACGTATTTAAAACGCTTCTAAACGGCGCGGACGAGGACGAGGTTTTGCGCGCGGCGGCTTTTTTCAGAAAAAAATCGCGCAAAAAACTTAAAAAATACCGCGGTACGGACAAACTTTTGCAAACGTTGAAGGGCGGCGGCAATAAAGTGTATCTTCTTTCAAACGCGCAATCCTGTTTTACCGTTGCGGAACTTGAAAAACTTAAACTTACAAAATACTTTGACGGAGTTTTGCTTTCTTCGGATTTCGGCAGAAAAAAGCCCGCAAAAGAGTTTTTTGAAGAAATTTTGCTAAGGTACGGCATAAACAGAGCGGAGGCGGTTTACGCGGGCAACGATTTTTGCGCGGATATTTTGGGCGCGAAAGGCGCGGGGCTTAAAACCGCGTACGTTAAAAGCAACCTTTCGCCTGCAAGCGACAGTGTTGTTACGGCGGGGGATTGCGCCGATTTCGCAACCGATAAATTTTGCGAATTTTATGACTACCTTATAAACGAAAGCAAAAAATAAAATAGGAACGACAAAAAAAGCGCCCCGCGGACTAAAATTTTAGTCCGCGGGGCGCCGTGTATTTACGCTCAGTTAAGTTGCTTTACGCTGCCGCGCTCTATAAGTTTGCAATCAAGCATAACTTGCTGCGAGGCGCGCCCTTCAAGCATATCTGTAATCTGTCTGAACGCTTCCTCGCCCAGACGGTTGAAATCCTGCTTCATAGTGGTAAGGTTGTACGACGTGAATTTAAGCAGATTCAAGTCGTCAAAGCCTATAACGGAAATATCTTCGGGCACGCTTTTACCGCACGCCTTAATTCCGTCTATAAGTCCCATAGCCATAATGTCCGAACTGCATATAACCGCGGTTACGTCAGTTTCGGTAAAATATGCGGCGGCTTCTTCGCCTGCGGATTTTGTGAAATCGCCGTAATAAATGTATTCGTGATTGAACTCTATTCCACGGCGTGCAAGCCCCGAAATGTAGCCCGCAAGCCTTTCGGCGGAAACCTGCGAATCCTTTTCGCCCATCAAAAAGCCTATTTTGGAATGTCCATTTTTGCTTAAATATTTAATTGCCGAAACAATCGCGCTTGTGTTTTCGCTTGAAACGGAAGATATAAGCGGCATATCCGAAACCCTGTTATCCAACAAAACGAGGGGAACGGTGGTGTGCTTGATTTGCTTGTATATTCTGCTTTTGAAGTTCATTCCCACAATAAACGCGGCGCAGAAGTTGTTTAAAATAAGGTAGTCGTTCAAATCGAAGTCCACCGGTTTTGAAACAACGTAATCTATCATAACCTCGTAATTGTTTGCTATCGCAATGTCCGTAAAGGAAGAAATAACGTGGTTTAAAATGTTGTTTCTGGTATCTGAGTCTACTCTCTCGTACATTGCGCAAATTCTGCGCAGCGGCTGGCGGCGCGCTTTAAGTTTGTAGCCCACGCTTTCGGCGTATTCCTGTATTTTCGCTTTTGTGTCTTCCGCAATGTCGGTAGCGTCGTTAAGCGCTTTCGAAACAGTGCTTATAGAAACGTTCAGCGCTTCCGAAATTTCTTTAATCGTCATTTGTCCGACCCTCTTTATTCAAAAGTTATATAAATTATACAGCAATGCGCACCCTTCGTCAAGTCCGTTTAAGTCGCCGATAATGAAAATTAACTACATTTTTTAAAAATATCTTTCATTTTTCTATTGACTTTTGCGAAAACTATGATATAATATTTTCGAAAATAACTAAATAGTTTTCGCGCAGGTTATTCGGACGATGGGATAATGAAAAATAAAAGAAATTTCGGCATACTGCTTCCCGTTTCGGCGCTTCCGTCCGGCGAGGGTATAGGAACGCTTGGTAAAGAAGCATATAATTTTATAGATTATCTGCACGCCGTCGGGGGTAAAGTTTGGCAGGTTTTACCGCTTAATCCCACAAATTACGGCGACAGTCCCTATCAGTCCTGTTCGGCGGACGCTTTAAACTATTATTTTATAGATTTGCAAACGCTTGCGGAAGAAGGATTGCTGAAAGAGGGCGAAATTAAATTATCCGCTCTTGCGGACTGCGGCACGCGAGTAAATTACGGAAAACAATTTACCGAAAAAATTGCGCTTTTAAACAAGGCGTTCACTCGCTTTGACGGCGGCGAAGATTTTCGCAATTTCATAAAAAAAGGCGAGTACGACGATTTTGCGGTGTTTATGGCGCTTAAAGCAAGTTTTAACCATACCGCGTGGACGGAATGGGCGGCGCCTTACAGAGATTATAACGAAGAAGCCGTTGCAAAGTTTTGCGCGGAGCACGAAAAAGAGATATTATTTTGGCAATTTACGCAATATGTGTTTTTGAAGCAGTGGCAGCGCCTAAAAGACTATGCCAACGCCCGCGGAATTTCGTTGATGGGGGATATTCCTCTTTATATTGCGTATGACAGCGCGGAAGTGTGGAAATACGGCGACAAACTGTTTAAAATGGACGAAAAACGCAATGCCGAAGTGGTGGCAGGCTGCCCGCCCGACGGGTTTACCGAAGACGGTCAGTTGTGGGGCAATCCCGTTTACGACTGGGAGAAAATGCGCGCGGACGACTATTGCTGGTGGCGAGAGAGAGTGCGCAGGTGCTTTAAATTTTTCGATATTTTAAGAATAGACCATTTCCGCGGGTTCGACAGGTATTGGGAAGTGCCCGCAAAAGATAAAACGGCGCGCAACGGGCATTGGGCGGACGGTCCCAAAGAAAAACTTTTTGAAGGGCTTGCGGGATGCGACATTGTTGCGGAAGATTTGGGAACAATAGACGACGGAGTTCGCCGCCTGATGAAAAACGTAGGCTATCCGGGAATGAAAATTCTGGAATTTGCCTTTGACGGAAATCCCGAAAACGAGCATAAACCTTCAAACTATACCGAAAATTTTGTTTGCTATACGGGCACTCACGACAATATGCCCTTAAAACAATACATAGAAGATTTAGACGGCAAAGAAAAAGAAATTTACGTAAAAGACCTGCTTGCGGAGTGTCTGAAAGCGGGGGTGAAAGCGGATATTTCTTCACCGGAAGCGGCGTGCAGAACGGTTGCTGCGCTTGCCTTTGCCTCTAAGGCGAACACGGTTATAATTCCGCTTTGGGATTTGCTTGCATTGGGCGGTGAGGCAAGAATGAATTTGCCTTCCACCGTTTCCGATAAAAATTGGAGCAGGCGCTTCACAAAAGAAGATTTCAACGCGGAACTTGCGGAGTTTTTGAAAAAGACCGCGAAAGAGACGGACAGAATTTAAAAAAATCAAAATAACGACCGTCTGAAAAATTTTAAAATTTGCATACACTAACCTTTGTTTTTTTTCCAAAAACAAAGTGGGCAGTCCTTTCGGACTGCCCCTATAAAAATCTTTAATGGAAAAAAACGGAAAAAAACCGTTTGTATAATCAGATAGATAAGGAGAACAAGAAAAATGAAAAAACGTATTATTTCTTTACTTGCTTGCGGCGTGGTTGCCGCCGGCGCAACCGTGGGAATGACGGCGTGCAAGGGCGACAGGGGGTTGACGGTATGGGCTCCCCAGACGCAGCAGACGCTTGTAAAAGAACTTGTAGAAGAATTTAAAACCGCAAACCCCGATATTAAATTAAAAATCAACGTGGGTGTGTGCGGCGAAAGCGAGGCTTACGCAAACCTTAGTAAGGACGGCGAAGCGGGCGCGGACGTTTACGGCTTTGCAAACGACCAGCTTATGAATTTGAAAAAAGCGGGCGTTATAGCGCGTATCGGAAACACCGTTGTTGAAAACCTTAAAAAGGAAAACGACGCAAACTCGGTTGAAGCGGGCAAAATTGTAGAAAGCGGCGAAGACCGTTATTACGGCTATCCGTACGCAGCGGACAACGGCTTCTTTATGTATTACGACAGCACCATTATAAGCAGCGAGCAGGCAAAGACGTTGGAAGGCGTGCTTGAAGGCTGCGCGGCTGCCAATAAATATTTCCTCTTTAATATGAAGGATAGCTGGTATGTCGGCTCGTTCTTCTATGGCGCGGGCGGCGATTACACCATCAAATGGGACGGCACCGCTATTGAAGAAGCAAAGTGCGACTTCGACCAGAAAGCCGAAGGAACGGAATACACTTACGGACAAATTGCGGGCACCGCGCTTATGGACTTGCGTGCGAACGCTTGCTTTGTAAACGGAACGGACACCGAAATTCAGCAGTACGCCAACAGCAACAGGTTGGGCGCCGTTGTAACCGGTACGTGGAACGCAAACTTCTTGCAGGAAAAACTAGGCGCGGGCTATGCCGCAACCAAACTTCCTACTTACCGCAGCAGCCTTACGGGTGAAGACTATCAGCTTATTCCTTTCGCAGGCTATAAACTGTTCGGCGTAAACGCTCAGTCCAAACACATACCGGAAGCGCACAGACTTGCGGCGTTCCTTTCCGGCGAACACGCTCAGCAAAAGAGATTTGAACTCGGCATAGGACCTTCAAATCTTAAAGTGGCTGCTTCCGACGCGGTAAAAAGCAACGTTGCGCTTGCGGCGCTTGCTTCGCAGTTGAGTTTTGCCAAAATTCAGGAATCGCTTCCTTCCAACTACTGGTCGTCGTTAGATGCGTTCGGCACCGATATTTACGGTAAAATCAAACCCGAAGACCTTGACGCAAAACTCACCGCGCTCATATCCGGCTTAAACGACTAAATAATATAAAATCCGATATGGGGCAAGGGTTACTTTGCCCCATATTGCGGTTAATTAAGGAGGGAATGTATGAGTAATCCCGTTTCGCAGCTGGATTATCTTAAAATGACGGGCTGGCAGAAGTTCTGTTATAAGTTTTTGGAATTTTTCAGAAGACTGCCCATAGTTTTCGTCAATTTTTTTAAAGTAACCATACCTTCGTTTGCAAAGCGCTTCTGGAACAATTTAAAAGGCTGCGGTATAACCGTGGGCAGGGCTGCAAAGTACGGCGACTGGAAAACCCGCTTATCTTTCGTGCTTTTCGGCTTTTCGCAGCTGGCGCGCAAGCAATGGCTGAGGGGGTTGCTGTTTTTATTTTTCGAAATAATATTCATAGTGTATATGGCGCTGTTCGGCGGGCAATATCTTGGACTTTTGGGCTCGTTGGGGCGCCTTGAAATGGGCGAGTACGAGGACGAGTTCGGCAATATATTGTACACCAAGGGCGACAACAGCCTTTTGATACTTTTGTACGGTATTCTTACAATCGCCTTTATATTATGCTTTGTTTACGCGTGGTACAAAAATATAAAATCGGCGTATTACACGCAGGAACTTATAGAGGCGCGTAAAAACCTTGCCACGGCGAAAGAGGACGTAAGTTCGCTTTTGAACGAGCAATATCATAAAACGCTTTTGGGCATACCGCTTACGGGGCTTACCATATTTACCATACTGCCCATCGTGTTTATGATTTTTATCGCCTTCACCAACTATGACCAGGACCATATGCCGCCGGCAAAACTGTTTACGTGGATTGGTTGGGAAAACTTTAAACTGGTTTTCGGCGGAAATATATCCGGCGCGGCTTCGTTCGGCTATACCTTCGCGCAAATTTTGATGTGGACGGTGGTATGGGCGTTTTTTGCGACTTTCTCCAACTATATTTTGGGTATGATTGTCGCGATAATGATAAACAAAAAGGGCATACGCCTTAAAAAATTGTGGCGCACCATACTTGTAATGACAATTGCGGTGCCCCAGTTTGTTTCGCTTTTGCTTATGTCCCAGATGTTAAGCGAAAACGGAGCGATAAACAATCTGCTTATTTCCTGGGGGTTGATAAATCAGCCCATACCTTTCCTTACCGACGGAACGGTGGCGAAGGTAACCATAATAATCGTCAATATATGGGTTGGTATACCGTACTCTATGCTTATTTGTACGGGCATTCTGATGAATATACCGGAAGATTTGTACGAGTCCGCAAGGATAGACGGCGCGGGTCCCGTAAAGGCGTTTTTCAAAATTACCCTGCCCTATATGTTGCACGTAACGGCGCCGTACCTTATAACTCAGTTTATAGGCAACCTCAACAACTTCAACATAATTTACCTGTTGACGGGCGGTGCTCCGTTTACTTCCGATTTTGCCGGCAACGGCGGAAAAACCGATTTGCTTATTACGTGGCTGTACAAACTTGTTATGGATAAACAGATGTACGGTATGGCTTCGGTATTGAGTATTCTTATGTTTATTATAACCGCAGTTGTTTCGCTGATTGTTTACAACAAGTCCGGTTCGGTAAAGAACGAGGAGGAATTCATGTGATGACGAAAAAGAAATTCCGCAGTAAAAAAGCAGCCGAGCGCGGGGCGAATACCGCAATATATATAATTCTTACTATAATAAGCATTGTATGGCTGTTTCCTTTTTTCTATCTTGTAATACAGTCGTTAAGGGGCGAATCGGGCGCGGCTACGCTTTATTTCTGGCCCAAACAGTGGACGTTTGACAACTATATAAAACTGTTTACCGACACGTCTATTTACAACTTTCCCAGATGGTACGGCACTACGCTTATAATTTCCATTGCCGTTACCGTAATTCAGACGGCGATAGTGCTTGTTACAAGCTACGCGCTTTCGCGCTTGCGTTTTAAAATGAGAAAGCCGCTTATGAACCTTATGTTGGTTTTGGGAATGTTCCCCGGCTTTATGTCGATGACGGCGATTTATTTCCTTTTAAAACTTTTCGGGCTTACGCAGGAAATGGGGCTTGTGGGACTTATTCTCGTTTACGTTGCAAGCTCGTGTATGGGATATTATATCTGCAAAGGCTTTTTCGACACCATACCCAAATCGCTGGACGAGGCTGCCAGAATAGACGGCGCAAGCAGACACACTGTATTTATAAAAATTATTCTTCCCCTTGCAAAACCCATAATAATTTACACCGTTTTGACGGCGTTTATGGCGCCTTGGGGCGAGTATATGTTCGCTTCGCTTATGGCGTTCGGCGACCAGAGTTATTTTAACGTAGCCGTAGGTTTGAAGTATATGCTTCAAAGAGAAACCATTTCGGAATACTTTACAAGATTCTGCGCCGCGTCCGTAATTATTTCCTTGCCCATAACCGCGTTGTTTATGTGGTTGCAGAAGTATTACGTTCAGGGCGTTACGGGGGGCTCGGTAAAAGGATAAAATTATGAAGAAAAAAATTTTTAAACTTATATGTCTGCTGGTGTGTGCGGTTACGGCTTTGGGCGCGGTTTTGGGACTTGCCGCCTGCGGCAAAAAGGCGAAACTGCTTGAAGAAAACATAGTAGACGACAAGTACGACAATTTTTACGAAATTTTCGTGTATTCGTTTTACGATTCCGACGGCGACGGCTACGGAGATTTGAACGGAGTTACGCAAAAACTTGATTATATCCGCGACCTGGGCTATACGGGAATATGGCTTATGCCCATTAATCCCTGCACAAGTTACCACGGCTACGACGTGGAGGACTATTGCGCGATAAATCCCCGATTCGGCACGCTGGACGATTATAAAAATTTGATTTCGTCGGCGCACGAAAAGGGCATAAAAGTAATAACCGACCTTGTAGTAAACCACACGTCGTCCCGCCATAATTGGTTTGAGGCGGCGCTTGCGGGCAACCCTCAGTACATAAATTACTACAATTTCAGCAACGTTCAGCAGGACGGCTATCATCAGATGAACGGCAAGTGGTACGAGTCCTGGTTTTCGGAAGGAATGCCGGATTTAAATCTGGAAAATCAGCAGGTTTTAGACGAAATTGAAAAAATAATAAAATTCTGGCTGGATTTGGGCACGGACGGCTTCCGTCTTGACGGGGTAAGATATTACGGCACCACTTCCGATAAAAGCATAAAGTTTTGCACCTGGCTTGCGCAGACAACCGCAAAATACAACGAAAATGCGTATGTAGTAGGTGAAAACTGGTCAAGCAGGTCGGACATAGCCGCCTTTTACGAAAGCGGTATAGACAGCTTTTTCTACTTTGACACGGCGGGCTCGGTTACGGCGGCAATAAACACTTCTTCCGCGGCGGAAATGTGGATTTTGATGAAGAAATGCACCGAAACTTCCAAGGGCAATATTTCCGCTCCATTCCTTTCAAATCACGATAACGGAATGGGCAGATTTGCCGGCAGGGCGGGAAGAAAGGAAGAAAAAATAAAATTCGGTTACGGACTTCTTTCAATGATGTCGGGCTGCACGTTTACCTATTACGGCGACGAAATAGGTATGGTTGCAAAGAACGCGCAAAGCGACCCCGACTTACGAGTGGGTATGCTTTGGGACAACAAGAAAACCAATTTAACCAAGTCGCCTCCCGGAGCCAGCGCAGACATAGAGTATATTTTCGACGGAGTTAAAGAGCAGCTTGCCGACCCCGGCTCTATATTAAACTATTATAAGCGCTGCAACAACGCCCGCAACGCCTTCCCTGAGTTAATGCGCGGCGCGGCGGAAAGAATAACCGTTGACGACGAAAACGTGCTTGCTTTCAAAAAGACTTATAACGGTGAAACGGTTACGGTTGTAATAAATCTTTCCGAAGAAAAAAAGACGGTTGAAGGCATTCAGGGCTTGCTTGCGCAGGATATTTGCGTAAAGGGCTCGGTCGGCAGAAGCGGCACCAAACTTACAATGCCTATGTACTCCATAGCGATTTTAAAATAAGGGGAAAAATTATGGCGGAATTAAGTCTTAAACACATTTACAAAGTTTATCCTAACGGCACGAAAGCCGTAAACGATTTCAATATGGAAATTGCGGATAAAGAATTTATAGTATTCGTAGGCCCTTCCGGCTGCGGTAAATCGACCACGCTGAGAATGATAGCGGGGCTTGAAGACATAAGCGCGGGCGAACTTACGATAGGCGAAAACGTAGTAAACGATATGGAGCCGAAGGACAGGGACATAGCGATGGTTTTCCAGAACTACGCGCTGTATCCGCATATGACCGTTTTCGATAACGTTGCGTTCGGCTTGAAAATAAGAAAAATTCCCGACGTAAAAAGGGACAAAGACGGCAATCCCATTCTTGATAAAAACGGCAATCAAATTCCCTGTATGCGCCACTATACCAAGGAAGAAATAAACCGGAAGGTGCTTGAAGCGGCGGATATTTTGGGAATAACGGAATACCTTGCGAAAAAACCCAAGGAAATGTCCGGCGGACAGCGGCAAAGGGTTTCGCTGGGGCGCGCTATCGTGCGTTCGCCCAAGGTTATGCTTCTGGACGAACCGCTTTCAAACCTTGACGCAAAGTTGAGGACGCAGATGCGCAGCGAAATTGCAAAACTGCACGCCAAACTTAAAACAACGTTTATTTACGTAACTCACGACCAGGTTGAGGCGATGACTATGGGCACGCGCATAGTCGTTATGAAGGACGGCTTCGTTCAGCAGATTGACACGCCCAAAAATCTGTATAAATATCCCGGCAACAAGTTTGTGGCAGGGTTTATAGGCACCCCGCAGATGAACTTTTTTGAAGGCACGCTGCTTAAAACGGGCGACGAGGTGGAAATAAGTTTTGACTATTCTGACGCGAAAGTAAAAGTGCCGTACTCTATGATGTACAAGGCTAAGCCTTCCTATCTGGACGGCAAAACCAAAGTATATATAGGTTTGCGAGCGGAAGACGTTTCAATAGACCCCGCCGTAGTCAAGGCAAGCGACACCGTAATAAAAGTAAAAGTTTCGCACAAAGAAGAACTTGGCAACCAGACGTTGCTTTACGCCGATATAAATATGGACGGCGACGGATACACGGAAAGTTCCACAAGAATTATTATAGAAACAAAGGGCTATTATTTTGCGGAAGCGGGCGAAGTTATAGACGCCGCGCTTAATATAAACAACGTACACCTTTTCGACAAAGAAACCGAACTTAGCATTCTGCCCAGAATCCCCGAGTTTAACTATCTTGACTGCGAAGTGGCTGCGGGCAAACTTAAATTTTGCGGAATAGAGTTGAAGCTGCCGAAAGCGGTTGAATGCGCTGACGGCAAGTACGAGTTGCTTATTCCCACGGACGCGGTCGCCTTCGGCGGAAAGGACGCGCAGGCGGAAGTTGTGGATTGCGAAGACATAAACGGGCGCAACGTCGCGGCTTTCGAACTTGGCGGCAGAAGAATGTTTGCCGTAACCGACGGCAGCATAGAAAAGGGAAAAGCGGGAATTTCTTTCGATATAAAGAAGTTTTCCGTTATTAAAGACGGCGAAACGGTTGTTGAAAGAATGCCCGAAAAAATTTCTCTTGAAGGCAAACTTATAAAGGAAAGAACCGTTGAAGAAAAAGTTGAAAACGGCAAAACCGTAAAGAAAAAGTGCATAAAGTTTATGCTTGACGTGGCTGGATATAAAGTTGCCTGCCCCGACAAAACCGCAGATAAACTTATTTCAGCAATGGGCGTTAAAAACGCGTTTACCGAAACGTTGCTTTACGAGTGCGGTCCGTACGACTTGAAGTTTGCGGAAGAAGGAATTTGCGCGGAAGTGCTTTCAGTTGCGGATTACGGCAAAGAAAAATTTGCAGTTTGCAAAATCGGGGAAGAAACCGCTTACGTCAAGTGCGACGGCGAGGAAGTTTCAACGGCTAAACTTTTGCCCGAAATTGACAAACTTGCCATCATACAAAAGGAAAAGCATATCAGAATTATCTGATTGCGGAGAGAATGCTTTTAAAGCGTACTTTTTCCTCCTTAATTTAATTCAGGAAGCGGGGAGCGGCTTTTGTTCCCCGCTTCCCGCAAGAAAAAATAAAAAACATCGGAAGGATTTATGAATACGGAATTATTTTTGAATGATTTAAACGGGCTTGATACTGAAAATAAAGACGTAATTACTTTGTATAACGAAATTTCGGCGCTTGCAATGAAGCACGCGGGTGAAATTGCGCCCACCGCCGGCAAACGCAACGCCTATTATCTTTCAATGGAATTTTTGATAGGGCGGAGTTTTTATAACAATCTTATGGAATTGGGCGTTTTGGAGCAAACGCGCGAAATTCTTGAAAAAAAGGGGATTGATATAAACGTTTTTGAGGAGATTGAGGACGCGGCGCTTGGCAACGGCGGATTGGGCAGGCTTGCCGCTTGCTTTCTGGACTCGGCGGCGGGGCTGGGTTTGCCTTTGCACGGCTACGGCATAAGGTACAAATACGGACTGTTTAAACAGGCTATTGAAAACGGATTTCAGACGGAACTGCCCGACGACTGGCAGCGCTTCGGCGACCCGTGGAGCGTGCGCCGCGAAAGCGAAAAGCGCCTTATAGAATTTGCCGATATGAAGGTTTACGCAGTGCCCTACGATATGCCCGTATTCGGCAAAAGAATAAACAGGCTGCGGCTTTTTCAGGCGGAGGGCGAAGGCGGCGCCGAAAAAATAAGCGAATATCTTTATCCCGCGGACGATACGGAAGAAGGCAAACTTTTAAGGCTGCGTCAGGAATACTTTTTTTCTGCGGCGACCGTTGCCGAACTGTTGGACAAGCACGTTAAAGAGCACGGAAGAAATTTTAAAACCTTTGCCGATTATAACGTAATTCAGTTAAACGACACTCATCCGGTGATAGCGGCGGCGGAGTTTATAAGGTTGCTTACAAAAAAATACCGTCTGGCGTTTGCTACGGCTCTGGACGTTGCAAAGCGGACTTTCGCCTATACCAACCACACGGTTTTGCCGGAAGCGTTGGAGTGCTGGAAGGAAGATTACGTAACAAAGATTTTGCCCGAAATTGCGGACGTTATGAAGAAGATAAGCGTTTACGCCGTGCGCGAACAGACCGCCGCCGGTTGCGGCAAGGACGAAGTTGCGGCTATGGCGATTTATAAGGGCGAAACCTTTTATATGGCAAACCTTGCGGTATATATTGCAAAAAGCGTAAACGGCGTGGCAATGCTGCACACCGAAATTTTGAAAGCAAGTCTGTTTGCAACCGCGCATAAAACTTATCCTGATAAAATTCAAAACAAGACCAACGGTATAACTCATCGCCGTTGGCTGGAATTGTGCAATAAAGAGTTTTCTTCGCTTATTGACGAGGCTATCGGCAAAGATTGGCGCGGGGATATATCGCGGTTAAGCGCGTTGCGCGGCAAAACGGAAGGGCTTGCGGAAAAGTTTATAGAAGTCAAGCGTGAAAAAAAGCGCCGTCTTTTGCAATACGTTGCGGAGAAGGAAGGCGTGGAAGTCTCGCCCGATTTTCTGGTGTTTGCTCAGGTGAAAAGACTGCACGAGTATAAGCGCCAGCTTATGACGGCGTTTGCGATACTCGACATATATTACGGGCTTAAAAGCGGAGAAATTACAAACTTTTATCCGTCGCTGTTTATCTTCGGCGCAAAGAGCGCGCCCGCGTACAGGCGAGCCAAAGCAATAATAAAATTCATAAACGAAATCGCGGCTAAAATCAACGCCGACGAAAGCGTAAACAAACTTCTTAAAGTGGTGTTTGTGTGCAACTACAACGTTTCGTACGCGGAAAAGATTGTCGCGGGTACGGACGTTTCGTTGCAGGTTTCAACCGCCGGACTTGAAGCAAGCGGCACGGGCAATATGAAGTTTATGATGAACGGCGCGGTCACTTGCGGAACTATGGACGGCGCAAATATAGAAATTGTGGAAAAGGCGGGGGCGGAAAACAACTATATTTTCGGCGCGGAAGTAGACGACGTTGAAAGGCTTAAAGCGGAAGGGTACAATCCCGAAAAAACGCTTGAAAATCCCGTGTGCAAACGCGCGGCGGAAGCGCTGATAAACGGCGAATTTTCCGACGGCGGTACGGGCGGCTTTAAAGAACTGTACGACAGTCTTTTGAAGGGAGCAAGCTGGCACTCGCCCGATAACTATTTTGTGTTGTACGATTTGCCCGACTATATCCGCGCGCTGCTTAAAATAAACGCCGATTATTCCGATAAGCGCGCTTTTGCCGTAAAACAGTTGAACAACGCGGCTAATTCGGCGTATTTTTCGTCCGACAGGACTATAAAGGAATACGCGGAAGAAATCTGGCATATTCAGCCCTGAATAAATTAAGTCAAAATATAAAATTAAGGCGCCCGCCGCGTTTTTTTGCACGGCGGGTATTTTGTTTGCTTTCGGCGCGTATTCTGTTATAATACGGTTTAAAGGGGGGAAACGTTGTGAAGGTTATTTTTTTGGATATAGACGGCGTGCTTAACTCGCGCGCGTACGACAGAAAGCGCGACTGGACAAAGCAGACGGACATCGACGAAACGCGGCTGCCGCTTGTAAAGCGCATAGTTGAGGAAACGGGCGCGGAAATAGTTTTAAGTTCGACCTGGCGCCGGCACTGGGACAAAAACGCTGAGGCGTGCGCGGAGGACGGCAGGTACATAAACGAAATTTTCGCAAAATACGGCTTAAAAATTTACGACAAAACGCCTTATCTTGGTATTTGCGCCGAAAGAAAGGACGAAGTGGCGCTTTGGCTTGAACGCGCGGGCGACGCGGTAGAAAAGTTTGTGATAATAGACGATTACCGTTACGGTTGGGCGGAATTTTACGACTTTTTCGTAAAAACCAACCCAAATCTTGGCGCGGGGCTTGAAGAAGAACACGTTGTAAAGGCAATTGAAATACTTAACGGATAAAACGCCTTTGCCCGCGCGTTGACAGACGGGCGGGGGAAGTGCTAAAATAATCAATGCAAAAATTTTTAACGGAAAGCGCGCTATGGAACAAATTAAACTTAGATATATCGACTGGGACAAGACGGCAACCAACTTAAAACTTTTAAGAAACGACAATATAAATTTGCGCAGATACGTTTGCAACTCGCTTACCGCGGACAAGGCGGCTTGCGGCGGCAATTGCGAAGAATGCAAGTTTGAAATGGACGGCAGCATAAGCCAGAAAGAGCTTGCCAAAGTTTTTAACGTTTCGGACAATATGGTAATAAATTGGGAAAACGGAAAAAGCCGCCCCGCGCTTGAATATCTTATTTTTTACAGCGAAATTTGCAAAATAAATCTTTACGACGTAATAGTTTTTGCGTAAACGGAAAGTTATGTCAAACAAAAATTCCGTTACCGAGTTAAGCAAATTTATCGCGTTAATATTGCGCCATCAGCCTTCCGCGGCGGAAATTACACTGGACGAAAACGGCTGGGCGCAAACTTCCGCTTTGATAGCCGGCGTAAACAAAACGGGCAGGGTTTTGGATATGCCACTTTTAAAGCAAATTGTAAACACGGACGAAAAAGGCAGATATTCCTTCAACGCCGATTTCACTAAAATCAGGGCAAATCAGGGTCACTCGGACAACGTTTGCGTTGAAATGGAGCGGCGCGTTCCCCCGCCCGAACTTTTTCACGGTACGGCGGAAAGATTTTTAGAGAGCATTGCGGTAAGCGGAATTTTGAGAAAATCGCGCAACTACGTGCACTTGTCGGCGGATGTAAATACCGCCTTTAAGGTGGGCGCGCGCCACGGTAAACCCGCCGTGCTTGTTATTGACGCGCGGGCAATGTCCGCAGAAGGGTTTGTGTTTTATCTTTCCGCAAACGGGGTTTGGCAGTCGCAGGATATTCCGCCCCGATATATAAAAAACGTTTTAAAAGACTGAAAAAACAAAAAGCGGGGGCAAGTTTAAGCCCTCGTTTTTATAATTGAGTATTGCGGTTATGCAAAAAATAAAAATCTAATCAAACGTCCGCAGCCGCCTCGAAAGCGGCTATAAGCCCCGTTTTAAAGCCTTTAATAAAATTTGTTTTGCCGCACTCCGCCTGCATCGCCGTAAACTTGTCAAACAGTTCTTCAAAAAGTTGTTTTTGAGTTTTGTTAAGCGTGGCAATAAATTCGCAGTATATTTTATTTGCGTTTTTTTGCAAGCGCTTGTATTCCTCGCTTGTTTTTATGTTTTCCGTCCTGTATTTTTCACTGTCAAAAATTTCTTCAATAACGCTGTTCATATTTCACCTTACGTATAATATACTACCCGTTTTGGGTAGTGTCAACCCATTTCGGGTAGTTAATGATAAAATTCAGTTATGAAGTTCAGTGAAAGACTAAAACAAATACGTAAGGAATGCGGCAATACGCAAAAGGATGTTTATACATATTTGAAAGTTTCGCCAAACTGTTACGCCTCGTGGGAGCAAGGCAGAACCCAACCCGATATTGAAAACATAAAAAAGCTATGCAAGTTTTTCAATGTTTCGGCTGACTATTTGCTGGGACTTGAAGAATAAAAATTTTTTACCGCCTGTGTCACAAAAACGCAAGCGGTTTTTTGTTTGAAAATTTTCTATCAACACTACTATACTACTATAAATCATAATAATGATTTTGTCAATCATTATTATGATTAAGCGATATAATGTTTTCAAATGGAAGGATTCGGCGAAAAACTTAAAGAATTGCGCACAGAAAAGGGGTTGACGCAAAAACAGCTTGCGTGCGAGATTGATTGCGCGCAATCGGCGGTTTTTTATTGGGAAAACAACAGGCAGGAGCCCACCGTTTCCGCGCTTAAAAAACTTTGTAAATATTTCAACGTTTCGGCTGACTATTTGCTGGGGCTTGAAGAAATTTAACCGCACGCTCAATAAAAATATGCGTGCGGTCTTTGTTAAATTAAAAGCATATGGCGGGTAAATATATATAAATGGCTTGAAATATAAAATAAATGTGATATAATTTTTTTGTAAATATACGCAAAGGAAGTAAAAAAATGAACGTAAGAGAAGAATCCCTTAAAAAACACGCCGAGTGGAAGGGCAAGATAGAAACCGTTTGCCGCGTGCCTGCGGACAGCGCCGAAGCGCTTTCGTTGGCGTATACGCCGGGGGTTGCCGAGCCGTGTATGGCTATTCACAACGACGTTGAAAAAAGTTTTGACTTGACGCGCCGCTGGAACACCGTTCCCGTAATTACGGACGGTACCGCCGTGCTAGGGTTGGGCGATATAGGCCCCGAAGCGGGTATGCCCGTTATGGAGGGCAAGTGCGCGCTGTTTAAGGCTTACGGCGGGGTTGACGCGTATCCGCTTTGCATAAAGTCGAAGGATACCGAAGAAATTATAAGGACTGTTAAACTGCTTTCCGGCTCGTTCGGGGGGATAAATCTTGAAGATATTTCCGCCCCGCGCTGCTTTGAAATAGAGTCGCGCCTGAAAGCGGAGCTGGATATTCCCGTTTTTCACGACGACCAGCACGGTACAGCCATTGTTATGACGGCGGCGCTTATAAACGCGTTGAAGCTTGCCGGCAAAAACAAAGAGGATATTAAACTTGTTATAAACGGCGCGGGCGCGGCGGGAATTGCAATTGCTGAATTTTTGCTTGGTTTCGGGGTGAAGGATATCACTGTTTGCGACCTTAAAGGCGTGATATGCAGGGGGGAACCGTGGCTGAACGCCCCCCAGCGCAAAATTGCGGAAGTTACCAACAACAGGCTGCTTAAAGGCACGTTGAAGGACGCAATGCGCGGCGCGGACGTGCTTATAGGCGTTTCCGGTCCGCACTGCATAACAAAGGATATGGCGGGGGCAATGGCAAAAAAGGCTATACTTTTCACTTGCGCCAATCCCGTGCCGGAAATAGAGCCGCAGGACGCGAAAGAGGCGGGCGCGTTTATAGTGGGGACGGGGTCTTCGGCAAATCCCAACCAAATAAACAACGTGCTTGTTTTTCCCGGACTTTTCCGCGGGGCGCTGGACGTGCGAGCAACCACTGTTAATAAAGAGATGATGATAGCGGCGGCGTACGGCATTGCGGACTGCGTTTCTGCCGAAGAACTTTCGCCGGAATATATTTTGCCCTACGCTTACGACAAGCGCGCGCACGAGCGCGTTGCAATGGCGGTGGCGGACGCCGCCGTAAAAACGGGCGTTGCAAAAATAAAAGGGCAATAAAATTTGCGGCGGTTGCCGAGGAGGGAGTATGCGTTATAAAAATCCCGTGTTGTTTTCCGATTATTCCGACCCCGACGTAATTCGCGCGGGCGACGGCTTTTATATGGTTGCGTCGTCCTTCAACAACGTGCCTGCGGTGCCCGTGCTGTATTCGCAAAACCTTGTGGAGTGGCGGCTTATAAACTATGTGCTGGACTCGCTGCCGTTTGAAAGGTATAATGCGGCGCGCCACGGCGAGGGTGTTTGCGCGCCTTCAATAAGATATCGCGACGGCAAGTTTTATTGCCTTGTTTCCTTTCCCGACGAAGGTATTTTTGTCGCCGAAACGGAGGACCCGTACGGAAAATGGTCGCTTTTGCGCCCGCTTATGGAGGGGAAAGGCTTTATAAATCCCTGTCCCGTCTGGGCGGACGGAAAGTGTTACGTCGCGTTTGCCTTCGACAGGGCGCGGGCGGGGTTCGACTCTGAAATAGCGGTTTTTGAAACGGATGAAAACCTTAAAACCGCGGCGAAGGACTATAAAATTATTTTTGACGGCGCAAACGGCGCGCCGCACGCTTCAAGACCTAAAATTTATGTGAAGGACGGCTGTTTTTATTTGCTTGTTTCGGCGGGCGGAGCGAAAAACGGCTGGCTGGTGGAGTTGCGCTCGAAACAGATTTACGGACCGTATGAAAGCAAGGTCGTATTTATGCAGGGCGACACCTACATTAACGCGGGCGGGGGCGCGCTTGTAGACGTTGACGATGAAAAGTGGGCGTTTGTTCACACAAGAAATATGGGCGCTTACGGCAATGCGGTTTATTTGCAACCGACGGTCTGGGACGACGGCTGGGCTATGTTGGGCGATTACCGCGGGGACAAACTTGCGGGTACGCCTGCGGAGGAAGGGGAATATCCCGTAAATATTTCTTCTCCCGTAAAAGTCGACCCTTGCGACGGGTTTGACGGAACGCGGCTTTCGCTTTTATGGCACACGCCTGCAAACCGCGGGGACGGTTGGTTTGCGTTGAAGCGCGGATTGCGGTTAAACTGCGCATATTACGGGGGCAATTCTCTTGCAAACTTGCCGCAAATGCTGTTGCAAAAAATTTGCTACCGCAATTTTTCGGTAAAAACAAAGTGCAAACTCAATCTTTTGAACGACGGCGACGAAACGGGCTTCGTAGTTTTCGGCAAGGAGTACGCCTACGCCTGCGTTGTGCGCGCGGGCGGGCAAAACTTTCTTGAAATACGCAAAGGCGCGTTGGGCGGCGGCGCGGACGAAACTCTTTGCCGCAGTCAGCCTTACGACGAGGGCACGGTAATGTTTCAGCTTTCCGCCAAGTTTGAAAGTCCGGACAGGCTGGCTTACAGATTTACTTTCGGCAAAGTTGCCTTTACCCACGTTTTTTATGCGGACTCGGGCGTGTGCTCGGGGGCTGAACTCGGCATATACGCGCGTTCTTCCGCGAAGGACGGCGATGGGAGCGTAACTTTTTCGTACTTCCGCGAAGTGTGCACCGATAACCGCGTTAAATAATTTTTGGCGCGTACGCTTTACTTTTTTATAACGACGGACTGAAATAAATTTAAAAAACGCAATTTTTCGGCTTGGCGTTTGCATTGTGCCTGCGTCGGTATAACCTTTTTGGGGTTGCGGCGGAAATTAAACTTATTTTCCGGCAAACCGCGGCATAAAATTATGTATAATATCATTGTATATAAATAATAAGGAGTTTTAACAATGGCTAAGGAAGAAAAGCATTTGTTTTTAACCGAAACCGAAAGCGCGCGCTACGGAACGGATTTCAAAATAGAGGAGCACGACCTGCTTACGGACTTTAAGGTGCTTATCAAGGAATATTACGTGGCGACTTTTACCGACGACGGCAACGCGCTTATTTTAAACTTTACCAACGGGCAAAAATTTAAACTTGCGTTGACCGAAATCAAGTAACAAAAAATTTGTCGCGCATATGCGGCAGCCGCCTCGCGGTTGTTTGAAGTTTTATGGCAAACCCGCCGCAATAATAAGCAATTAAAGGAGAATTTTATGGATTATTCGTCAGTAGATAAATTTATAGACCGTATTGTAGAGGAATCGACGCCCGCCGCGCCTTTATGGAATACGGAACGCGCAAAAAACGGAAAAAGCGCCGCGCCCGACTTTGGCGACGGTTGCCTTATGAGTGCGCTTTACGCTTATTATAAGTCGACGGGTGATAAAAAATATCTTAAATTTATAGACGATTTTATGGACGGCTGCGTGGCGGACGACGGCGCAATGCAGGGATATTCGCCCGAGGATTACAACCTTGAATATTTTAACGCGGGCAGAATTTTGTTTGATTTGTACCGCGAAACGTGCAAAGATAAATATATTAAGGCTATCGACGTGCTTGGCAAACAGCTTGTCGGGCAGCCGCGCACGGCGATTGGAGATTTTTGGTATAAAAAAGTTTATCCCAATCAGGTTTTGCTTGAAGGGCTGTATGCGGCGCAGGTGTTTTACGCGCGTTACGAAACGGAGTATAACCGCGGCAAAAACTACGCTGACATTGTAAAACAGTTTAAAAACGCGTACGAAAATATGTACGACAAGGACAAAAAACTGTATTTCCACGGTTTGGACTATTCGCGCACGGCGCTGTGGTCGGACGCGCAAACGGGACTTTCCAAAAGTTTTTATCTGCGGGCGATTGCGTATTTCGCGGCGGGGCTTGCCGACGCGATAGGCTATATGGACAGAAGCCGCCCCGATTTGAAGGCGGAAATGATAACTGTTTTCAGGCGTACCATAGTCGGGCTTGAACAGTATATCGACCCTGATAAGCATATGTTTTGGCAGGTTGTGGACGCGGCTGGCAAGGACGGAAACTATCTTGAAACTTCCGGCAGCGCGCTTATTGCGTACGCAATGCTCAGGGGAGCACGCTTCGGCTACGTCGATAAAAGATTTGCGGAAGTGGGCAAAAGTATTTTTGACGGAGTTTGCGCCGAATATCTTACCGAAACCGACGGCAAGTTAAATTTGGGCGGAATTTGCCTTTGGGCGGGGCTTGGACCCGAGGACCGAGCAAACCGCAACGGAACTTTCGAGTATTACGTTTCGCAGCCGACGGCGGTAAACGACGCGAAGGGCGTTGCTCCGCTGATTGCGGCTTATACCGAAGTAAAAAGACTTATAAAATAAAAATTTTTAATCCTCCGCGCAAAAAAACAGGTTTTGCGGAGGATTTTTTTAAAAACTCTTTAAAAAATATTAAAAACAGCAAAAATTTATATAAAAAACGCTTGCTGGTTACGCAACGTAATAATGTAAAGTGACGGCAAAGGAGGTAAGTATGTCATATTCTACCGGCGAATTGGCTAAATTGTGCGGGGTTACGGTGCGAGCCGTACAGTTTTACGACGGGCAGGGGCTTTTAAAACCCGAATCGTTTTCGGAAGGCGGAAGGCGCTTGTACGGCGAGGCAGGCTTGAAAACTTTGCAAATTATTTGTATGTATAAAAGTCTGGGGCTTAGCCTTTCCGAAATTAAAAGCGTTTTGTCCGACGAGGAGGGCTGCCGCGGCAGGCTGCTAAGCGTTCTTGCCGAGCGCGAAACGTCGCTTGAAGCCGAACTTGACGAAAAGCGCGAGCAAATTGAAATAGTTAAAGCGGTAAAGCAACAAATTGCCGACGGTTTGGCAATTTCGCCCAATACATTTTTTGATATACGTACTGTTATGGAAGGTAAAAAAAGATTAAAACTCGCATACGTCGTTATGTCGGTTTTGGCTGTTATCGCGCTTTTTGCGGAAACGGCTTTCGTGGTTTTGTGGGCGGTAAAGGGCTGGTGGCTGCCGTTTGCCGTGGGTATGCCGTGCCTGTTGGTGCTTATGGCGGTGATAGTTATCATTTATTATAAAAACACCGCTTACATTTGTAAGGATTGCGGAAAAAAATTCAAACCCAGGTTTTGGGTTATGTTCTTTGCCCCGCACACGCCCCGTACGCGCAAACTTAAATGCCCTTATTGCGGCAGCAAAAAATTTCATACCGAAACGTTTTCGGATTGAGTTAAAGCCGAATAAGCCCCTCCGCAAACTTGCGGAGGGGCTTTTCAACCAAAAATTTTTTAAAATGTTGCATTGTTTTTACTCCCGTGATATAATGAAAGTGAAGGAGAAATTGAAATGAAGTGTCCCGAATGCGGAAACGAAGTTGACGAATACGACCGCTTTTGTAAAAATTGCGGCAAAAGACTTGACTTTGTCGATAAAAATAATTTTGAACGTGGCAAACAGCAGTTTCGCAGGGATGAACGTATAAAACGTTTTGGTGCGCGGCGGACTGCGGAATTAGGCGACTTTGACCGCGAAGTTTTGCGCAAAGGAAATATTTATAAATACGGTTTAAAGGTTATTTTCGGCGCGTTTGTGGCGCTTGTGCTGTTGTTTTTTTCGCT
Source organism: uncultured Christensenella sp. (assembly GCA_910585785.1). Taxonomy (GTDB): domain Bacteria; phylum Bacillota; class Clostridia; order Christensenellales; family Borkfalkiaceae; genus Coproplasma. Next base: position 15,050 of record CAJUEV010000006.1, on the reverse strand, counting down.
GAATGCGGGCTACGGGCAAAGCGTTTATAAATTTGCCGACGAAGCCTTCCGCAGCAAAAATGAGGACGATTTTTGGGGCAGGGACGAGTTTGTTATAAGGCTGATAATAAACTTTTTTTCAAATATCGACTTTGTTTTTACACCTAGCGCGGTTATGGTATTTTTGGCGGGAGTCGGCGCGATAGTTGTGTTTTCGTGGCTTATCGTACTGTTGTCAAAGAAGTTGCAATCGTTGGCGGTGGGCGCTTCCTGCAATTATGAAACGGTTTTTATAGTATTTTATATATTGTTTGCCGTTGCGGACGCCGTGCTTATCTGGGCGTTGAAGTATAAATACGGTATGCCCGTGGGGATAGGTCCCGTCGCGCTTGCCGTGCTGGCGGCGGTTTGCGTTTGCTCGTCTATTGTAATTTACTTGTTGCGCGTAAATTATTTTGCAAAATACCGCGGGTTGGGCTCAGTTTTGCACATAAAAGATTTATAAGTTTTGTTTAAATAAAAATACCCCCGCAAGCTAGCGCGTTATTTGCTCGCTTGCGGGGGCTTATATTTTTGCGTTATTTATTTGCATTTGTTGGATAAGTCGGTTTTTTCGTAAACAAAGCAATCCAAATCTTCATTATACAAATTGCCGCGTTTATATCCGCAGGCGGTAAAAAATTGCTCGCACCCTTCCGCGGGTAAACAATACGCTTTGTCCGTTCCGCCTTCGCGCAGTCTCATTTCAGCGGTATAAAGCAAAAATTTGCCGTAGCCTTTGCGGCGCAGGGAAGGGATAACGTAAATTTCGCGCACGTCGCCCCAACCTTCGCGCAGGTTCCAGTCGTTGCCTATGTCGTCCGTCTGATAAATTATAAATCCGGCGTCCGTTTCACCGTCTTTTAAAAGTTCAATGCGTATAAGCCCCGCTTTTACGTCCGGTATAATATACTCGTCCAAAAGGTGGGGTACGTCTTCGCCGCAGTCTAGTTCGCGGTAATATTCGGTAAAAAGTTTTTCAAAAGCGCCCTGCGTTTTGTCGCAGAGGGGGGATACGTGCAGCAACGTCTACTCCTTATATAAATATAAAACGAGAACTTACCAAAGTTCTCGTTTTTACTTTTTTATTCGGCAACGGGATAAATTGAAACCTGCTTGCCGTCTTTGCCCACTCTTTCAAACTTTACGGTGCCGTCGACAAGCGCAAACAACGTGTCGTCTTTGCCTATGCCAACGTTGTTGCCGGGCTTGAACTTGGTGCCGCGCTGTCTTACAAGAATATTTCCCGCCAGCACAAACTGTCCGTCCGCGCGTTTAACACCCAACATTTTGGGATTACTGTCTCTGCCGTTGTGTGAAGAACCGGTACCTTTTTTATGGGCGAATAAACTTAAAAATATCATTTTCTTTATTCCTCCTGAAAATTACTCTGCCGCAGCGGTCGTTTCCGTCGCTTCGGTTTTCGCAGTTACGGTCTTTTTAGCGGTTTTCTTTGCCGCAGTCTTTTTTGCCGCGGGTTTAGCAGCCGCCGCGCCTATCGCCGTAACTTTAATCTGGGTGTAGGGCTGTCTGTGTCCCTGCTTCTTTCTTTCGTTTTTCTTGGCTTTGTACTTGAAGACGATAATCTTCTTGTCCTTGCCGTGAGAAACTACTTCCGCAGTTACTTTAACGTCCTTGACGTCCGCTCCCGCTGCAATTCCCTTTTCGTCCGCAGTAAGGACGACGGGGAATTCTACGGAAGAACCCACCTCGGCGTTCAGTTTTTCAACCTTCAAAAGGTCGCCCACGCAAACTTTATACTGTTTGCTGCCGTTTTCAAAAATAGCGTACATAAATGTTTACCTCCTCTAACCAGTCTCGCCGGAATTTTTACCCGAAAGGTGCGGGCGACGCTTAAAGCATACTTAAAAAAGCCCGTTCCGAGCGGCTCGACAACTAATTTAACATAACGCGGGCGTTAAGTCAACTGTTTTTATATCCGCGTATAAAATTTTGTATGCGGCGCAAACTGTTTTTATAGAGGAGACTTTTATGGGAGAACTTAAAAAAGACAGCGAAATTCTGGCTGAAATTTACCGCAACGCGCAACTCGGTCTTACGAGCATAGCCGACATTATGCCCGAAATAGACGACGAGGATATAAAGGAAGAAATTATGCGCGAGCACGAGGAGTATGAGAGGATTTGCAGCGAGGCGGCTAATCTTGCGCGCAAATACAGTCTTGAACTTAAAGAACCCAGCCCCGTCAAAAAGGCGATGATGTGGAGCGCCATTAAAATGGGCACCGCCACGGACAACTCGGCGCAGAACGTTGCGCAGATGATGCTTAAAGGTACGGTGCAGGGAATAACTTCGCTTAGAACTTCGCTTACGGACGGCGAAAAGATAATGGACGCAGAAGTGAAAAAACTTCTTACCGAACTTATCGACCTTGAAGAAGGTTTTGAAAAGAAACTTAAAACTTTTCTTTAATTTTTAATTTGCCTTGAACAAAAAATAACCGACAGTATTGCGGGCCCCCGCCACGCGCTTTTAAAGTTGCGCGGAGGGGGCTTTTTGTCGCTATAATTTTTGCGCACTGACGGCGACGGCAAGTCAAGGCTATAAAACTTGACAGCCGCTTTTTTTAATTATATAATTTGACTTATGGAAAAGGACACCAACAGCAAAACAGCCGCAGATTGCGGCGACGAAAACCGCATATCCCCCGATATATGCGGCAACGAAGGCGCTTTTGCGGAAGAAGATACGGCAAAAAGGGCGGAAGAAAGCCTGCGCAAGCGGTTCCGCAAAAAACTGTTTTCGCGGTTTGCAAAAGCGATAACGGAATATAACCTTATTAGCGAAGGGGACAAAATAGCGGTTTGTATGTCGGGCGGAAAGGACTCCTTCGTTATGGCGAAACTTTTTCAGGAATTGAAAAGGCACAACAAATTTCCGTTTGAACTTGTTTTTTTGGTAATGGACCCGGGATATAGCCCGATTAACCGCGAAAGAATAGAAAAAAACGCCGCGCTTTTAAATATCCCCGTCACCGTTTTTGAAACGGATATTTTCGAGAGCGTATTCGAAATAGAAAAGTCGCCTTGCTATATATGCGCCAGAATGCGGCGCGGGCACCTTTATCACGCTGCTAAGGATTTGGGGTGCAACAAAATTGCGCTGGGGCACCATTACGACGACGTAATAGAAACCGTGCTTATGGGTATGCTTTACGGCGGGCAAATCCAGACGATGATGCCCAAACTTAAAAGCGCCAACTTTGAAGGGATGGAGTTGATACGTCCGATGTACCTTATACGAGAGGAGCACATAAAGCAATGGCGGGACGCAAACGGGCTTGAATTTTTAAGTTGCGCCTGCAAGTTTACCGAAAAAGCCGCCAAAAACTGTTCGGACGCAGGCAAGCGCCTTAAAGTGAAGGAATTGATAAAGCGGCTTGAAGCGGAGGAAGGCGGGATAGAGCAAAATATTTTCCGCAGCGTGGAAAACGTAAGCCTGAAAAGCGTTATCGCCTACAAGGATAAGCAGGGCGTAAAACACCGTTTTGACGAAGATTATTGACAAATTCGGTGTTTTAAGACAAAAAATCGACTTGTAAAACGTTTGACAACTTTGAAATACTTTGATAAAATAGCGTTTGCACGTTTAGTATGGACAACTATGCAAACGGCTTGCGGGCGTTTTTCTATATAATATATAAAAAAACTTTAAAACCGCGGTAAGATTTTTGCAAAACCGTAATTTTTTACGGTTTATAAATTTGTTAATCCCCCGACCGTTTTTAAGGGTAAACGTAAAGGGCGATATATTCCGAAAAAATCAAGGAGGTAAAAAATGCCCACTATCAATCAGCTTATAAGACACGGCAGAGAAAAGCAGGTTTACAAGAGCAAGTCCCCCATTTTGGACAACTGCCCTCAAAAGCGCGGCGTGTGCCTTTCGGTTACCACGACTACGCCCAAAAAGCCTAACTCGGCAATAAGAAAGATTGCGAGAGTGCGCCTTACCAACAAGCAGGAAGGTACCGTATACATTCCCGGCGAAGGACACAACTTGCAGGAACACTCATCCGTTCTCATCAGAGGCGGACGTGTTAAAGACTTGCCCGGCGTTCGTTATCATATAGTTCGCGGCGCGCTCGATACCGCAGGCGTTTCCAAACGTATGCAGGCGAGAAGCCGTTACGGCGCTAAAAAACCCAAGAATTAATTTTTGCCGCAAAGCCTTGACTTGCCGCCGTTTATGCGTACCGTTGAGTAGGTATGAGAGGTGCAAGGTGAGTTTGATTAAGCTTGCGAAGACGTTAATTCTTACAACTTTTAAAAATTTAAAATACGCTACTTGATTTCGGAATACTTTGAACCCTTGCCGAGATAAAAGTAGGCAGTATTCGTCCCGAATTGAAAAACTGCTTTTCGCGTTGTGTTTTCAAGTCGGGCGGAGAAGGTTTGCTACTTCGTTTTGCGTTTTGCAAATTGCTTTGCGCACGGCGTTAAGCGGCGAAGCAAGCAATAGCTTATTTAAGGTAAATCCCTTAAAAAACAATTAAATAAAAATTTAAAATTATTTGCTTCGGAAAAGCGCAAGCGCGGATTATTCAGCGCGTAAGGCGTTTTTACGGCGGCAGCAAAATCGCAAAAATCGTAAAATTTAAGTTTTTTGCGAAATTGGAAGGAGGATTTTATGCCCAGGAGAGGCGGAGTTCCCAAAAGGGACGTATTACCCGACCCCGTGTACAATTCGAAGGTTGTAACAAAACTTGTCAACCAGATTATGTACGACGGTAAGCGCGGTACGGCACAAAATATAGTTTACGGCGCTTTTGAAATTATGAGCAACAAGCTCGGCAAAGACGCTATGGAAATTTTTGAACAGGCTATGAACAACATTATGCCCGTTCTTGAAGTAAAGGCGAGGAGAGTAGGCGGTGCAAACTATCAGGTGCCCATCGAAATCAGACCCGAAAGACGTCAGACGCTGGCTATACGCTGGCTTGTTATCGCAACCCGTAAAAGAAGCGAACGCGAAACCGCGCAAAAACTTGCCGCGGAACTTATGGACGCTTACAACAACACGGGCGGCGCGGTTAAAAAGAAGGAAGATACGCACAGAATGGCGGAAGCCAACAAGGCGTTTGCTCATTTCAGATATTAAGATTTGAGGGAAGATTATGGCGAGAGATTACGATTTATTGCATACCAGAAACATCGGTATTATGGCGCACATAGACGCCGGTAAAACAACCACTACCGAACGTATTCTGTTTTACACCGGTATAAACCATAAGATAGGCGAAACCCACGACGGCTCTGCAACTATGGACTGGATGATACAGGAACAGGAACGCGGAATTACCATTACTTCCGCCGCTACTACCTGCCATTGGACAAGAAGCGGACAAACGCAGAAGGACGAGTGCCGTATAAACATTATAGACACTCCGGGACACGTTGACTTTACCGTAGAAGTAGAGCGTTCGTTGCGCGTTTTGGACGGCGCGGTGGCGACGTTTTGCGCGAAAGGCGGCGTAGAGCCCCAGTCCGAAACGGTTTGGCGTCAGGCGGACAAATATCATGTTCCCCGTATTGCGTACGTCAACAAAATGGATATAAACGGCGCTAACTTTGCCCGCGCGGTGCAGATGATGCGCGAAAGACTTAACGCAAATCCCGTACCCATCGAGTTGCCCATAGGCAAGGAAGATACCTTCCGCGGAATAGTAGACCTTATCGAAATGAACGCGGAAATTTACGACAGCGACGACGGTAAAAAATATCATACCGACGCCATTCCCGCCGATATGGTGGCTGCTGCGGAAGAAGCGCATATGGCGGTTATGGAAGCGGCGGCGGAAGGCGACGACGAACTTATGGAAAAGTTCCTTGAAACTATGGAACTTACTCCCGACGAAATCCGTAAAGGACTTCGCAAGGCGACCATAGGTATGAAGTGCACCCCCGTTTTGTGCGGTTCGTCCTATAAAAACAAGGGCGTTCAGATGCTTTTGGACGCGGTTATCGACTTTTTGCCTTCACCCGTGGACGTTGCGCACGTTAAGGGCGTAAACCCCGATACGGGCGCCGAGGAAGAAAGAAAAACTTCCGACGACGAGCCTTTTGCGGGACTTGCTTTCAAAATCGCTACCGACCCGTTTGTGGGCCGTCTTGCGTATTTCAGAGCATACTCCGGCGTTCTGGACGCGGGTTCGTACGTTTATAACTCCACTAAGGGAAAGAAAGAGCGCGTAGGCCGTTTGGTGCAGATGCACGCTAACAGCCGTATGGAAATACCCAAAATTTATTCGGGCGACATTTGCGCGATAGTCGGACTTAAAGATACCACTACGGGCGATACGCTTTGCGACGAGAAGCACCCCATAGTTCTTGAACAAATGACGTTCTCCGACCCCGTTATTCAACTTTCAATCGAGCCTAAGACGAAGGCGGGACAGGAAAAAATGACTTTGGCGCTTATTAAACTCGCCGAAGAAGACCCCACTTTCAAAACTTATACCGACCAGGAAACCGGACAGACAATTATTGCCGGTATGGGCGAATTGCACCTTGACATTATAGTGGACAGACTTTTGCGCGAATTTAAGGTTGAAGCAAACGTGGGCGCGCCTCAGGTTGCTTACCGCGAAACCATTCGTCAGGCTGTCGATTGCGAAGGTATGTACAAGCGTCAGTCGGGCGGTAAAGGACAGTACGGACATTGCAAACTTCATATGATTCCCGGCGAACCCGGTTCGGGCTACACGTTTGAAGACCTTACGGTAGGCGGCTCTATTCCCAAAGAATATATTCCCGCTATCGACAAGGGTATTCGCGGCGCGGCTAAAAACGGCTTCCTTGCAGGTTATGAAGTTGTAGACTTCAAAATTCAGGTATACGACGGAAGCTATCACGAAGTCGACTCCTCGGAAATGGCTTTCCAGATTGCCGGCTCTATGGGCTTTAAGGACGGTATGGCAAAAGCGAAAGCCGTGCTTCTGGAACCCATTATGAAGGTTGAAGTTATCACTCCCGACGACTATTTCGGCGATATTATGGGCAACGTAACCGCACGCCGCGGAACAATAGTTTCCACGGATGACAGAGCGGGCGCGAAGGTAGTAGACGCGGAAGTTCCTCTTTCCGAAATGTTCGGTTATGCAACCGACCTCCGTTCGAGAACGCAGGGACGCGGACAGTTTTCTATGCAGTTTGACCATTACGCGGAAGTTCCCAAGAGCGTTGCCGACAAGGTTATAGGCGACAGAGCAAAGAAAAATTCTTAATTTTTGACGCTTTGCGCGTTGCGGCAAACCCGTAATGGTATTTTGCCGCAAACAAAATTTTTTAAAAATTACGCGTTTTTATTTGTGTTTTTGATATTTATCATATATAATATCGTTGACGCAAAAAGGCGCAAAAACAGCAGCATAGTTAATGATAGATAGCTGCGACGCCGTATGGCGGAAGTTATCATTTTATATTTATATCTTTAAAAGGAGAAACAAAAAAATGGCAAAGGCTAAGTACGACAACAGTAAGCCCCACGTCAACATCGGCACAATCGGCCACGTTGACCACGGCAAGACCACTCTGACCGCAGCTATCACTATGGTAATGGCGTGCAAAGGTCAGGCAGCAAAAATGAAATACGACGAGATTGACAAAGCTCCCGAAGAAAAAGCGCGCGGTATAACAATAAACACCGCTCACGTTGAATATCAGACGGACAAGCGTCACTACGCTCACGTTGACTGCCCGGGACACGCAGACTACGTTAAGAATATGATTACGGGTGCTGCCCAGATGGACGGCGCTATCCTCGTAGTTGCAGCGACCGACGGTCCTATGCCCCAGACGAAAGAACACATCCTTCTTTCGCGTCAGGTAGGCGTTCCTTATATCGTTGTATTCCTCAACAAGACGGACCAGATGGACGACCCCGAACTTCTTGAACTCGTTGAAATGGAAATTACGGATACTCTTGAAGGCTACGGCTTCAAGGATTGCCCCATCGTTAAGGGTTCCGCTTTGAAGGCTTTGGAAAAAGCTTCTTCCGGCGCTCCCGACGCGGAAGTTCTTGCATCCCCCGAAGTTCAGTGCATTCTTGAACTTATGGACAAAATCGACACTTATATCCCCACTCCCGAAAGAGATACGGATAAACCTTTCCTTCTTCCCGTGGAAGACGTATTCACCATTTCCGGCCGCGGCACAGTTGCCACCGGTAGAGTTGAAAGAGGTACCGCGCACGTAGGCGACCCCGCTGAAATCGTAGGACTTATCGCTAAACCCGTTGCAACCACCATCACCGGTCTTGAAATGTTCCACAAGCAGGTTGACGAAGCTATCGCAGGCTTCAACATCGGCGCGCTTCTTCGTGGTATCGACAGAAAGGGTATCGAAAAGGGACAGGTTATCGCAAAACCCGGCACGGTTAAAACCGCTACCAAGTTCACCGCTCAGGTGTACGTTCTTAAAGCGGAAGAAGGCGGACGTCATACTCCGTTCTTCAACCACTATCGTCCTCAGTTCTTCATCAGAACGACCGACGTTACCGGTTCTATCGAACTTCCCGCAGGCACCGAAATGGTTATGCCCGGCGATAACGTAGAAATTTCCGTTGAACTTATCAAACCCGTTGCTGTTGAAGAAAAACTTCGTTTCGCTATCCGTGAAGGCGGCAGAACGGTTGGTTCCGGTACGATTGTTAAAGTTCTTTAATAATTACGCGTAAAGCGATTTATAAATTAATTGATTCGAAGCAAAAAGCCCGCACGTTTAATCGTGCGGGCTGCATTTTTTTGTAAAACAAAAGCGCCTTTTTTAAGGCGCCTTATTTATTCGTCGGTAAGTCCAAGCAAATAGTCTGCTGAAACTTCAAGGCATTCGCAAAGCAAGTAAAGCGTTTCAATACTCGGAAAAGACCTGCCTGCTTTAAAATTTGAAATATTTTGCTTTGAAGTGTTGCAAAATTTTGCAATTTCGCTCTGTTTCAGTTTAGTCAATTGCAAACATTCGTTAAACCGCTCGGTAAATTTCATATAAACTTAAAGTTTTTCAAAGTACTTGCAATACTCTTTTAAGGTACAGTTGGGGCAGTCGGGCTTTTGCGAGTGGCAAACTTTTCTGCCGTGCCAAATAAGGTAATGATGCGCTTTTGACCACGTATCTTTCGGAATAACCGCGCACAAACCTTCTTCAACCTTGGCGGGCGTTTTGCCTTCTGCAATTCCCAGCCTGTTTGAAACGCGGAAAACGTGCGTGTCTACGGCGATGGCGTCGCCGCCGAACGCGACAGCATATACAACGTTGGCAGTCTTTTGTCCCACGCCTGCAAGCGTTTTTAACTGTTGCAACGTTTCGGGCACGTTGCCGCCGAACTTCGCTATTATGTCGGCAGAAGCGGAAAGAATGTGCGCCGCTTTGTTATGATAAAATCCGCAGGAAAAAATGTATTTTTCAAGTTCTTCCTGCGAAAGGGTAAGCATTTTTTGAGGGGTGTTGTAATTTTCAAATAAAACTTTCGTAACTTTGTTTACGCGCTCGTCGGTGCACTGCGCGGAAAGTATTACCGCAACAAGCAACTCGTACGGAGAGCGAAATTCCAGCGCGGGTTTTGCGTCGGGATAAAGGTTTTCAAACTCCTGCAAAATCTTTTGTATTTGCCGTTCCATACAACTAATATAGCATAACCGCGCGAAAAAATCAAGCGCGCAAAAATTACATTCTTACTACGTAAATTCGCCCGTAAAGGTTTTGCATTGTGTAATAGCCGTAGAAGGCGGAGTATCTTGCCGCGGCGATAATCGTGCGCGCGCGTGGCAATAAGTTTTGCGGAATTTTTACCGATAAACCGCAGCCTACGTTTGCTTCTTTGGGGGTGTTGATAAGGTTGGCGGCTATTCCGAAATTTTTTAACCTGTTGTTGCAGTCTACCGCCTGAGAACGCGCGCGGAAAACAGCCAAAACTTCTGTCATAATTTTGTCCTCTTGTAATAAACATATATAAAACGCTTGTATCGCGGTGCGGGCGGCAAAGCGTGTTATATACCATTTTATGTAACGGGTAAAAATTATGATATATTTTGACAACGCGGCGACGGGCGGATTTAAGCCCGACAGCGTAATTTCCGCGGCGGAGGCCGCTCTTAAAACAAACGCAAACCCCGGGCGCAGCGGACATAAACTTTCGATAGCCTGTCTTGAACGCGTTTACGCCGTGCGCAAAGTTTTGTGCGAATTTTTCGGCGGGTACAGTTACGACAGGGTTGTTTTCACAAAAAACTGTACCGAGGCGTTGAATTATGCTATTTTGGGCGCGTTGAACGAGGGGGACGAGGTTGTCACCACCGTTGCCGAGCATAACTCGGTGTTGCGCCCGTTGGAGCATCTTAAAAAAAGAGGGGTGAAAGTGGAATACGCGCCCCTTGACGCTTTCGGCGAAATAGATATGAAAACGCTTTTCAGGCTTGTCACCCCAAAAACGCGCGCGGTTGTGCTTACGCTTGCTTCAAACGTTACGGGCGCGGCGCCGGATATAACTTCGGTTAGGGAGAATCTGCCTGAAAACTGTCTATTGATTTGCGACGGCGCGCAAGCGTGCGGACACGTGCCCGTGGATATGAAGGCTTGCGGCATAGACGCGCTTGCGGTTGCCGGTCATAAGGGAATGTTGGGTATTCAGGGCAGCGGCGCTTTAATTTTTTCGGAAAGGTTTAATCCCGCGCCCGTACTTTTCGGCGGCACCGGCAGCGAAAGCAATAATTTACATATGCCCGATTTTTATCCCGACAGGCTGGAAAGCGGCACGCTTAATTACCCCGCCGTAATTTCGTTGGGCGAGGGCGCGCTTTATTTAAAAGAGAATATGCCGGTCAATACGCAAAAAACGGTGGATATGACGGGGTATTTATGCGACAATTTGCAAAAAACGGAAGGGGTGAAGTTGTATTCAAAGCCCAATCCGTTTGGAATTGTCGCAATGAGTTTGCACAATATTCAGTCCGAATTTGCCGCTTACACGCTGTCGGAGGAATACGGAATTTGCGTGCGTGGCGGCTTGCATTGCGCGCCGCTTATGCACAACGCGCTTTCAAGCTACGGGCTTATACGCGTTTCGGTTTCCGCTTTTAATACAATGAACGAGTGCGCGCAGTTTTTAGCCGCAGTGGAAAAAATGGCGGCGGCGCGGTAACTTTTACGCGGAGATAATTTTACGCGTTGGTAATATATTTTGAAAGCGAATATGTAATGTCCTTGTCGGCGACGTTGCAAATCGGTTTAAGCGGAAACGCGATAGGGCTGGTGTTTGCCGCCTCTGTTGAAGTTGAGGCGGGGGAAGCGTTGCCGCCGAACAGGTTTGCAAAGGCGCTAAACTCGCTTTGCGTTTCGGACGGTTGAGTTTGTTTTGCGGCGCCGGTTAGTTCGCTTACGGCGGAAAGAACGGTTGAAATTTCTTCCGCGCTTTTCAAAGCTTCGCGCATTTGTTCGCCGCCTATGCTTTCAAGCACGGGCTTTACTTCCGAAAGCAGGTTTTGCGCTCCGCTTTTTCCACCGTATAACAGCAGTGCGAGTATTATTAAAAGTTGCATAAAAATTTCCCTCTGCATATTTTGTAATATCATTATATGCGGAGTTTTTAATGAAAGATTTTAAAAGTTATTCGGGCGAGCAGCCCAAAGACAACTCTCAAACTGTTTCCGGCGGCATCGGCGGCGCGCCTGCCGAAGTGAACAACACCGTCGAACTAGCAAAAATTCTTACAAAGGCGATGAGCGGAAAAAGCGAAACGCAAATTTTACATACAATTATTTCGGAAGCGGAAAGGGGGAAGCGGGAAGGCACTTTGACCAACGCGGATTTGGACAATTTTTATAACGCGCTTTCGCCTATGCTTGACGGCTTTAAAAAACGAAAACTTAAAGAAGTTATTGCAAGGCTGAAAAGTATTTAAGGTTTAAAAAATTATCACCGCCGACGCACAGTTAAGCCGCGCCGGCGGTGATGTTCTTATTATTTTATTAATTGAAAAGTTTTTTTAATATTCCGTTTTCCAAATCGTTTATGCAATATAAATCGTCCAATACGTCAAAAGTTTCTTCCAGGTTATGGCGCGCGCCTTTCCAGCCGTCATAGCCGTCGGTAAACCAAACAAACCTGAAATTTTCGATTGAGCGGGCTTCAAGCGCCAACGTTTTGTAACTTCTTGCCGTTTCGTTAAGTTTAGAGCAAAAATTGGTTTCTATGGCAAATACGGTTGCCCCGCACTTAACTACAAAATCAAACTTCTTTTCCGTTTTGCCTTTATTAGATAATCTTGATAAATCTATATTCCATTTTTGTTGTATTACAGACGCCCGCATTTCTTTAAAATAGGTTTCATCTTTTACAAGACCGGCTTTAATTAAATAATCTTCCAAAAGGTTTTCCATTAAGTGCCCGCCTCTGTTTTTGCGACTGTTGCTGTCTAATCCGACCTCAACTCCCATAACATAGTCTAAAAGATTTGAAATAATTCTATTAGAAATCAAATCAAACAGACCTGTTTTGCGCATAAACATTGCATATTCGTTTGCCGTGTAATTTTGCTTTTTGAAATTAAAAACAAATTCGCCGTCTCCGTCTATCGCGTGAATTTCTCTGCTTCTGACTGCAAGAAGAATAGGCAAGCAACCTAAAATTTGCGGATATTTTAATAAAAGATATTTAAAATCGGTTTCTATATCTTTTGAACCTATTAGAGAGTTTAAAATATTAAGTTCGATTTTAAATTTATCTGCGTTTGTATATACCTTTTCAAAATCTACTTAGTAATTGTAGTCGGAAATACTTGTTTTAAAAGTTTTAATCCATTCGTCAAAATTTCGTTCCATAATGTTTGTGCCGTTGAATATAAGTAGTTCGTTTATTCTTCCGCGGTTTTCGGCAACGCTGTTTATCATTCTGTTTGCCGAAACGCGTAAAATATTATATTTTTTATAAAGTTCGTCAAAAAAGTTATCGTTTAAATCGTTATTTTTACGGTCGGAATTGCTTAAAACAATTCTTGCGCCGACAGCGTCTAAATCATTTATGTATTTTGCAAGACGGATTTGTTCGTCATCGTCAAAATTTTCGGCGTTGTATGACGTAAAGTCCGAAGTTGAAGAAACGGGTCTGTAAGGCGGGTCAAAATATACAAACGTATTTTCGTCGATAAATTCTTTTGAAGAGGAGTAATCTCCGCAGCAAATTATAACTTTTTTAAGAGCGTTGCTTATGTTGCGCAAATTGGCTTCGTCGCAAATTAACGGAATTTATATAAACCTATCGGCACGTTAAATTTGCCGTTTTTGTTTACGCGATAAAGTCCGTTAAAACAAGTTTTGTTCAAAAAAATAAAAAAAGCAGCTTTTTCAAGTTTTGTTTTGTGCGTTAATTCGGTAGAATTAAATTTGTCGCGTATATTATAATAAAATTCTGTTCTTTCTTGCGTGCTTGACTTCCAAAACTTGGCTTGCAAATCTTTAAGTAATAAAATTAAATCTTCCGCACTGTCTCTGATAATAGCGTAAGCGTTAATTAATTCCTTATTTTTATCGTTTATGTAAACGCTGTCAAAACTATACTTCGTCAAAAAGTAAAAAAGAACGGCGCCCCGCCAACCATCGGTTCACAATATTTTGTGAATATTCTACCGCTTTCAGCGTAAAACAGCTTGTCTAATTTTTTTGTAAGCTGGGCTTTTCCTCCCGCCCATTTAACAAACGGCTTCAAAGGCGTTTTTAAATTTTCAAAAGGTTTGCACATATCATTTGAAGGTTTTCCGGCGTTTAAAGTATTCGGTAAGTTGTCAAACATAATTAATATTATTGGTTTTGCGTAATAACCGATAGTTTTGTAAATGAATATTTGCCGAAATAAATTTTATCATTAATAAACCTCTTTATATGTAAATTCATTATATAATAATTTATCGTGTTTAAAAGCAATTAAATTGTTAATGTTATAGACTATAATAATGTTTGCGTTTAATGTTGGATAACAATATCCGAAAATAGGATTTTTGTTTTGCTATTGCAATTTGTGCGGGGATATGTTACAATTGCCGTATGAAAACGGGAATATCCACGGCTTGTTTCCACTTGAAACAGGAAACCGAAAAAGCGGTAAAGACAATTAAAGATATGGGCGCGAAGTGCGCGGAAGTATTTTTGCAGACTTTTTACGAATACCGTCCGGAGTTTGCAAAAGCCGTTGCCCCCGACATATGCGGGCTTGAAGTTAATTCGGTGCACGTTCAAACAAATTTCGAGCCGCAGTTATTTTCCGCTTCGCGCAGGATTCGCGGCGACGGGTTTTATTGGTTGGACCAGATTATGCGTTCGGCGCAGATTTTGGGAGCGAAGAATTACACCTTTCACGGCTTTTTCCGCAGACAGGATTATGTTGAAGATTTTGACGCTTTGGCGGGGCATATCAGGGGGGCAATTGAGTTTTGCGCGCGTTACGGCGTAAATTTGTGCCTTGAAAACGTATTTTGGTCGCTTTACAACCGCCCCAACGTTTTTGCTGAGTTAAAGTCGCGGTGCGGCGGGCTTTACGGCGTTTTCGATATTAAGCAGGCGCGCAAGTCCGGCTATCCCTATCAGATGTATTTGAAGGATATGGCGGGAGCAATTTCTTATGTGCATCTATCTGACGTAAATTCGGAGGGTGAAATGTGTTTGCCGTGCGAAGGAATAACCGACTTTGAGGAAGTTTTTAAACGACTTGCGGATACGGGGTTTGACGGGGCGGTTATAATCGAGGCGGAACAATTTGACGGGGTTGGGCGCCTTGCCAACTCGTTAAACGGCGTAAACGAAATTTTGTATAAGTTAAATATAAAATAATAATTAATGTATAATATGTTTCCTGCGCGGGAGGATTTTGCCAAATTCTCTCGCGTATTTTTTTTATTTTTCAAAAAATGGTTTTTTGACCGAATAATGACGGTTATTTATAATAATGTAATTTAAAACTTTTATTTTTCTGCGTAATTTGGAAAAATCGCTTGTCGTACCGCAAGCGATGAACCTTAATATAAAAATT
>CAJUEV010000005.1 GCA_910585785.1 uncultured Christensenella sp. | reverse complement strand
CCGCATTCGCGTTATTAAAGTTGATAGTTGTCGCGCTTGTTATGCTAAGCAAATCGCCGCTAATCAAACCGGCAAATGTGACGCCGTAATTGCTTTCGTTTGTACCTTTAAGCGTTGTCGTGGTTACACCGTCATATACCTTGTCGTTAAACGTTACTCCCGTTATCCCTGTTATCGCTTTCTTGTTGATGGTAACGTCAATATCTTTCGTTGCCGCATTATAATTGGTGGAAGCCGCTATTGAAACGCGCACCTGAATTTTACCCGCCTTTCGCGTTGCGGCGACGGCAGGATTAAGCGAACCGTTGCTTGCCGTTATGCTTGCTCCGCCAGGGTACGCAGTTGTTCCCTGAGCGTTTATAGTATAAGTTATTGCTCCGTAACCGGAAGTTATTGCGGTTGTTCCGCGCTTAACCGTAAGGGTGGGCGAAACCGCGCTGCCGCCGTAAGTCGGCGCAGTGCCGTAAGCCAAAGACAAAGTCAGGTTGGCTTTTGCCACCGTAACTTCGCAAGTTGCCGTCTTTGCATTGTAGTTTGCGCTTTGCGCAATAGATACGGTAACGCGCACTTTGCCCGCCTGAACGGGAGTCAACGCGCCCGTAGAAGAATTTACGGTAGCTTTGCCCGTATATCCGCTTGATTGTCCCTGGTCCGCAGCCGCTATCGAATATTTTACCGTGCCGTAACCGGAAGTTATTGCGGTAGTTCCGCGCTTAACCGTAAGAGTAGGCGAAACCGCCGCGCCGCCGTACGTGGGCGCCGTTGCATACGCCAAAGTAACGGCTATATCAGACCTGTTAATAGTGAAACTTACCGTTTGGGTTGTTGACGTTTGGGTAGAACTATGAGTTGTAAAATTTTTCGCATATGCCGCAGTTAAAGTTGCGGTTGCCGTATAGTAACCCGCCTTTGTAGGTTTTGTTGTACCCGTAGTAAACGACGTGCCGTCAAACGGTCCCGTAACGCTGCCGCTTGTTCGGCTGGAATACGTTACCGTAAACATTGAAGTAGGTCTTTTACTAGCGTCCGTGACAGACGTACTTGACGTTGACTTGACAACGGAACCTTGCCCCGCCGCATTATAAGTGAAACTGCTGGCGTCCCAAGAAGCATAAACAGTTGCCTTTTCAACTGTTACGCTTATGGTTTTTGCACTAGTACTGCCGTCCGTCCAGGTATATCCGCTTTTCGGATTAACCGATATGCTGTACGTACCCGCATTTACCGCGGTAACATTATTGCCGGACACGGTTACGCCGGTTCCCGAAGCCGTCATATAAGCGCTTTGATAATTGTTAAGCAATTGTATTGCGCTTCCTGTATATCTGCTTATAGGCGGTATAACAGCAGTAGGTATACCTATTCTTGAACCCGAAGGAGCAGAAGTTGAGTTGTGCATATATGCTTCTTTGGGGTTGGTAACCGTCTGCTGAATACTATACGCGGAATTATCAGGCGCAAAATATGTTGAAGGCGCGGCAGAATTATATCTACTGTAATCAGTAGTAAATGTATGACCGGCATTTGCAGTAATACCTATTTTTGTAGTATTTGAAAGCGCGCCCACTACTTTAAAACCACCATTAACTTGCACATAAACGTTACAAGCTGTACCGTTATTTAATTTATTTCCTGAAACAACAAAATTTCCTTTAAGTTCCGCTATTGTTTCAAGATAGACTCCCGCCTCCGCGTTACCCGTATTATTGGTTACCGAGCCGCCAAAAAAAGAAGCCATACCCTTATTTTCGACTGTAACTCCAACTCGGCTAACCGCTTTATTACCTGTTATCGTACCGCCGTTCATAGTAAAGTATGCATTTCCGTTCAAGCCAAATACTTTGACGCCGCCGCCGTTTTCAATGGCAGTGTTACCTGTTATATTAACGCCCGAGTTCATTGTTGCTTGCGCGCCGTTGAAAACTCCTACGCCGCCTCCCCATTGTGCAGTATTGTTTTTAATGGTTAGACCGCTGTTCATTGTAAGAACGCTTCCGGAATTACTAGCAAGTATTCCGCCGCCGTCATAAATGCAACTTCCGCCTGTAATTGTTCCGTTACTTATCGTCAATTTTCCGTGAGTCAATATTACGTAACCATCGTTTTTTTGTGCGGTTAGTCCGCGATTTATGGTAAATCCGCCCAAATTAAAATTTATATTCTTACCCGAACCAACATATATTGCGCCGCCATAAAACCCTGTTCCGCTACCAAAGTTGCCGCTTGCCGCCGTCCAGTTAGAACCGAGTTTAACGTATATTGTCTTTGACGCGCTGCTTTCGTTATAAGCGCGCGTCCAGCCGCTTGCAATCTCCGCACAAGTGCCGCTTAAAACGTACGGACTTGACGAAGTTCCGCTGCCGCTTATTGCCGCGTTTGCAATTATGGAATTTCCGTCTTGTGAATTATTTTCATTTTTGAAAAAATTCTTGCCTCCGAAAATTCCCGCGAACGCAAAAATGGCGCAGCCCAAAAGAACTGCACATAATGCAAAAAGACCGTAAAGGCGCAATTTGCCCTTCGCTTTAAAAACTTTCCAAAACATAATTTTAACCTACCACAGAAAAAAATAGTTTTTAAATTGATTAAATTGTTAAATATTATACCCGTTCCCCTTGCGGGGTCCGCCTCCCCGTTGGGGCGGGGAACGGCGGATTTTGGGATTTTGTAGGTTTCAACGGCGAAAAACAGCGAAAACCGCAAACTTTAAGTCGGGCAATTTACCCGACAACGCCGCTTTGAATGATTACCACATCATTGAAAATTTTTAACAAAGCGGAGTCGCCGTTTGTTCGCCTATTAATATGATAGGCGAACTTTTAAAAGCGACTTTTGGCAAAAAAATGAAAAAAACAGCAAAAATGCTCAAAAATATCAATATTTTGGTGAATTTCCAACATATAACAAAAAAATTTACTAAAAAAACTTGACATAAACTAACATTGGGGGTAAAATGACACTACAAAAGTTCGCCTATCATATTAATAGGCGAACTTTTTTCACTATTATATAAACGGCGTTTTGTTAATTTTTAACACGCCGAATTTTTGCTAAAAAGCACAGTTCCGCCGCGCGTTATGCCCACCGTTAAAAGGACAAAAACGCGTGACGGAACTTTTTTTGGACAAAAAAAATACTCAACCGCTTTAAAATAAAGCTCGTGAACGGAAAGCGCGGAAACGTTTAATCTACGCCGTTCGTTCAGGGTTGAGTAGGTTTCGCCATTGCAAATAAATAATATTGCGCAGGCAGGACGGAAGCCCCCTTCATTCTCAAATCTTTACTGTTCGGACGTCCTTAGACGGACCGAAATCTGGAAAACTTGCCTTATCTTTTGTATGCAAGCGAGTGAAGCGCGGGGCGGACAGCAGCGACGGAAGAAACATTAGCATTGTTATTGTTACCCGAGGCCGCCAGAAAGTTTGCATTGCTCGCGTTGTTATTGTTGCCGGAGCGCAGCCAGGAAGACATTGAACTTCCGCCCTGAAAAGTTACGGCTGTGCTTTAAGACATTTAGAAAAGATTTTACTTTTGTTACGTAAATTACTTTACAGCGGTCGCCGACTTTTTTTAGTTTAGTTTGGCAAGCGAGTGAAGCGCGGGGCGGACAGCAGCGACGGAAGAAACAGTTGAACCGTTGTTATTGCCCGAGGCCGACAGAGCGTTGGCATTGTTAGCATTGTTATTGTTGCCGGAGCGCAGCCAGGAAATAAGCAGAATTCCGCCCTAAAAGTTACGGCTATGCCTCTTTAAAACTATTAAAAATAAAAGTTTGCAAGGGCTGGCGCCGACTTTTTCTATTCAATTGGCAAGTGGAGTGAAGCGCGGGGCGGACAGCAGCGACGGAAGAAACAAGGGTCCAATTGTTGTTACCCGAGGCCGACAGAGTGTTGGCATTGTTCGCATTGTTGTTATTGCCGGAGCGCAGCCAGGAAATGAAAGTTTCCGCCCTGAAAAGTTTTAACGGCGGTGCCTTAATTAAACAATTAAAAATATGTTGGTTTTTAACGGTTTGCTTTTGGCGGGTGCCGACTTTTCCTATTGAATTGGCAAGTGTTGAGTGAAGCGCGGGGCGGACAGCAGCGACGGAAGAAACAGCAGTGTTGTTAGTGTTACCCGAGGCCGCCAGATACTGGGCATTACTCGCGTTGTTGTTATTGCCGGAGCGCAGCCAGGAAATAAAAGGTTTCCGCCCTGAAAAGTTTTTTACGGCGTTTACTCCCTTTTGCGGAAGTTGATAAAGCCGACTTTTCCTATTGAATTTGGCAAGTGTTGAGTTGAAGCGCGGGGCGGACAGCAGCGACGGAAGAAGTAGTAACATTGTTAGGGTTAAAGCCCGAGGCCGTCAGATAATTGGCATTGCCCGCGTTGTTAGTGTTGCCGGAGCGCAGCCAGGAATATGAAGGTTTCCGCCCTGAAAAGTATTTACGGCGTTTACTCCCTTTTACGGAAGTTGATAAAGCCGACTTTTCTTATTGAATTTGGCAAGTGTTGAGTGAAGCGCGGGGCGGACAGCAGCGACGGAAGAAGACAATACGTCATTGCGCTCGTAGCCCGAGGCCGCAAGAGCGTAGGAATTGTTAGCATTGTTTGGATGTCCGGAGCGCAGCGGTAAATAAAATGAGTTTCCGCCCTATGAAAAGTTTTTTAAACAGAATTTTATTGACCGACGCTTTTTTATATAAAGCGCGGGTTCACGCACCTCCTTAAATTTTAACTACTAATTAGGTTTAATTTATGTTTATAATGCGTTTTAACCAACCGTACGAAAAATTACATTTTCCGCTTGGTACTTTTTACCCAGCCGTTTAAAAGTTTTTCCGTTTCGGCAATATGACGGGCAAGTATACCCGTCTGTCTGACGGTTATGGCCTGCTTCTTCCTTGCGGTTTCGGCGTAAAAATCTATTATTTTTAAATTGACCGCCGCGCATTTTTGAAAAGTCAGGCGGGTTGTTTCATCGCGTTCGAAATTTGCGCGGTAAAGATGCTCTACAAGTTCAACCGATACGTTTTGCAAACGGCTTATTATACTCCAACGAAATTTTTTTGGAGATTTTTCGGTGATGACAAATATATATTCGCTCAATTTTTTAGCGTGCGTAAACACTGCCATTTCCTTGTCGCGCGGGTTGTCGAAGTCAGTAATTTTGTACGATTTGCGCGTAGCCGCCACCGGCTCGGTTAACCCCACCGCTTCGGGCGCGTTCAGTTCCGCCTGAATTTCTTTTTCAAGCATTTCCAAAGAAAGCTGTTCATCGTCCTGCATTTTTCCTCCTGATTTCGCCGGGAACCGAAGCGTACGCGGCGAGTTTAGCAATGATTTCCTTTTCTATTTTGTAACCTTTGGAGTGCTTTAAATGTCCGTGAAACGCGGCAAGCGATTGTTGAACGCGCTCGGGTTCTATTAATCCCTCTATCGCCGCCTTTTTAAGAAGACGGGCGCGCCAACGCAGGCGCCGTTTTGTCTTTTTTTTGACTGTTTTTACCACTTTACCCGTGGGAGTGACGTAATACCTGAATCCGAGGTAAGTCACTCCGTTTTTAAGAGGAAAAATTTGCGTTTTAGAGTTGAATTGCAGTCCCAGACGGGTTACCGCTTCGGTTATTCGGACAAGCGCTTCCTGCAAAAATTCTTTACTTTCGTGCACAAGAATAAAATCGTCCATATACCGCGAATAAATTTTTACGCGCAGCTGCTCTTTTATCAGCCTGTCCACTTCGTTAAGATAATACAGCCCGAAAACCTGACTTGTCTGGTTGCCTATGGGTATGCCCCGTCCCGTCTTGTCTTCGTCGTCGGTTAAGGGCTTAATTCCGTAAGTCTGCAAATATTTTATATCGGTATGGTAACTGTCTATTATCAGATTAAGCAGGTTTTTAATGCGCTCGTCGCGGATTTGCGAGCAGAATATGCGCTTTAACTGCGCGTGCGGAACGGAAGGAAAATACTTCAAAATATCGCATTTAAGAAAATATCCGTTTACCCCGCGCGTGCGTATAAAGTGGTTAAGCATATTTTCAAACCGTCTTAAAGCGAAGTGACTGCCCTTGCCCTTCTGACAGACGGCGTTGTCTATTACAGTCCGCGCCGTAAAATACGGCGCAAGCACGTCGTCGCACAAAACGTGTTGCACCACCCTGTCCGAATAGTGCAAAGTTTGAATTTCGCGCCGTTTAGGCTCGAACACGGTAAAATGATTGTAACCGTGAAGTTTGAAAGTGCCGTTTTGCAAGCGATGATAAATATTGTAAAGGTTACCCAAAATCGCCGTTTCGAAGCGCACAAGCGGTCTTTTGTCGCGTTTTGCAAGCCGCCCGCGCAAATGAGCCTGATACAACGCCTCGTACGTAAAAACGTCCTCGAAATGTTGTTCTATCATACGATATTCCCTGAATTTCTGCGCCGAACGGTACGTAGGCGACAGATAGCTGCGTTTTAACTTTATACCCGAATATATATTTTAAAAGTAAGGCAGAATACCGTCAATTAGTTTTTGTTATATATTTTTTGTTGCTTTTTGTGGTATTTTCGTATTTTTTGTAACTTATTGTACGCAGATTTTATGTATAAATTAAAAAACGGAGCCTTTAAGGCTCCGTTTCAGGTTCTTGCAAGTTTTTTATATAAATTATATGTTATGCTTACGGCGTTTTTTGTTGAAAAGCGCCGCATATATGCGCCTTTATTTGCCGTTTTCGGCAGAATATGCGCAGACGATAATTTCCACGCATTTTTCTATACCCAAAGCGCCGCTGTCCAACGCCAAATGATAGTTTGACGCAACGCCCCACTCGGTTTCGGTGTAATATTTGTAGTAAGCACTTCTGCGTTTGTCCTTTTCGCGCAGACGTTTTTCCGGCTTTTCCGCGCGCTCGCCGTAAAGCCTTACTATGCGTTCCGCTCTCGATTTATCGTCCGCGTGCACAAACACGGTAAGCAAATCGCTTCTGTCTTTAAGAATATAGTCCGCGCATCTGCCCACTATAACGCAGGGGCCGTTTTCAGCAAGGTCCAAAATAATTTTTCTTTGTTCAACCCAAACTCTGTCCTCGTTGTTTAAGGTGCCAGCGGAATGAGTCGCGCCGAGCGCCCTGCCCAGCCACGTAAGGTGCGCCGAGTACTCTCCCGTTTGCTCTATATACTCCTTTGACAGCCCGCTGCTTTGCGCCACGCGCGCTATAATTTCGCTGTCGTAACAGGGTATTCCCAATTTTTCGGCAACTGCTTTGCCTATTGCCCTGCCGCCGCTGCCAAACTGTCTGCTTACGGTTATTATTTTGCTCATTTTGTCCCTCTCATTCAAAAAAATAAATCAAAATTTAGCGTTACAACCCCGCATATGCCTTACTTTACGCAATTACAAAGCGGTAATCTACTTCCTCGTAATAATCCTTTTCGGACGAAATTATACCGCATTTTTCGGGCGTCTGATGCACGCCGTCGGGGTGGTATTGACATTCAAGACAAGCCGCCAGATACTTTTCGTCCAATCTGTCCTTATACACTTCCACGCTGCCGTCCGCGTAATTGTCCGTATACAAAACAACGCAAGGATAGGTTGTGCGCACTTCCAGACGTATTCCGCTTTTTTCCGACTGCAACGCGCACGCAAGTTTATCCGCCCCGCTTTCCGCAAAAAAGAATGGATGGTCGTAACCCGTGGTGTGCCTTTGCACGTTTTCCGCCTCTGCAAAGTCGCCTATTTTGTGCGGTTTGCGGAAGTCGAACTCGGCGGGCACTGCAATAACTTCTTCCGAAATAAGCCTTTCGTTTAATTTTCCGACGTGCGAAGCGTTGATAAACAACGTTTGCTCTTTGACGTTTTCGGTAAGGTTGCCGCCCATATTCCAATAGACGTGATTTGTCAGATTAAGCAAAGTTTTTTCATCGGCAACGCCTTTAAAAATTATACCGAAGCGGTTTTGCCCCTCGTATATGCGGTAAATAACCGTTATTTTTACGTTGCCGAAGTAGCCCCCCTCGCCGTCTTTGCTGAGGTACGTAAACTCTGCTTCCGTATACTTTTCGCCTTCGTTTATTTTATATGAAAACTTTTGCGCGTGCAACCCCGTAGCGCCGCCGTGCAAATTATCCCGCCCGTAATTGTTCTTTTCCAATACGGCGGTTTTGCCGTCGATAGAAAACGTTGCGCCGTTTATTCTGCCCGAAGTTCTGCCTATCGTTTTGCCGTGATAGCCCGCGACAAAAATTTTATCGTCGGTAGGGCAAAGCGTAACCGTTTTGACTTCGCCGTTCTTGTCCGGCACTTTTACTTCGCGTATGGCTGCGCCCAGGTCGGTAAGACAAACCGTCATACCGCCGGAGTTTTCAAACGTTATTAAATTATAATACTTATTTTTCGTTACCGTAACTTTCATTATTTTCCTTATTTGCCGCAACCGTCCGCACTATACGTAAAATCGCGATTTTTGCCAGAAGTCAAAACAATTCCTTTTTCAAGGCTATTGCGTCCGCTTCCGTAATTTTTCTTACCGGCTTGCAAGGATTACCGTAAGCTAAAAAGCCGTCCGGTATTTCCCCCGCCACAACCGAGCCTGCGCCTATCACGCAGCCGCTTCCTATTTTTGCGCCGGCAAGCATTTTTTCTTTTTCGGTCATACTCAGTTTGACTTATAGCCTTCGGGATTCATAGTCTGCCACTTCCAAAGCGACTCGCACATATCGTCCAAGCCCAACTTTGCTTCCCAGCCGAGTTCGTTTTTTGCTTTGGACGCGTCCGCATAGCAAGCTGCAATATCACCCGCGCGACGCGGCTTTATAACATAAGGCAAATCGCGTCCGCAAGCCTTTCCGAAAGCGCCTATAACGTCCAGAACGCTGTAACCCACGCCCGTGCCGAGGTTGTATGTAAACACGCCGGACAAGGCGCATTTTTCGATTGCGGCAACGTGTCCTTTCGCAAGGTCGACAACGTGAATGTAATCTCTTACGCCCGTGCCGTCGTGAGTGGGATAGTCGTTTCCGAAAACTCCCACTTCTTTAAGTTCGCCAACTGCGACTTTCGCTATATACGGAGTCAAGTTGTTGGGTATGCCTTTGGGGTCTTCGCCGATAAGCCCGCTTGCGTGCGCGCCGACGGGATTGAAATACCTTAACAGTACGACAGTCCACTCGTTATCTGCTTTGTACACGTCCGAAAGCATAATTTCCTGAAAATATTTGCTTGTACCGTAAGGGTTTGTGGTGCCGCCCGTCTTGCAGTTTTCGGTCAAAGGCAAAACCGCGGGGTCGCCGTAAACGGTTGCCGAAGACGAAAACACTATTTTTTTGCAACCGTGGGCGCGCATTGCCTGCAACAGAACAAGCGTGCCGTTAAGATTGTTGTCATAATACTCGACGGGTTTTGCGCAGCTTTCGCCAACCGCTTTAAGCCCCGCGAAATGAATTACCCAATCGATATTATTTTCCGCAAAGATTTTATCCATAGCCCTTGCGTTGCGTATGTCGGTATTGATAAATTTAAGGCTTTTGCCCGTTATTTTGACGACGCGGTTTAAACTTTCCTTAGACGAATTGCAAAGATTGTCCACCACCACAACCTCGTGTCCGCTTTGCAAAAGTTCGACGCACGTATGCGAACCGATATAGCCCGCGCCACCCGTTACAAGAATTTTCATTTTACTAAACTCCTTTTTGTGCTTTTGACCACAACTTCGTGCATTGCAACCATAAGCGCAAGAAAAATTATCAGATACAGCGGCAGTAATTCCGCTGAAATATGATTCGCAATTAAGCCGAACAACGGCGGAGCAAGACACGAACCTATGTACGCGCTTGCCATTTGCACGCCTATCATCGCCTGCGACTTGTCTTCGCCGAACAGAGAAGGCGTCATATGAATTATGCAAGGATATACGGGCGCGCAGCCCAAACCGACAATTATCAAACCTATAACCGTCAAAATTTTGACGTTGGGAATAAACACAAGTATTATACCGCAAAGAATAAGCGCCTGCCCGCTGCGAATTAAAACTTTATCGCTGAATTTAAGCGTCAGAAAGCCGTTTATGCCTCTGCCGGCGGTTATTCCTATAAAGAACAAACTTGCAAACTTTGCGGCTTCCTCCGGGGAAATTTTGTTGTGGCTTATCATAAAACTGCTTGCCCAAAGCATTGTGGTCTGTTCAAGCGCGCAATAGCAGAAAAAGCATATAAAACACGCGACAGCGCCCTTTATTTTAAAAATTTCTTTAAAGGACAGCGCTTTTTTTTGTTCTTTAAGCGGCGCGCTGCAAGAAGCGGGCTCTTCCACGCCTTCCGCAGTTTTTGCGGCTTTATTCGCGCATTTTTTCCACAGCGGCAAACTTACGAACAGCGCAAACGAAAGAATAATTTGAATAATCGCGACAATCAAATAGCCCTGCTGCCAGCCGCTTCCGCCCGTTAAGGCGTAACTCATTATGTACGGGCTTACAGCCGCGCCCAAGCCCCACATACAGTGCAGCCAGCTCATATGGCGGGCTTTAAGGTGCAAGGCAACGTAATTGTTAAGCGAAGCGTCCACGCCGCCCGCGCCAAGCCCGTAAGGGACGGCAAAAATAACCAACATCCAAAACCGCGTGCTTATAGAAAACAGAAAAAGCGCCGCAGCCGTCATAGTGACGCTTACCGCCGTAACAAGTCCCGTGCCGAATTTTTTGGTAAGCCTGTCGCTTAAAAGACTTGAAACTATCGTTCCCACGCTGATAATTACGGAAACAATTCCCGCAAACGACAGCGGAACGTCAAAGTCCGTACGCATAACCGACCACGCCGAGCCCAGCAGCGAGTCAGGCAGTCCCAGACTTATAAAACTTAAATAAATTACGGCTATAAGTAAAGCAAACATCTATTTGAAAATATAGCGGATATTTTACAATTTTTCCACGGTAATTCCGTCGGCAATCTCCGCGTCGTAACAAACCGCTTTATAGCCTATTTCTTTTTCGTACCTGCGGCAAACGTATTTTTTGAAGTCCTCCGCCGCCTCGGTTTTTACGATAGAAATAGTGCATCCGCCGAAGCCGCCGCCCGTCATACGCGAGCCCGCGCAAGCGGGATGGCTTTGCGCCGCCGAAGCAAGCGCGTCCAGCTCTTTACCCGTAACCTCGTACAAATAGCGCAGCGACGTATGCGACTCGTTTAATAAATCGCCCAAGGCCGCAATATCGCCTTTTTCCATTGCCTCGCGCGCAAGTTTCACCCGCTCGCACTCCTCTACGACGTGCTTTACGCGGTAACGCACTTTATTATGAAGCATAGAAGCGCATCTTTCAAACTGTTTTACGCTTAAATCCGCAAGGCAGGTTATGCCCGCAATGTCGCGCAAAATTTCAAGCGCGGAATCCGTTTCGGCGCGCCTTTCGTTATACTTGCTTTCAACCAGATTGTGCGGCTTGTTACAGTTTATTATTATAAGCGAATATTCGCCTAAGTCAAGAGGTATGTACGAACATTCCAACGTTTTGCAGTCAAGCAGCATAGCGTGATTCTTTTTGCCGCAAGCGGAAGCGTATTGGTCCATTATTCCGCAGTTTACGCCCGCGTACTCCCTTTCAGCCTGTTGCGCAAGCAACGCGGTTTTGACGGGGTCTATTTTTTCGCCTTCTATCGCGGCGAGCGCCGCTATTGTGCTGACTTCAATCGCCGCCGACGAGGAAAGTCCGCTGCCGAAAGGAACGGTGCAGTCCTGCAACATATCGCAACCGGAAATTTTTCCGCCGGCGCGTTGACGCATAAGCGCGCTGCCAGCCTGATAATTGCCGTACTTCAAGCCCTTGTAACTTTCAAGTTTATCCGTTTCCAGACTGACTTTATCGGGCAGGGTAGTCCAGCTTAAATTTATTTTATTTGTTCCGTTTGGGCGGATATATACCGTGTTTTTAAGAGAAAGCGCCGCGGGAAAAACCTTTCCTCCGCAATAATCTATGTGCTCGCCTATTATATTTACCCTGCCTGCGGCGGTGACTCTATACTCGTAATCCTTTTCGTTTATCATAAGTCAAATCCCAGCTCCTCTAAAAATTTTGCGGTTTGCGATTTATCTTTGAAAACCGCGGTGTTTTCCAATATTCTTATGCAAATATCGCCAAGTTCCGTCTGCATAGCTTTATGCGCGCCTACCGAAGGATTTTTGTCGTAAATGCGCTTTACCTCGTCAAAAACAAGTTTAAACGGCGCATATTCGGGGGGCAACTGCGCCCCGCTTTCAATAATTTTTTCTATTTCGGCAAGTTCGCTTTCAAGCCTTCCCGGCAAAATAAACAGCCCCTGCGCCTCTATAAGCCCTATGCTTTCCTTTTTGATAACGTGGAATTCTGGATGAGCGTGAAAAACTCCGTCGGGATATTTTTCGCTTGCTATATTATTGCGCAAAATCAAACTCATTTCGTAGCCGCGCGCCGTTTTTATGACGGTGGGGCTTACCGCGCTATGCACACCGTCCTTATCTTCGGGGATAATTCCGAGGGAAACGTTTTCATAATTCACCCATTTTTCCCTGATTGCCTCGCAAATATCCGCAATTTGCGCGCGGTCTTTTGAAACCACTCTTATAACGGTTCCAGCCCAATCAAGCACTTCCGCAACCGCACCCTTATACGCCTTGCTTTTAAGCGTATAAACCGCGCCCGCCTTATGCATAGGCAAAATTTCGCCCCCGCCCTGATAATGGTCGTGCGCAAGCACGCTGCCGCCTATTCTGGGCAGCGGCGCGTTACAGCCTATAAAATACTGCGGATAATTATCTACAAAATCCATAAGGCGGACAAAAGTAGCCTTATCAACGTGCATAGGTATATGCTTATAATTTACCGCTATACCGTGCTGATTGAAATATCCGTAAGGCGAAAACTGCCAAAACCATTCTTCGCCGCCCAACTGCACGTTTACCGTACGCAGAGTCCGCTTATTTCTGCCGGCAAAACCCTCGTTTTCGTGACAGATGCTGCACTTTGGATAGCCGCCCGCCACCGAGTTGCCCGCCGCCGCTTTTTTGGGGTCGCGAAACTCGGGCTTGGCTTTATTTATGGTAATTACAAGCCCGCACTCCTCAAAGCGCGGATTTTTGTCGAGTTTGCCTTTTTTTACGTAATCGCCCTTGACGCAATAGTCGTAAAACCAGCGCATCGCCTGCATATTGCCGTGCGTTTTTGCAACTTCGTAAAAACTTTTTTCAACTGAGGACGGCGCAAGCATAAGTTCGCCCATAACCGCGTCGCAATAATACTCGCTTTCCTCTGCGGCAAAAAGCCCCGCGGAAACGCACGCGTCGCAAAATTCTTTCAAAACGCCGTCGGGCGCGCTTTCGATAAAATTCACGTCAGCGGAATTTCCGTCGTAACTGTTCAGCCCGAAAAGACGGAAAATACCGTTTTTAACGTAATCGGTATCCCTTTCGTCAAGATTAAGGTTCTGTTTTGCATAAGCGATAAGTTTGTCAATACTTTCGTAAACTTTTTTCATAACGCCTCCGTTTTTACTTAACTAAATAATAAATCATAACCCGCCGCGTTACAAGCAATCGTTTTACCGTTTATGGACATTTTTTTACTTTTTTGCAATTTTTACCTTGCCGCAGATATTGACAGCTGCGCGGCTTTTAAGTTACAATATAAACGGTATGCAAATTAAACACGAAATACGCTATTACGGCAAAAACGAAAAAGTCTGGGTGGGCAAATACGGAAATTCGCAAAATTCGGCGCACTGGCACTACGATTGTGAATTGGTTTACAGCGAACGCGGAAACTTTGTTATTATGTGCGACAAACAGACGTACGAACTGCGTTGCGGACAGGCGTTTTTTATTGACAGCGAACAGCTGCACTATATCCGCGCAGAGAAAAAAGATTGCATACTTGCCACAATATTTTTTACTAACGACGTAATAAAGCACTTTTCGGGCGGAAAAATTTTGGCTTCGCCCCTGCTTGCGCACAAATATGATATAAACGGGCTTTATACTCGCCTTAAAGATATTTTGCTGCAAAAACGCGAATTTTACGAGGCGGAGTCCGCTTTGGAAACCGCGCGTGTTATGCTGGAAATTTTTAGGGGGGAAGAAACCCTTTCGCGCCCCAAGCAAAAACGCGCTACCGAAAAATTTAAAAGTTTACTTGACAAGATGACCGAAAACACCGAGTTTTTCACTTTTGAAGGCGCCGCGGATTTTATGGGAATGAACGAAGCGTATTTTTCACGATTTTTCCATAACGTCGCAGGGGTAACTTTTTCGCAATACCTCAACCGCATAAGGGTGACAAAGGCGGTAAATCTTTTAAGTTTATCAAACGGCGCGCAGATTACGGACATTGCCTCTGCCTGCGGATTTTCCACTATAAGAAATTTTAACCGAGTTTTTAAGGAAGTGACGGGGTTTTCGCCCAAAAATCTGCCGCGCGACTATGTAAACGACGTTTCGTACTTCCCCCATACGGGCGCGCACGGCAACCCTACATTCACCGAGTGCGAAATTTTAGAATGCTCATCTTACGCGCCGCAACGCTGAAAGCGGCGCGCTTTTATTTATTAATCGCGCTTTTATTTATTAATAATGAAAATATGAGAATTTGAAATTTCAACTATTGCAAAAATATGGAAAACGCCGAAAACGCATAATTTGGCATAAACCCGCCACAATAACTTTTAGACGGAGGAAAGTTATGCAATTTGACGAAACCAAAACTTACAAAAATCTTGCAAGAAGTTTTGCGGGCGAAAGTCAGGCGGGTATGCGCTATCAACTTATTGCGCGCGCCGCTACTCAGCAGGGATATATTGCCCTTGCGGAAACCGTAAAAACTCTTGCAAAAAACGAAACGGTGCATGCGAGAAGATTTATGGAAGAACTTCAAAAGCGCGGACAGTTTCTTGACAACATCGACATTGACGCAGGTTACCCCTATCACGGCGGCGACATTGCGCAAAGTCTTAAATTTGCCGCGGACGACGAACACGAAGAACATTCTAAAATTTACCCCGCGTTTGCAAAGGACGCAGAAGAAGAAGGTTTTAAAGATATTGCCGGCCTTTTCAAACTCGTTGCCAAAGTTGAAGAACATCACGAAATGATTTTCAGATATCTTCACGAGGCGTTCTCTAAGGGCGTTTTATACAGCAACGAAACTCCCATACTTTATATTTGCGGAGAATGCGGATATATGCACACGTCGACAAAAGCGTGGGACAAATGCCCGCTTTGCCAGTCAAGCCAAGGGGAAGTTTTATTGCACGTTCCGTTTGAAAAGGAGAAATTATGAGAAAGACCAACGAAAACAAAACTAACAACACCAAGAATTGCGGCAGCAACGAAAGCAAAAACGTAAAGAATTGCGGCGGTAAGGGCTGTGACAAGAAAAGTTCGAAAAACTGCAAATAATTTTAAAGACAGTTTTGACCCCAACGGAAGTTATACGGGTACGCCTGTTGACGGCGGAAAGCCCGTTCAGGACGTGGACGATTTATAAAAAATCCAAGCGTTGAACGCGGGTTGCGGCGGCGGAATTTATCCGCTTGCCGACGTAAACTTAAATTACCTTAAACGCAAAAGGCGGCGCGGAAGTTTAATAAACTTCCGCGCCGTTTTTTTATTTTAAATAAAAATTTTATCCCTTACCGAGTTTTTTAACGCCCATAATACTTGCAATAGTCAACGAAGCGAAAGCAACCCCGCCCGCCGTGCCGACGGCAGCCGCAACGCACGCGAAGTAAAAGGCTTTTATATAATCTTTTTCGCGCAAGTCCTCGTATAGCATACATTTATCTTTATAAAACGCCAAGTCAACGCTTTTGCCTATTTGCCCGTCGCACCACGCCTTCCTTTCTTCTTTCGGCAAATTATTTTCAAAAATTTTTATGCAGTGATATGCGTTTTCAGCCGTCTTATATTCGTATACAAGCACATATTCGCATATGCCGTTGCGAAAGTAATAGTCCTTGACAGTCCCCGCCACCTGCGCGCCGTATTTTTAAACTCGTACTTCGCTTTATAATCGCATATGAAAAATATGCCGAAAAACACCGCCAAACTGAAAGCAATAAACAGCAGGGCGTAAACCAAATAAATTTTGCGTTTAACTTTTTCTTTCGCCATCGTCCGCTACCGCTTGTCCCTTGTCATTTATATAGGGTTTTCCGCCTGTTCCCTTTTTGAATACGTTACTCCCCACAATATTGCCGAGGCAAGCGCAACCGCAAATCCGATTCCGCCGGCAACGGCAACCCGGATTACCGACGATTTAAAAACGTCCTTAACCGTGTTTTCGGAAAGAAACATTTTTCCGTCGCAAAGCATAGTCTGCGTTTTACCTATCTGATTTTTGCACCAAACCAAAAAGTCGTAATCGCCTACTTTGCGCGTATACTGCCTGGTATATTTAAAAGTTTTTTCGGGAGATTTATACTCTATTTCAAGAATATACAATTCATTGTTATACGGCGAATTAAGCGGTGTTTCCACGCGGTAATTTGTATAAACGCCTTCAACTTTTTCGCCGTTTTCAATTAGATTTTTAACGCTTAAACAATA
This sequence comes from uncultured Christensenella sp., assembly GCA_910585785.1. GTDB lineage: Bacteria > Bacillota > Clostridia > Christensenellales > Borkfalkiaceae > Coproplasma. Next base: position 97,271 of record CAJUEV010000005.1, on the reverse strand, counting down.
TTTCGTTCCGGTAAAACCGAAAAACGCCGTAAACATAGAAACGGCAAAAACTATTGCGGAAAGCACTAAAATGAGTTTGCGTTTTTGCTTATTCAAACTTAGTATACCCCCCGCCCCGCGAATTTGTTGCAGCCGGCTTTACCTCCGCTCGGAAGTCAACAAGCCGCCGTATGATTTTTTGCCGTAAAATATTATATTTTAAAGTATTCCGTCAATAAACTCTTCCGCGTCGAAAAGTTCTAAATCTTCCATTTTTTCGCCTACGCCCGTAAACACCACCGGTATTTGCAGTTCGCCGCAAAGCGAAACAACAAATCCGCCCTTTGCCGAACTGTCCAATTTGGTAAGCACTATGCCGTCAAGCTCGACAGCATCGTCAAATATGCGCGCCTGCGAAACGGCGTTGTTGCCAGTGGTTGCGTCCAACACAAGAAACTTATAAAAATTGCAGTCGGGGCACTCTCTTTCAACCACGCGCGACATTTTTTTGAGTTCTTCCATCAAGTGCGCTTTTACGTGAAGTCTACCCGCGGTGTCAATGATAACCACGTCCGTACCCTTGGCTTTCGCCGATGAAAGCGCGTCAAAAACCACGGCGGAAGGGTCGCTGCCTTCCTCGTGCTTTACTATACGTACTTTTGCACGGTCCGCCCAGACGGTAAGCTGGTCTGCCGCCGCAGCGCGGAAGGTGTCCGCCGCCGCCACGGTTACGGTTTTGCCCTGCCGCAAAAAATAATTTGCAAGTTTGCCGACGGTTGTCGTTTTGCCGACGCCGTTTACGCCCACAAGCATAATTACGGCGGGATATTCCATTTGCGGTATTTCCGCTTCCGTCAACTTCTCTTCAAGCACGTCTTTCAGCAAATCCGTTACAAACTGCTTGTCGCGCAGTTTTTCGTGCTTGGCTTCCGCGCGGATTTCGTCCACAACGTCTTCCGCCGTGGTCACGGTTATGTCCGCGCCTATCAAAATTTCTTCAAGTTCGTCGTAAAATTCGTTGCCGATTTTGTTTTTTGAAAACAAGTTTGAAAGCGCCGAAGAAAGATTGTCCTTAGTCTTTTTTAAAGCGTCTTTTAATTTAGAAAAAATGCCCACTATAACTCCTTATAAAACGGTTATAAGCCTTTTCAACCGCAAAAAACGGATAAAAAGGCTTTTTAACAAATAATTTACTGAATGGTATCGCCGCCCAAACGCTCGGCAACTTCCGAAATTTTAACCGAAACAACCTTAGAAACGCCCTTTTCTTCCATAGTTACGCCGAAAAGTATATCCGCGTTTTCCATAGTGGGCTTTCTGTGGGTAATAACTATAAACTGAGTATTCTGCGCAAACTTTTTAAGATATTTTGCGTATCTTGCAACGTTTGCTTCGTCCAGCGCCGCTTCGATTTCGTCCAATACGCAGAAGGGCATAGGGCGCATACCTATAATAGCAAAAAGTATGGCTATTGCCGTCAACGCGCGTTCGCCGCCCGACAACAGCGAAATTTTGGTAAGTTTTTTACCCGGCGGGCAGGCGATTATATCCACGCCGGCGTTGAGCGGGTCGTCGCAGTCGGTATAGTCAAGTTGCAGTTCCGCCCTGCCGCCGCCGAAAAGTTCTTTAAAGGTACGCTTGAAGTTTTCGTTAATAAGGTTAAAGCCTTCGTTGAAAATTTTAAGCATTTCGGCGCGAATGTCGTCCAAAGCGGAAGTAAGGTCTGCAAGCCCTTTTTCCATATCTTCCTTATCGGTGCACATTTTTTCGTAGCGCGCGCTTATTTCGTCGTATTCTTCAACGGCGCGCGGGTTTACAAGTCCTATTGACGCTATGCGCCTTTTACAGGATGAAATGTTTGAAGCCGCCAAGGACGGGTCGAATTCATCCGTCTTATATTCAAGACATCCTTCGTAGTCTAATCCGTACTCGTCCTCTATACGCTGACGCAAGCCCTCCAAATCGCTGTCTATTTTGGCAAGCGCCAAATCGAGATTATGCGTCTTTATAATAAGTTGTTCGCGTTCTTCCGCGCCGTTATACCTTTCAAGGTCTATTTGCTTTATGCGTTCGTTTAAAGTATTTTTGGAAGAAGTTACTTCCGTTATTTTTTTGCGCAAATCGTTTACTACGGCTTGTTCTTCCTCGGTAAGCGCGGTGCGCTCTGCCTGTGCCTTCAACTCGTCTATTTCGCGCTGAATCAAAGGAATTGTGACGTTGGTTTTTTCGATTTTTTCAAGCAGCGCGCTCTTTTCCTTTTGAAGTCTTGCAATATTTTCCGAATTAGCGGTAACCGAACTTTCCAAAGACGCTATTTCCACCAACAGAGAGTTCATTTTTTCCGTCTTTTCGTTGCGTTCGGCGGTGAGCTTGTCAAACTCGGCGCTCATATCGTTCATTTTTGAGGAAACCGCGTCCGACTGCGACGTAAGTTCGCTTGCGCCTGCCGAAACGCCCGTATACTCGCTGTCCAGCCCTTTCAACCTTTCGCGCAATGCCGAAACGGACTGCCCGTACGCCGCGTACTCGCTTTCCGCCGACGTTACCGCCTGCAACAGCGAGGTTTGTTTTTCGGTTATTGAAGCGAGTTCCAGACGCGCGTCCTGCAATTTTTTGGTTAAAACGGCAAGTTCGCCGTCCGCTTCCGCCTTCGCCGCGTCCAATTCCGAACGCTTTGCTTCCGCGCGGTGCAAAAACAGTTTTTTTGCTTCAAGGCTTTCTTCAATTTCTTTAATGCGCCTTTCGTTGGCAAGCAGATTGCCCGCCGAGTCGCGCTTGCTTCCGCCCGTCATCGAGCCGCTTGTGGCTATAACGTCGCCTTCGAGAGTTACAATTTTAAAAGCGCGGGGATACCGCCTTGCAATTTGCGTGGCGTTGTGAATGTTGTCCACAATCAACGTATTGCCAAGCAGGTTATGTATAACGTTTTCGTACTTTTTATCGAATTTTACCAAATTTACGGCAAACCCGATGGCACCGGCGTCCCGCGAAGCAACTTTTATCTGGTCGTTTTCGTAACGGGGTTTAAGCGCCTCTATGGGCAGAAAGGTAACCTGTCCCAAGCGGGTGCGTTTTAAATATTCAATAAGTTCTTTCGCCTGCTCGCGCGTGTCGGTAATTACGTTTTGCATAGCGCCGCCGAAAGCGGTTTCAATAGCAACTTCGTATTGCTTATCGCAGGTTATTACGTCCGCTATAAGTCCTTTCATCTTGCCGGAAAGTTCTAAATCCTGCGTAGCCCTGCTCATCAGATTTTTTACCGAATAAGTGTAGCCTTCAAAGCGCTCTCTTATGGCAAGGTATGCTGAAAGACTTTCACCAAGGCTGACTATCTGCGCCTGCGTGTCGTAAATCTGCTTAATTAAAAACTGAATTTTTTCCTGACTGTTTTTTACCTTTTCTTCCGCTTCCGCAAGCAAGGCGTCCTCGTTGCCAAGCATTCCCGTCAACGCGTTGCCGCGCTCTATGCACTCCTCGTACGCGGTTTTGTTTACGTCCCTGCGCTCACGGATTTTGTTCATATCCTCCTCGATTTGCGCAAGGCGCTCGCCAAGCATTTCCTTTTGTGCGGAAAGCGAGCCCATATTCTGGCGCATTTCGGACAAGTCCTTGAAGGCGTCCAGCACCTTTTTGCGGTGCTCGCCCGTCATATACTCGTAGTCCGCTATTTTTTTGGACGTTTCGGCAATTTCGGCGCGGTAACTTTCAGCCGAACCGCGCATATTGCCTATTCTTTCGTTGTTTCTGCCCGAAAGTGCTTCAAGACGGCGGACGTCCCTGTCTATTTCGTCTATGCGCTGGGCGGAATAGGACAACTCGTTCTGCGCGGCGGAAAGCTTGTCCAAAGCCGACTGCGCGCGCTGGGTGTAAAGTTTGGATTCGCCGCTTTTATTTGCAATGCCTACTTCGTAACGGCGGATGCGGTCGTTAAGGTCCTGCAAGGTTACGTCGGCGGCGTCAAGCGAGCCGCGGCAGTCCTTATATTCCTGCACAAGCGCTTCCATTCTGCTTTCAAGTTCGGCTATGCGCCCGTCTATTTTTATTTTTTTATCGTTTATTTTATTTTTTTCGCCTTCCGCGCCGTCGTGACGGTATATGTACAGATTGGTTTCGTTCATTCGCTGTTCGGCGTAAACTTCACGGTATTTCAAAGCGTTTTCCGCCGCTTTTTTAAGCGGTGTAAGTTGCCTTTCCACTTCCTGCATACGCTGGGCGAAAACAAACAGGTTGTCCTTTGCGGCGTTCATCTTTCTTTCCGCGTCCGCCTTTCTGTCCTTAAAGACGACTATTCCCGTCGCTTCCTCGAAAATGGAGCGCCTGTCTTCGGGCTTGGCGTTCATAATCTGGTCTATTCTGCCCTGCCCGATAATGGAATAACCCTCTTTCGCGGCGCCCGCGCCGTGCAAAAGCCCCGTCAAAATTTTCATACGGGAAGGCTGGCGGTTTAACTGATATTCGCTTTCGCCGTCGCGATAAAGCCTTCTTGTCATTTCAACTTCGTCGCAATCAATATCGAACACGCGGTTTGTGTTGTCGAATGTCAGCGTAACTTCGCAAAAGGACATTTGCCGCCTTTTGTCCGTTCCGCTGAAAATGACGTCCATCATCTGCGAGCCGCGCATCATTTTTGCCGACTGCTCGCCGAGAACCCAGCGAATAGCGTCGGCTACGTTGGATTTGCCGCATCCGTTGGGACCGACTATACAGGTTACGCCCTCGCCGAGCGTTATTGTGGTTTTATCCGCAAAGGATTTAAAACCGACAAGTTGCATACTTTTAAATGTAATCATAAAACTCCGATAATGTTGCGCTTAGCCGCGTTGCGCGTTCAGCGTTTTCAAATATTCCGTCGCGGCGAAAGCCGCGTTTTGTTCCGCCTGCCGTTTATTTGGCGCTTCGCCGTAAAAAGTTTTGCCCGAAACGGTTACGCTCACTTTAAAAAGGGGCTGCCCCGCAGTGCCTACGTTTTCGCACCCGTATTTGGGACAGGCTTCGCCGCGGGCTTGAAGCGCCTCTTGCAACTCTCCCTTATAATTGCCCGTCTTTATTTTTTTGGAAAAATCCAGCGTGGAAAAGACGAATTTGCGCGCCGCCTCTATGCCGCCGTCAAGATACACCGCCGCCACAACCGCCTCGTAAACGGACGGCACGGCTTTGCGGTTATTGTCGTCGTACTTGCTGCGGATAAGCGCTTTATCCAGCCCTAATTTTTGCGAAACGGGCGCAAGCGCTTTATCCGAAACAAGGGTTTTACGCCTTTCCGTCATACTGCCTTCGCTTGCGTTTTCGTCAAAAATTTTTTCCGAAACCAAAAACTCCAAAATCGCGTCGCCGAAAAACTCAAACGTCTGGTTGTTGTTTGAAATATCCGCGGACGGCAAAGTCAAAGCGCGCTCTAAAAGCGTTTTGTCCTTGAAAACGTAATTTAAGTTGCGCTCTACTTCTTCCGCGTTCATCAACCTTCCTCCGCGGCGAAAACGTTTAAGTCAACGCTTCCAAGCGATTTTTCCACTGCGGGCACAAGTCCGCCGCGGTAAATATTAGCCGCGTTTGCAATTGCCGCCGCTATCGTCTGCGGCTTTGAAGAACCGTGGCTTTTTACAACAACTTTTTTAAGTCCCAGCAAAAGAGCGCCGCCGACTTTTTCAAAGTCAAGTTGAGCGCGCATATTTTTTATCGCTTTTTTCAAAAACAGATAGCCTATTTTAGTACGCAGACTTGCCGAAAATTCTTTTTTCATAACGCCCAGCACAAGTTTGCCGCAGCCTTCCATAGACTTCAACGAAATATTGCCGGAAAAACCGTCCGCCACCGCCACGTCGCAATCGCCAAGCATTATGTCCCTGCCCTCGATATTGCCGACAAAGTTTATTCCGTCCATCTGCGACAAAAATTTGTACGTTTCCTGATGAAGCGCGTCGCCCTTGTGCTCCTCGGTGCCGTTGTTCAAAAGCCCGACTTTGGGGGAAGAAATTCCAAAACCGACTTTTGCATAGGCGGAAGCAAGCAGCGCGAACTGACAAAGCATAACGGGTTTGCACTCGGTATTTGCGCCGCAGTCGCAAAGCAACGTCACGCTTCCGCGGGAATTGGGTATGGCTGGGCAAAGCGCAGCCCTTTTAACGCCGCGTATTCTTCCAAGCAAAATCTGTCCGCCCGCAATAGCCGCGCCCGTCGAACCCGCCGTAACCAAAGCGCAAGCCTCGTCGTCCTTTTTAAGTATTGAAAAAGCCTTCATCAGCGAAGAATCACCGCGGCGCAACGCCTCGGTAGGGCTGTCGTTCATACCTATAACGTCCCTGCAATCGACAATTTCAACGCGAGCCGCGTCGTAAGAAAGTTTGCCAAGTTCCGCTTCAATCTCCTCGCGCTTGCCCGTAAAGACGATTTTTAAATCTTTGTCCGCATTAAGCGCCTGCGCCGCGCCCTTTACAATTGCCGCGGGCGCGTTGTCGCCGCCCATTGCGTCCACCAGAATTTTTACCATAAATTTTCCTTAAAAATACAAAAATTTTCAAGCCTTTATGATTATATCATAAACGGCTTTGCACGCGAAAGGCGCGCTCACCCGATTATTTTACCATAAAAGCTTGAAAAACACAATTATTTGACGGTTGTTTTTTAGCCGCCTTGAAATTTTAACCCTGCGCCTCGATTTCGGTATAAACGCGCTTTTTTACGGGCAGATATTTGTCCTTTCTTATGCGCACGCTTTTTGTTGTGCCGCCGCGGGTGATTTTCAGATAGCCTTCGCTTAACACTCCGTCCTTGCCTGCGCGCTCCTTGGCGGGGTCGTCGGTAGTTTCTTCCTCGGCGGGAATGTTGCCCGTTACGGAAGAATCCAGCGAGTAAACGGCGCCGTCGCTTTTGCCGTAAATATCGAAAGTTACGCTTCCGTTTGTGGTATGCGCGCGGATATATACGGGAGTTTCGCCCGTGTTCTTAATTTTTAAATCGCAGGCTTTGCCGCTGACCATAGCGTCGCGCGATGGCGGAACGTAACTTACCGCAAGCGAATGCGGGTGGTATTCTTCAATTTCAAGCCCGCTTAAAAGCGCGGCGTTGTAAAGCGTTGTAGATACCTGACAAACCCCGCCGCCTACCCCTTCCGTAAACTCGCCGTTTTCTATTATTTTTGCAGACAAAAATCCCCTTTCTTTTACCCTTGCCCCCACAATATTATTGAACGAAAGGGTTTTTCCGCTTGTAAGCACGCACCCGTTTATTTTAGAAGCGGCAAGCCTTATATTGCTTGCCCTGTTTAAATTTCCGCCGTCGAATTTAGTGGTAAAACTGCTTAAAAGCCGCGTTTTCTGTTTGACGGATTCAAGCGTGGTTTTGCGGTTTACCGTCTTGAATTTTAAGACAACGTCCTCAAATCCGCCGTTCAACGAGTTTGCCGTATCTTCTATAAGTTTGGCGCGGTCCGGCTCTCTGCCGTCGTTGCCTTCAAAGTATTCAAAGGGAACGCCGTAAGATGAAAATTTTGCATAGGGTTCTACCGCGGAACTGCTTTCGTTAAGGCATATCCACGAGGCAATTTCTTCCATACCGCAAAGATAGCAGCGAGTTTCCGCCTTATAACTTTTTCCGCTTTGCGCGTTTTTAAGCACGGAATATACGTCGTCCTTATAATAAATTTCCGGATAGGCAAACTTATATTCCGTGCTGCCCGCCACAATTTTAAGCGTTTTGTCCTTCAAATAATCTTCCGTAACTTTGCGCACGGCGCGCGCCGCTTCCGCACGAGTCATCCCGCCGACGGAAACGCCGTTTACCGTCACTTTTTTGGGCACTTTCGGAGAATACGCAAACGCGCCCGCAAAACAAATTACGCCCGCCGAAAAGGCGAGCATAACCACAAGAATTTTAATTTTTTTAATAATTGATTTTATCACAGTTCAAGTTTTTCCGTAAGCGAAGGTTCGGGAAAGAACGCGGGCGTTTTTATGCGTCTGCTGCCCTGTTCGGTATGTGTTTCAGACCCGCCCGTAACAAACAAACCCAGCTTCTTCGCAAATTCCTTATAGTATGCCGTTTCCTTAGCAGTATGCGCGGAATACACCGTTTTTATGCCGCAAAGTCCGTAATTTTTAAGACGAATCGCAAACACCCCCATACACATTACGGCAATACTTGTTTATTATAATTGTTATTTCAGTTTTTTCAATTCCTTTTTCGCCGCTTTGTGCCCCTGTTCGGCAGCGCGCTCGTACCACTCTCTCGCTTCCGTCAGGTCGACTTCAACACCTATACCGTCCTGATAACAAGCACCGAGAGCAAACTGCGAATCGCTGTCACCCTGTTCAGCGGCAAGATTAAACCACTCGAACGCCGCCTCGCAGTCCTCTTCAACTCCCGAACCTTCAAGGCAACAAACGCCCATCTTGTACTGTGCGTCCGCGTCCCCTTGCTCCGCCGCTTGTAAAAACCAATACGCCGCGGCTTCTTCGTCCTTTTCCACCCCCAATCCTTTTGAAAGATGCTGGGCAAGATTGTACTGTGCGTCCGCGTCCCCTTGCTCCGCCGCTTTTGAGAAGTACTCCACGGCAAGTTCGTTGTCAACGTCAACGCCAATACCTTCCGCGTAACAAACTCCTAAATTATACTGCGCTCCCGCGTCCCCCAGCTCGGCGCCCTTTTTATACATTTCTACCGCCTTTCTTGTATTCTTCTTTACGCCGGTACCTTCCTCGTAACAAACTCCCAGATTGCAATACGCCGTACCATTATCATTTTCAGCGGATTTTTTGTACCAATTTATTGCCTTGCGCATATCACACGCAACGCCTTTCCCAAATTCGTAGCAGTAGCCCAAATTACACTGAGCCTCAGCGTGATTAAGTTTTGCCGCGCTTTTATAATAGTTGAATGCTTCCGTGTCGTTTGCCTCAACGCCAATACCTTCCGCATAACAAATTCCGAGATTATACTGTGCTTTTGCATGCCCTTGCTTTGCCGCTTTTAAGTAGTACTCCACCGCAAGCTCGTTGTCAATGTCTACGCCAATACCTTTTGCATAACAGACTCCCAAATTGTATTGTGCGTCCGCATCCCCTTGCTCTGCCGCTTTTGATAAGTACTTCACGGATAACTCATTGTCGACGTCTACGCCAATTCCTGCCGCATAACATACTCCCAGATTAAGCTGCGCGTCCGCGTTCCCCTGCTCCGCCGCTTTTAAGTAGTACTCCACTGCAAGCTCGTTGTCAATGTCTACGCCAATACCTTCTTCGTAACAGACCCCCATATTATACTGCGCTCCCGCATGCCCTTGCTCTGCCGCCTGCTTCCACAGTTCTATTGCCTGTACGTATTCATTTTCGGCGTAAAGACGGTTAGCCTCGGCGAAAATCTTTTCCGCTTTGACACCGTTCTCGGCGCCCTTAATAACGTTATCGATAAGCTTTTTCGTATATGCCATACTGTACCTCTTAAAAAACTTTAACTTGTTTTAACTTGTTTCGTAATAATTGTAAATGGCTGGCGCACTAACATTATTCGGAATAAAAAGTATGAACGTGCAAATCCGCCTTCACCTTTTTACCGCGCCACCCTCTATTTTTATTTTTACAGCGTCTTTGCCGTAAAGCGCTCTTTCGGCGTGAGTACAGGTGAGAAGGGTTTGCAAACCCGAAGTGCGCATTGCAAGTTTTTTTCTTCTGGGCAGGTCCAGCTCGCTCATAACGTCGTCTAAAATAAGCACGGGATATTCGCCCGAAAGACGTTTAAAAATTTCTACCTCGGCAAGTTTTATAGAAAGCGCGGCAGTCCTGGTTTGCCCTTGCGAAGCGTAAGTCTTTGCATCGGCGCCGTTTATCTCTATGTCTATATCGTCGCGGTGCGGTCCCGTTGCGGTGTAACCCAACCTTAAATCTCGCTCGTACGTTGCCGAAAGTTCGTTAAAAAGCCTTTCGGCAAGTTCCGTCTCGCTGCCCTTGTACTTTTTTTCGGGGGAAAGTTCAAGCCGCTCCGCCCCGTCCGTCAAAAAAGTGTGCGCCTCGTTTGCAAGCGGCGCAAGCATATCTATATACTCCGCGCGCTTTACCGCAACCGTGGCGGCGTACCTGCTTAACTGCGCGTCCCACACGGGCAACGTTTCGTAAACGGTGTCAAGGTCACGGTTTTTCAAAAGGTTGTTGCGCTGCTCTAAAATTTTGTTATAGCGCGAAAGCGCCGTGTAATACGGTTTTGAAAGCTGTGAAATAGAAACGTTTAAAAATCTTCTGCGTTCGTCCGGTCCGTCCTGAATAAGCCGAAGTTCGCGCGGAGAAAAAAAGACGGAAAACAAATTGCCCATAATGTCCGCCGTGCGCGTAATTTTGTTGCCGTTCACTTTAAATTCGCGTCCGCTTTCGGTGATTTTGGCGTAAATTTCCATTCCGCCGTACCTGCCTTCCGCCGTAAGCGAAATTTCAGCGCACTGCTCGCCGTTTTTTATAAGCTGTTTATCGCGCTTTGTGCGCGCGGAAACGCCCGTACACAAATAAAACACCGCCTCCGCGCAGTTGGTTTTGCCCTGAGCGTTTTTTCCGAACAAAACGTTGAGTCCTTCGCCGAAGGTTATGCTTTCGTCCGAGTAATTTCTGAAATTTTTCAAATTCAAATTTTTTATACGCATTTTTTTGTGAAAACACTTTATTTTAAACGTTTTTTGTATTATAATTGTTTAACGGTATCCGCAAACTTCTTACTGTATTATTTTAACAAATAATTTGAAAAAACTCAAAGGAAAACGGCACTATTATGGCAGAAAAGGGAAACTTCGACTTTATTTACGACCCGATAAAGCAAAAAATGCAGGAACTTGTAACGCCCATAACTTACGCCACTTACATCGAGAAACTTATTCCCGTGGACGTGGACGGAAGGTTTATAGTGTTGCAGACGCCTACCGAAACGTTTGCAAAATACATTACGGGCACGCTTGCCGAAAAAATGCGCGAAGCCATAATAAAAGCCGACGTCGGCGTAACCGATTTCCGTCTTAAAGTTGAAGGAAGCGACGGGTTTGCATATAACGCGCCCAGCGAAGAATTTGTTGCGCCGCCCACAAATCTTAACAGAAAGTTCACTTTTGAAAATTTTGTAGTGGGAAAAAATAACGAGTTTGTATATTCCGCCGCGCTTTCCGTTGCGGAAGACCCCGCCGGCACCTATAACCCGCTGTTTATTTACGGCGGCTCCGGCTTGGGCAAAACTCACCTTATTCAAGCAATTGCAAACAAAATTGTTGCGGAAAAACCCGAACTTAAAGTCATTTACGTAACTTGCGAGCAGTTTGTAAACGAAATTATTGATACAATGTTTGTGCGCCGCGGACCCGACGCCCGCGACAAGGGCAATAAACTGCGCGCATACTACCGCAACGCGGACGTGCTGATTATAGACGATATTCAGTTTATCGAAAAAGCAAAATCCGTTCAGGAAGAATTTTTCCACACATTTAACGAGCTTGTTTCAAAGGGCAAGCAAATAGTAATCACTTCCGACCACCCCCCCAAAGAACTTACCGAACTTGAAGACCGTTTGCGCACAAGGTTTGCGGGCGGGTTGGTTTTTGACGTGCTTCCGCCCGATTTTGAAACGAAAATAGCCATTTTAAAGCGCAAAGCGTTTGATAAAAAGTGCATTGTGCCCGAAGACGTGCTTTCCTTCCTTGCGCAGGACTCAGGCGACGACGTGCGAACGCTTGAAGGCAGACTGAACAAAGTTATACTTGCCTCGCGTCTGCACGAAGCGCCCATTACCGTGGCGTTTGCAAAAAGCGCGCTAAGCGAAGCGGTTTCGGAAGGCGGCAAGGAGGAAGTTACGCCCGAAAGCGTAATTACCGCCGTATGCGCTTACTACCGCATATCCAAAAACGATTTGCTTGGAAAAAGCAAGAAAAAAGAAGTGGTTATTCCCAGACAGATTTGCTGCTATCTTTTTTGCGACATACTGTTTTTGCCGCTTAAAACAATAGGCGAAGTTTTGGGCGGGCGCGACCACACCACTATTTTGTATTCGCGCAACAAGGTTGAAGAACTTTGCCGCGTAAACGAAAAAATAGCGAAAGACGTTGACGACATAAAAAACGTAATTTTAAAGAAATAAATTTTTTGCGTTTGCGGGCGAGGTGAAATATTTTTTACCTGCGCCGAAGCGTGAAATTGAATAAACGTTGCTTTTGCCCGACGAGTTTCGGGCAATAATATTTTTGCGATGAAAACATTTGTTGAAGGAAAATTTGATATTGCCGTAATCGGCGCGGGACACGCCGGCTGCGAAGCGGCGCTGGTTTGCGCAAGGCTGGGCTTTAAAACCGTTATGCTTACGCTTAATCTGGACAGCATAGCTTTTATGGCGTGCAATCCTTCCATAGGCGGAACGGCAAAGGGGCACCTTGTAAGGGAGATTGACGCGCTTGGCGGAGAAATGGCGAAAAACGCGGACAAAACCGCCCTGCAAATGCGAATGCTTAACGAAGGCAAGGGCGAAGCGGTGCAGTCGTTAAGGTGCCAATGCGACAAAAACGCATACCACCGCGAAATGAAAAAAACGCTTGAAAACACGCAAAACCTGCACATATTGCAGGGGGAATGCGCGGAAATTATAGTTGAAAACGGCGAGGTGCGCGGCATAAAAACCACCTACGGCGGCTTAATAGAGTGCAAAGCCGCGGTGCTTGCCACGGGCGTTTATCTGAATGCGGAAACGGTTACCGGCGAACACCGCCAAAAGAGCGGACCAAGCGGATTTGCGCCCGCAAACGCGCTTACCAAAAACCTTATTCAACTGGGCTTTAACGTGCGCAGGTTTAAAACGGGCACCCCCGCAAGGCTTGACGGCAGGACGGTTGATTTTGAAAAATGCACGATGCAGCACGGCGACGCGGACGTCCCCTCCTTTTCGTTTTTGAACGGCTGCGCGCCCAAAAACGCGCGCGAATGCTATATAACCTACACCAACTCGCAGACGCATAACGTAATACTCTCCAACTTAGACCGCTCTCCCCTCTACAACGGCGACATAGTTTCCGCGGGTCCAAGATACTGCCCCTCGATAGAAACCAAGGTTGTCAGGTTTGCCGACAAGGAAAGACATCAGATTTTTCTTGAACCGGAGGGCGCGGACACAAACGAAGTTTACGTGCAGGGAATGTCTTCGTCAATGCCGCACGACGTTCAAAAGCAGATGTACCGCACTGTCGAGGGACTTGAAAACTGCGAATTTATGCGTTATGCGTACGCAATAGAGTACGATTGCATAGACACATTGGATATTTTGCCCACCCTTGAATTTAAAAAAGTGAAAAATTTATATACGGCGGGGCAGATAAACGGCACTTCCGGCTATGAAGAAGCCGCCGCGCAAGGGCTTATTGCGGGAATAAACGCCGCGTACAGGCTTTGCGGAAAGCCGCCCTTCGTGCTTGGCAGGGACGAGGCGTATATTGGAGTACTTATAGACGATTTGGTTACAAAGGGCACGGAGGAGCCGTACAGAATGATGACTTCCCGCGCGGAATACGCCATTAATTTGCGGCAGGACACGGCTGACTTCCGACTTACTCCCAAAATTGAGGACACTCCCCTTTTCACGGAAGAACGCAAAAAAAGTTTTTGCGACAGAAAGGCGGCTTACGAGCAAGTTTTACGCACGCTTAACGGCAGGGCGGAAAGGACAAAGGCGGCGGAATTTACGCACAGCCGCGGCATAAGCGGAAGCGTGGACGGAATTACTTACGCCGACCTTATAAGGCGGGGCGCGCGAGTGAAGGATATTTGTTTGCACTTCGGCTTGCTTGAAGGAATGCCAGCGGACGTGATAAAAACCGCGGAAGCGACAATAAAATACGAAGGGTATTTGTCCAAAAGCCGCGCGCAGATAGAACGCGCGAAAAAACTTGAAGAAAAAAGACTGCCTTCCGACATAAATTACGCGGAAATTGCCGGTTTGCGGCTGGAAGCGCGCGAAAAACTTGAAAGAGTGCGCCCCTTGACTTTGGGACAGGCGGGAAGAATTTCCGGCGTAAATCCCGCGGACGTAACCGTGCTTATGGTGTGGCTTGCGACTAAAAAATAAATATTTAAAATACAAAACTTAATAAAAAAAGTAAATTTTATGGCGCGAACCGCTTATTTTGGCGGGGTGCGCCTCTTTTTTATTTTAATTTTCAAAAAAACTACGCAATAACACAAATTAGGTTATTAAAAGACAAATTTTTTAACTTGTACAGTAATAAAATCGGGTTATGCCGTTAAAAATAAACTTAAAAAACGTACTTTTGTACGCCGTATACGCTTTGGCGGCGCTGACCGCCAACTACGCCGTGAAGGGCGTCCCCCTGTCGTTGGGACTGTTTTTTTCTATGCTGCTTTGCGGCGCAAACATATTTGCATCGCCCATAATTTACGTGCTTGCCTCCGCGGTAAACCTGAATATTTTTACAAGCCTTATTTGCCTGTTTCAAGCGGTTTTTTTAAGCGTGATAATATTTTTGTACAGGCGTACGGGCAGAAAAATAAAATTTGAAGCGATAGTTTACGTTATACTTTCGCTTGCTCCCTACATAATTTTTTCGCCGTGGCTGGGCACGCAGGATTTTTATATAAAAAACGAATATATCTTGCGCGGAATCGCCGCCGCCGTTACCGTGATATTTGCTTTTTTCTGTTTTAAAACCGTTTACGCCTGCCTTTTCCGTCTGAAACGTTGCCGACTTAAAGAAGACGAGCTGGTTTGCATAGGCGCGGTTTGCACGGTTTGCGGCGTGGGGCTGTTTTCGCTTACGGGGCAAGCGTTTTACTTTTGCGTAGCCGCCGCCGTTACGGTGTTTTCGGTCAGGCTTGCCCGCTCGCCCGCGGCGCTTATTTCTTCCGTGGTCCTCTCCCTTCCGCCCGCCGTTGTCGGGCTTTACGCGGGACATATGACGGCTTTTATAGTTATAACTATCGCCGCGCTTTTATTTTGCGGCGCGGGGAGATTCGGCGCTGGCGCTGTTTGCGCAATTCTTTTTGCGGGATACTCGTACCTGACTGACTGTTATTTCTGCGCCGTTCCGCTGATAGTACTTTACGCGGCAGCGTTGCTTTTAGCGTGCGTTTTGCCGTCGCTGCCCAAAACCGAGAAATACGAAAACCTTAAACGCAGGCTGCTTGTGGAAGGAGTTTTGACGGAAACCGCCGTTTACCGCAACAGACGGCGCACAAGCGAAAAACTTTACAGAATTTCGGAAGTGTTCCGCGAAATAGAGTGCGCCTTCACCGCTTTGGACGAAAGCGTGAACGACGACGCCTCGCGCGAGAAGATTTTTGCCGAAATGCGTGAAAAATGCTGCAAAAATTGCGAAAAGGAGTCCCGCTGCAAACACACCAACGTTTACACGGGATATAAAAAACTTATCGACGCGGGCTGCGTAAAGGGCAAAGTAAACCTTATTGATTTGCCGTCCGAACTGACAATAAACTGCAACCACCCCGCCGAAGCGCTTGCCGAACTAAACGCGCTGCTTGTGGAGTACCGCAGATATATGACGGAGACGGAAAACGCGCGTTCGGGCAGAAAGCTGCTTGCCGAGCAGGCGCGCGGAGTTGCCGAAGTTATGAAAAATTGCGCCGTAGACCTTTCACGCCCCAAAAGCGAGTTTGAAGGAGCGGTTAAAAGCGTGCAAAAGGCTTTGGCAGCAAGCGGAATTTCCTGCCCCGAACTTTATATAAGCGGCGACAACGGCTGCGAGATATGCGCCGTAGTGCTTGGCAAAGTAAACAAAAAGGCGATAACCGACGCAATTTCAAAAACCTTGAAAAGGCGCTACGTTTTAAACGACGTCATTGAATTCGACGGCGAAAAACGCTGCCTTGTATTCGGCGCGCCGCCCAGACTTGACGCCGCTTTCGGAGTTGCGTACGCCATTAAAGCCGGTGAAAAAGTTTCAGGCGACACGCATTCGGTTATACGAATTAACGAACGTTCTTTTTTGATGGCGCTTTCGGACGGAATGGGCAGCGGCGAATATGCGCGCAAAGTTTCGGAAGCGGCAATTTCGCTTATAGAGGCGTTTTACCGCGCCGAGATGCCGCAAGACAACGTTTTGAACACAATAAACAAACTGCTGTCGTTTAACCGCGACGAAAGATTTACCTGCATTGACATTGCCGCGGTTAATCTTGAAACGGGGCGCGCGGACTTTGTAAAAATAGGTTCGCCCGCGGGAATTATTGTGCGCGAGGGCGAAATAAAGGTTTTGGAAAGTTCTTCCCTGCCGCTGGGTATTTTGGACAATCTGCACCCCACCGTTTGTTCCGAAATGTTGAAGTCGGGCGATATAGTTGTATTTATGAGCGACGGAATAACTTCCGCCTTCCCTTCCGCAACCGACCTGTACGAATTTTTGCAGGAATTGAAGCCGCTTAATCCGCAAAACCTTGCGGACAGAATTCTTGCCGCCGCGCTTGAAAAATCGGGGCATACCGTTACCGACGATATGACGGTGCTTTGCACCAGAATTTTTGACAATACCTAATATTTTACGTCAAATTTGACGGCATAAAAGCAGCCCCGCCTTTTAAAAAGGCGGGGCTGACTGCTATTTATAATTTTTAATTATCTGTTAAAATCCTTTATCATTCTGCGCATAACCGCGGCGTGATAGCGCGAAGGGCGGCGCGACAGCCTGAACTGCCAGTTTCCGCTTGTTGTGGAAGGCACGTTCATCCTCGCTTCGTCGCCCAAAACAAGCAAATCCTGTATGGGAACTACCGCCAGAGCCGCAGGCGAAGAAATGGTAAGCGCCACAAGCGCCGACGCGGCTTCCTCCCTTGTTGCAAAGGGTAAAACCAGCCCCGTTTTGCGCATTTCCGCGCGCAAACGCTTTTTAAAAACTTTGAATTGTTCGTCGCTCATCCTGTTTATCAGTCCAAGACAAGTTGCGTTATCGTGCGTACCCGTGTAAGCCACGCAGTTTTCTTCCATATTGTGCGGCAAATACGCGTTGCTTTCGTCACCGTTGAAGGCGAACAACGCAATTTTCATACCCGGGAAGCCAGCGGCAAGACGAAGTTTTTCCACACCGCCGTCAAGTATACCCAAATCCTCCGCAATCATAGGCACGTCGCCGAGAATCTCGCGGATTTTTAAAAACAGTTTGGCTTTGGGTCCGTTCTCCCACTCGCCCACGGCTGCCGTTTCGGCGCCTGCGGGAACGGCGTAGTATTTATCCAGCCCGCGGAAATGGTCAAGCCTGACAACGTCGTAAAGCGAAGCGGCTTTTCTTATGCGGTCCACCCACCAGACGTAACCGTCCTGCTCCATTGCCTGCCAATCGTAAAGAGGGTTGCCCCAAAGTTGCCCCGTCGCCGAAAAATAATCGGGCGGAACCCCCGCCACCTTTACCGGTTTTAAATCTTCGTCAAGTTGAAACAGTTTAGGGTGCGCCCACACGTCCGCGCTGCCGTACGCAACGTAAAGCGGAATGTCGCCTATTATTTTTATGCCCAGCGAATTTACGTAATCTTTTAATTTTTTCCACTGTTTAAAAAACTCAAACTGCAAAAACTGCCAAAACAGATAGTCCGTTTGATAAACTTGCGCCTTGAATTTTTGCACGTCGTCGCTTTCAAAATTTTTATAACCTTCGGGAAAGTTGTTAAAAGTGCCGCCGTACCTGCTTTTAAGCGACATAAACAGGGCGTAATCGTCAAATTCTCCGTTTTCCACAAACGTTTTAAACTGTTCGTCCGTTTTATCAAAGCGGTCAAAGGCAAGTTTAAGCACCGCGTAACGCGTATTGTAAAGGGAAGCGTAATCCACCTTGCCCGCGGGCTTGCGACAACTTTCAAGTTCGTCTTCCGTCAAAAGCCCTTCGCTTGCAAGCGTTTCCAAATCAATAAAATACGGATTGCCCGAACTGCAACAGACGGACTGATAGGGACTGTCGCCGTAGCCCGTTTGCACAAGAGGCAAAATCTGCCAATACTTGACGCGCGCGCTCTTTAAAAAATCGGCAAATTCATACGCTTCTTTACCCAAAGAGCCTATGCCGTATTCACCCCACAGCGACGAAACGTGGCAAAGCACGCCCGCGGCGCGGGATTCAAAAACGTTTTTCATAAGTGTTCCCCCTTGCAATAAGTTACTTGGTTAAAAGCGTTTTAATGCGCTCGGTCGCCTCTTTGGTAACTTCTTTGCTGCCAAACGCCGTCAGACGAAAATATCCTTCTCCGTTTTTGCCGAAGCCGGCGCCGGGCGTTCCGACAACCTGCGCTTTTTCAAGCAACAAATCAAAAAACTGCCAGCTGCCCATATTGTCGGGACATTTAAGCCAGATATAGGGCGAGTTTTTGCCGCCCGTATACCATATTCCCAACGAATCCATACATTTTGCTATGGTTTCCGCGTTGGTTTTATAGTATTTTATATTTTCGTTAATTTCTTTCAAGCCCTGTTTTGTGAAAACCGCCGCAGCGCCTTTCTGCACGATATACGGCACGCCGTTGAATTTTGTAGCCTGACGGCGAAGCCACATTTTGTTTGCGTTAAAGCCGTCTTTGCCCAATTCTGCGGGAACTATTGTATATCCGCAGCGCGTACCCGTAAAGCCAGCCGTTTTGGAAAAAGAACAAAACTCGATTGCACACGTCCGCGCGCCCTCAACCTGAAAAATTGAACGTGCTAATGTTTCGTCCGAAATAAAGCACTCGTAAGCGGCGTCGTACAGTATTATCGCGCCTTTTTTGTTTGCGTAATCAACCCACTCTTTAAGTTGCGCCACCGTATAAGCCGCGCCCGTGGGATTGTTGGGCGAACAAATATAAATTATATCAGCGTCCGTCTTATAGTCGGGCATAGGCAAAAAGCCGTTGTCCTTGGTTGCGTTTGCGTATATTATTTTTCTTCCCGCCATCAGATTGGTGTCAACGTAAACGGGATATACAGGGTCGGGCACCAAAACGCGGTTATCTTTCGAAAAAATATCCAAAATATTTCCCAAATCGGATTTTGCGCCGTCCGAAACAAAAATTTCGTTAAGCGCAAGCGTTACGCCGCGCTGTTTATAATAGTTTTGAATATTCAGTCTTAAAAATTCGTAACCTTCGTAAGGACCGTAACCTTTGAAGGTTTCAGCCTTAGCCATTTCTTCCGCGCCTTCGTGCAGCGCTTTTACAACTTCCGGCACAAGCGGCAAAGTTACGTCGCCAATGCCGAGTTTCAATACTTTTTTATCGGGATTTTTTGCGGAATATCCTCCCGCCCTTTTAGCCACTTCCGCAAAAAGATAGTTTTCTGCAATGTTGTTAAATTCGGAATTGAAATTCATTTTTACATCTCCGTTGTTTTATTTTTAAAACCGTTTTTTTAAAACCGTTCCGCCGAGTTAAACAAAAACCAAACGGCGGAACGGACAATTATTATTTCAAAAAAATTTTACTGGCGAGAAGGCGCTTTACCCTTCGACATATACTTTACCGCCGCTTTTATAAACTCGCGGAAGACGGGATGCGCCGACTGCGGACGGGATTTAAATTCGGGGTGGAACTGAACGCCTATATAAAAATCGTTTTTGGGTATTTCAACCGCTTCTACAAGCGTTCCGTCGGGCGACGTGCCCGCAATAACCATTCCGCCCTTTTGAATTTCTTCCCTGAAATCGTTGTTGAACTCGTATCTGTGGCGGTGACGTTCGGATACGTTGTTTTCGCCGTAGGCGTTCTTCATAATATCGCCCAGGCAAACGCAGGGGTATGCGCCGCGGCGAAGCGTTCCGCCCAATTTTTTACCCTGCTGGTCGGGCAGAATATCTATTACGCAATGCTTTGAATCGGGGTTGAATTCGCTGGAATTCGCGTCCGCGTACTTCAACACGTTGCGGGCAAACTCTATAACCGCCGTCTGCATACCAAGACATATGCCGAAGTAAGGCACGTTGTTTACCCTTGCGTATTCGGCGCACAAAACCATTCCTTCAACGCCGCGTCCGCCGAAGCCGCCCGGCACTATTATACCGTCCGCGTCTTTAAGCGCTTTTTTAAAGTTTTCGCGGGTGAGTTCTTCCGTATCCACCCATTTTATTTCTACCTTTGCGGAGTTTTCATACCCTGCGTGCGCAAGCGCTTCCGCTACCGAAAGATACGCGTCGTGCAGTTGTACGTATTTGCCGCAAAGCGCAATTTTCACCGTTTTGTCGCGCGCCGCTATGCGCCCCAACATCTTATTCCACTCGGTAAGGTCAATTACGCGGGGGTCAAGTTTAAGCCTTTTGCATACAATTTCCGAAAAACGGCTTTCTTCCAGCATTATGGGGCACTGATAAAGCACGGGCAACGTCATATTTTCTATACAACACTCGGGCTCTACGTTGCAGAACATTGCTATTTTTGCGCGAACTTCCGCGGGCATAGGCTTATCTACGCGCGCAATAATTATGTCGGGGTTAATTCCCATTCCCTGCAACTCCTTAACGGAATGCTGAGTGGGTTTTGACTTGAATTCTTCCGAGCCCGAAATATAGGGCACCAAGGTTACGTGAATAAAGCAGCAGTTGTCCCTGCCCACTTCGCGCGCAACCTGACGTATAGCCTCGATAAACGGCTGGCTTTCAATGTCGCCTATCGTTCCGCCTATTTCGGTTATAACCACGTCGGCGTTGGATGTTTTGCCTACGTTGTAAATAAACGTCTTAATTTCGTTGGTGACGTGCGGAATAACCTGCACGGTCTGTCCCATATATTCGCCGTTGCGCTCTTTATTTAAAACGTTCCAATATACTTTACCCGTCGTGAGGTTGGAATATTCGTTAAGATTTTCGTCTATAAACCGCTCGTAATGTCCCAAATCGAGGTCGGTTTCGGCGCCGTCTTCGGTAACGAAAACTTCGCCGTGCTGATAAGGGCTCATCGTGCCGGGGTCAATGTTGATATAAGGGTCAAGTTTTTGCGAAGCGACTTTGTATCCCCTGCATTTAAGCAATCTGCCCAAAGACGCCGCGGTTATTCCCTTACCCAATCCCGAAACAACTCCGCCCGTAACGAAAATATACTTTGTCATATAACTCTCCCGAAATTATCCTTTGTTATGCTTTTAAAAAATCCTTGACATTATAACACAAAAGCGGCGCAATTGCAAGAGTACGCCGCCTGAAAATTATAAATGTTTATATTAAAATACAAATTCGAATTTACGTTTCGCCCGCAAACACAAGCGTTGCCGTAAATTTTTTAACCCTTAATAACGGGCGCAAAACCTTTCTTTTCGCATATAAATCTAACAATTCTGAGTTTTTCTAAAAATTCACCGTGATTTACCGCGTTATTTTCTGTTGAATAATACTCGGTTGATTCGCCCGACTCGTATGATTTTTCAACCGTTACCGTTCCGTCAGGATATACGTGTATATAACTTACCGAATTTTTCGCAACAACCGCAACGCCCGCGCAATCCAAATAAATATCCAACTCGTCCTTTTCGGTTTTATAAAAATCCAAACCGTAAAAAAAGTTTAAAATGTCGTCTATTTCTGCTTTATCGTCGGTTATTCCTATATAACTGCTAAAATCGCTTTCAGAAAAAGAAATTTCTTTAACATCATTACCGAAAATCCGTCTGCCCTTAACGCCCCGTTTTGCCGCGCAACCTGCAAGGCAGGCAGCGGCAACAAGCAGAGATAGCGACGCAACGGCAATTATTAAACTTGTAATCAGCTTTTTAACTTTCATAATACTCAGTCAATTAAAATTTAAATTATTTTTGAAATAATTTAAAAACCATTCGACGCTTATTTCGGAATTATCGTAATAGCACGTGCCAATACATTCATCGTCAGAATACATATTTATATAATCAGTAAACACGTATCTTTCAGTATTTTTCCACTCGCCGAATTCCAACGCTATCGTTTTTATGCGCTTAAATTTAGTAGGTACCGATATCATACATATTTTTACCGAACCGGGGTAATTTCCCTCAACGGGCTTCGTATAATCATTTTCGCTGCGGTTCAACTGCTTATCGTAAATATTGAACGACTGTATTATAACGGGGTTTTTAACACTGTCGGCATTTATTTCTTCGGCTAAAATATTAAATTTTTGTTGCGATTCCCAAGGTGACAATTCCTCGCCCCAATTCGGATTTAACAAAACAAACCGACTGTCGCACAGCGTTTTGAAATCGCCGTTATAATATTTTAAAAATATATCGTAATCCGTACTTTCTTCGCTTGTTTCCGCTTCAAGAGTTCTGTATTTTTCAATATATTCTAATTTTTTATAGTTTGAATTTTCAATTAATTCTATATTTGCAAATGGCGCTGTCGCAACCGTTTCCGAAACGGTTATTTCCGCTTTTTTGCTCTCGCAACCGAAAGCCGCGCAACATATCAGCGCAGCCGAAAATATGCTTATTAAAATTGAAACCGATTTTTTCATAGTTAACCCCTTTTAGTAAATTATATACTTAATTAATATTCTATGTCAAGAGTTACAAGAATTTTCAATCCTGAATTTCATTTATAATTTCTATTTCGCCCGTAAAAACCAGCGTTGCAGGCCCCGTCATAAACACCGCTTCGTCCGTGTATAAAATTTTTAAATCGCCGCCCAAAAGCGAAACGGTTATTTCTTCTCCCTTTTCGCAATAGCCGTTTAAGCACGCCGCAACCGCAACCGCGCAGGCGCCCGTTCCGCAAGCAAGCGTTTCTCCGCTGCCGCGCTCCCAAACGCGCATTTTAAGATGATTTTTGCCCAAAACTTTGACAAATTCGGTATTTATTCTTTCGGGAAAAGCGGGATTGTTTTCAAACTTTTTGCCTTCCGCCACCAAATCAATACTGTCGGGGTCTTCAAACACCACGCAATGCGGGTTTCCCATTGAAACAAGCGTAATATTATACTGTTTTCCGCAAACTTCAAACGGGCGGGAAACTATTTTGTCCCCCCCGAAGACGGAAGGGATTTTTTCACCTTCAAGCACCGCCGCGCCCATATTTACTTTCGCCGCGCGCACTTTCCCCTTTTCGTCAAATGTAAACTGCAATTTTTTTATGCCCGAAAGCGTTTCAATACGGCAGACGTCGCCCTTGACGTAGCCCAAGTCGTGCGCGAGTTTGCCCACGCACCTCACGCCGTTGCCGCACATTTTGCCCTCCGAGCCGTCCGCGTTGAACATACGCATTTTGCAATCGACAATTGCCGATTTGCAAAGCAAAATAACCCCGTCGCCGCCGATTCCGAAATGTCTGTCCGAAAGTTTTATTGCAAGCTGTTCGGGATTTTCCACTTCACCGTGCATACAGTCGAAATATATGTAATCGTTGCCAATACCGTGCATTTTATAAAATTTCATAATTACATTATATATCCGTCAACGCCAAATTGCAAATGAAAAACGCGGTTGACAACGCGGCAAACTATTGTAATTAAACGCAATAAAAGCAAGCGCGGTGCTTGAATTCAAGCGCCGCGCTTTAAGTTTATAAAATTATAGTTTAATTATCAATACATTTCGACGTAAGCGTCGCGTTCGGCGCCGACGGAAACGTATTTTATTTTACATTCGCAAAGTTTTTCAAGCAATTTTATGTAGTCAAGCGCAGCTTTGGGCAAATCAGCCGCCTTTCTGCACTTAGAAATGTCGCAATTCCAGCCCTTTACTTTTTCAAATACGGGCTTGCACAAATCCAGAACGTCGGTAAAAGGGAATTCGTCTATAACCTTTCCGTCAAGCGTGTAGTGCGTGCAAATTTCAATTTCTTCATAGTCGCTTAAAACGTCAAGTTTGGTAAGCGCGATTTCCTTCGCTCCCTGACAGCGTATGCCGTAACGGGACGCGACTACGTCGAAAGGTCCAACCCTTCTGGGTCTGCCGGTGGCAGCGCCGTATTCGCCGCCCAACTCTCTTAATTTATCAGCCTTTTCTCCGAAGTATTCGCAGGCAAAAGGTCCCGCGCCGACGCAGCTTGAATAAGCCTTCATTATTCCTATGGAATTATCCAACGTAAGGTTGGGCACGCCCGCGCCTATGGGAGCGTAAGCCGCTATTGTTGACGACGACGAAGTATAGGGAACTATGCCGAAGTCTATGTCCCTCAAAGCGCCCAACTGCGCTTCAAACATAATATTTTTGCCCTGCTTGTTCGCCTCGTTAAGGTAAAGACCCGTGTCGGTGACGTATTCGGCAAGGGGTTTTCCGTAAGTTTCGAAGTACTCTATCATCTGCTCGACGGTGACGGGTTCGAAACCGTACGCCTTTATAGTCATATTCTTCCACTCGACAACGTCGGGCAGGCGTTTATACAAAAGCGCGGTATTTAAAAGTTCGCCCATACGGAAAACTTTTTTCATATATTTGTCCGCGTAAACGGGCGCTATGCCGCGGCGGGTAGAGCCGTACGGCTTGCCCGTGGCTTTTGAAAGACGTTCTTCTTCCATAACATCCTGCAAGACGTGATAGGGCATAGTAATTATCGCTTTGTCCGAAATTTTAAGGTTTGCGGGCGAAATTTTTATGCCGCCTTCGCGCAGTTTTTGCATTTCGCCGCAAAGGTGCTTTAAATCAATCGCCATTCCCGGTCCCAATACGTTTACGACGCTTTCGCGCAATATGCCGGAAGGAAGCAGATTCAAAATAAATCTGCCGCGCTCGTTTATGACGGTATGTCCCGCGTTGTTGCCGCCCTGATAACGGCAAACCACGTCAAACTTTTCCGAAAGCAAATCAACCATTCTGCCCTTGCCTTCGTCACCCCAGTTTATTCCGCAAATACTCGTAAGCATATGTGCACCTCTTTACACTTCATTCGGTTTATATTATAATTTTTTACGCGTTTTAAGTCAAGCTTATGACGGTCGGTTGAAAATAAATATCCCTCCCCGCCGCGCTCGCCGCAATACGCGCAAAACCGCATTTTTGCGGTTTTTTTATTATTTTACGCTGTAAAGCAGGTCGTAATAAGTGGGATAAGGCCAATAGTCCGCGGAAGTAAGCGTTTCCATTTCGTCCACGCACGCGCGCACCGCTTCCATATCCGGTATAATTACGTGAGCCATTGCGCTTGAAGCGGACTTAACGTCCTCTTTGTCAATCTGTTTAAGGTCTGCTTCAAGTTTTTCAACCGCGTCGCTCGCTTTGTCGTTGAGTTCGGCAAGCCTTTCAATAAGTTTCATTTCCGTTCTGCAAGGAATGTTAACGCCGAGCGACTGTTTGGATGCCGCGTTCTGGCAAAGTTCTGCAATGAAGTCCGAAACGCAGGGAATAACGTCGCGCTTTACCATTTCAATCATTGTAAGCGCTTCTATATTTATAATTTTAGTGTAGTTTTCAAGACGGATGTCCGCGCGCGCAATCGCTTCTGCACGGGTGTAAACGCCCTGTCTTACAAAAACTTCTATATTTTTTTCTTCATAAAGCACGGGCACCGCGTCCGCCGTGTTTTTATTGTTTAGCAATCCGCGTTTCGCCGCCTCCGGCTCCCACGCGGGTCCGTAACCGTCGTGATTGAAAATAATGCGGTAGTGTTTTTTAAGTTCGCGCGTGACTATGGCGTTTACCGCTTTTTCAACGTCCTTTTTGCCTTCGAGTTCGTCGGCAAATTCGCTGAAAGCGTCCGCCACGATAGTGTTAAGGCAGATGTTTGCGTCCGAAACGTTGGCTTGCGAGCCCAGCATACGGAACTCGAACTTGTTTCCGGTGAACGCAAACGGCGAGGTGCGGTTTCTGTCCGTGGCGTCCTTGGGGAAAATGGGGCTTTCGGGCACGCCTATGCCACCCTTTTCCGCCTTTGCCGCAGTGTAACTTTCGCCCTTGACAATACTGTCCACAATTGCGCCAAGCTGGTCGCCGAGGTATACCGACATAATCGCGGGGGGCGCCTCGTCCGCGCCGAGCCTGTGGTCGTTGCCAGCCGAAGCGATTGAAGCGCGCAAAGCGCCCTGATACTCGTCAATCGCTTTGACTACTGCCGCAAGCACAAGTTTGAACAGCGTGTTGGTTTCGGGCGAGTCGCCCGGATTAAGTAAATTGAGTCCCTTTTCGGTGGACATAGACCAGTTGTTATGTTTGCCGCTGCCGTTTATGCCGCGGAAAGGCTTTTCGTGCAAAAGGCAGGCAAGCCCGTGCTTGTGGGCGACTTTTTTCATAACGTCCATTGTAAGCATATTTCCGTCAACGGCTATGTTGCTTGTGGAAAATACGGGCGCCATTTCGTGCTGAGCGGGGGCAACCTCGTTATGCTTGGTTTTGGAAAGCACGCCGTAACTCCACAACTCTCTGTCCAAATCGCGCATAAAATCGCCGATTTTGGGTTTGAGCGTGCCGAAGTAGTGGTCCTCTAACTCCTGTCCGCGGGTGACGGGCGCGCCGAAAAGCGTTCTGCCCGTAAGCACTAAATCTTTTCTTTTATAGTATTCTTCTTCGGAAATAAGGAAGTATTCCTGTTCGGGTCCCACCTGAGTGAAAACTTTTTTGCACTCTATGCCGAAAATTTTTAAAATTCTTTTAGCCTGCTTATCCAACGCCGTCATCGAACGCAGAAGCGGCGCTTTGTTGTCAAGCGTTTCACCCGTGTACGATACGAATATCGTGGGTATGTAAAGAGTGCCTTCCTTTACAAACGCGGGCGAAGTGGGGTCCCACGCAGTATACCCGCGCGCCATATACGTTGCGCGCGAACCGCCCGAAGGAAAACTTGACGCGTCCGACTCGCCTATTATAAGGCTTTTGCCCGTAAGGCGCATTATAACCCTGTCGCCTTCCGGCTCTATAAAACTGTCGTGCTTTTCGGCGGCAAGTCCCGTAAGCGGCTGAAACCAGTGCGTATAGTGCGTAGCGCCCTTTGAAATAGCCCACTTTTTCATTGCGGAAGCAACCGCGCCCGCTATCGATACGTCAAGCTGTTTGCCTGCGTCTATCGTGGCGCGCAGCGCCTTGTAAACTTCGCTGGGCAAAGTATCTTTTTGAACGGAGTCGTTAAAAACGTTTTCGCCGAACATTTCGGGAAGGTTCATATGTGTGTTTCTCCTTTATTAATTATAAGCGGGCGTTTTTTCGCACGCGGTATTACGTTAAAATTATATGATAAGCGAAAAAAATAGTCAATCTTTGCAACGCCGTTAATTATACAAGTTTTTAATCTCTCCATAAGCCGCGCTTATGTTTTGAAATAAAATTATTTTTTATCCTTTCCCCTGTCCTCGAAGTTGGCGGGTTTTATAAGATGCGAATTTTTTATGTCGTTGCGCATTTGGGAAGGCTCTTCCGAAACTATTCCGCGCTGCAATTTATCATAGCCGTGTTTTTTTCGGATTTCGTCCACGCATCTTTCAACGGCGTCAAGTTTTTTATATTTGCCGTACTCCTCGTCAAACGTTACTTGCGACAAACCGTTGTCGAAGCCGGAAACGGTTACGCCCATTGCGCGCACCTTGAAGGGGGCTTTTATGTTGTCCTTAAACAGCGCGAAGGCGTGGGCGGCAATTTCGCCGCAAAGCGCAGTGTGGCGAACCTTTTTTTGTATGGAAAAATCGCTTAAATCGGAATATCTCACCCACAGGTGCACCGTATCCGCAAGCCCTTGCCCGGTTTCGCGCAGGCGGGCGGCAACGCTTTCCGCAAGCACGTACAAAAGACGTTGAATACGCGTTAAATCCGTAATATCCTCGGGGTAAGTGCAGGAATTGCCTATCGACTTATACTCCCTAACTTCGTCCATATGCTTGACGGGGTCGCTATCTTCTCCGCGGGCGTAACGCGAAAGCGTTTCGCCGACTTTTCCGAAAGTTTTTATAAGCAAATCTCTGTCCGCGGCGGCAAGTCTGCCTATCGTAGACAGCCCCATATCGCAAAGTTTACGCGTTGTCGCCTTGCCCACAAACAACAAATCTTCCACGGGCAAAGCGTTTACGACGGAAGGGTAATTGACTGCGGAAATCACGGTTGTTCCGTCCGGTTTTTTAAGGTCGGAACCGAGTTTTGCAAACACTTTGTTAAACGAAACCCCGCAGGAAACGGTAACGCCGACTTTGCGCTTTATTTCGCCGCGAATGAAATCGCCTATAAATTTAAGGTATATGTCCGAAAAGTGCTTTTCGCCGTTAACCTGCACATATTTGGGGGTAAATTCGGGCAAAACCCGCGTGGAATGCGTTAAATCCAGCCAGCACTCGTCTATGCCGTAACTTTCTATAAGGTCGGTATATTCCGCATAAACGGCTTTGACTTTGCGCGAAAAACTCATATATTCGTCAAAATGCGGGGGAACGCAAATAAGGTCTTTGCACTTTTTCTGCGCCTGCCAAACGGTGTCGCCCGTGCGTATTCCGCAACGCTTTGCCTCCTCGCTTTTGGCAAGCACTATACCCCTGCGCTCCTCTTTGCTGCCGCAAACCGCAACGGGTTTGCCCGCAAGTTCGGGGTGCAGGCGCTTTTCTACGGACGCGTAAAAATTATTCAAATCGGAATGAATTACAATGCGCTCCATACTTTTATTATAACCGGAATTTTGCAAAAAGTAAAGGCGGAAACGTATGTTTCCGCCTTTGATTATGTTGTTACGCGATTGCCGTTTACGTCAAGCACGCCGTCCGTGCATACTATTACAAATTTTTCCGTGCCGGAAACCCATCTTTCTTGCTTTTCTATCGCAAGCCACTGTTCCATTGTTCCGCCGTAATTTATGCGTTCAAGACTATATGGTCTGGAAAATGAGGAACTTCCCAAATATTTTAAAGTAACCGAAATATTTATTTCCGTTATGTATTTATAACTAAAACCGGTGTTGACGTCATCACCCAACCGCGTAATTGTAGCGGGAAGCGTCACCGTACCGCTTACCTTGACGGGAATATAAACAATTTCAGTGAAAACTTTATTGTAAAGTATTCCGTCCCGCACGGCGAAGGCGGTATTGCCGTCCGCTACCGTAAAGCGTTTAAGCATCGTAAAGTTCATAAAAACGTCGTCGTCAAAACTTGTGACCGTCGCGGGAATTTCTATTTCCGTCGCCTCGCGGTTGAAATAGCAATACGCCTTGGTTTTGTCCTTGCTGTAAAGCCATTTTCCGTCGGAAGTAAACGCGGTATTTTCTTCGTCTACTATTATTCCCGTATTTTCGGTACGCTTCAAATCGTACGCGATTCGCCGCCAACCGCCTAAAACCGTGTTGCGGGAATTATCGTAATATACGCCCCAGCAAGCAATACCGTTGGCGACTACTTTTTTGCCGACGTAAAGGCGGGATAAATTTTTGTTAAGCGAGAACGCACCGGTTGCAAGCCACGCGGTCTGCTCTGGAATACTATACTCCCCGCCCGCGCGGTTTGCGGGGTAATTTACCAGCGTTTTCATTGATTTTGTAAACAGAACGCCTTCGACCGAGCAAAAATATTTATTTTCGGCGTCTACGGTTATACGCGAATTAGTCGAACAAATCATTGCGTTATCCCATATAAATTTAACGGTTTTGGGAATAAACACAGAGGTTGCGCCTTTAAAAACCGAACCGCTACCAAACAAACCGTCATTGTTTATAACGCCGATTGAAATAACCGTATAGGTAGTACCCTGATATGTTACAGTTTCGGGAACGGTTACCGCGCCCGCAGTTTCGTTTTTGACAAGCTGAACGGTGTTATAACCGCTGACAGCGTAGGTATTGCCGTCTACTGTAAAGGTTTGGCGAAGGGTTACATATTTGTTATCTTTGTATATTGCGGCGGCGCGCTCGGGAAGGGAATATAAAAAGTTTACGTCTTCACCAAATGGCGTATCCGGCTTGTGACTGTCAAGAAAGTTTGCGTCGTAACTGTAGTAACGACCGCCGTCAGACCAGTTTACCTTTTGCGTATCGTTTACAAGAAAATAGTTATAGGAAATTCCCCACTCCCACGAGGGAGCGTCATCCCACGTCAAGTCGCACCAATACCATTCACCGTTATCAAGCCGAACAAGGTTCCACGCGTGCGCCTCTGCATTGCCCGTACCCGTAACGAACATATTTTCAACTCCGTTATAGTTTAAAAGCAACTGAAAGGTTTTGGCGTAACCTTCGCACACCGCGCCGCGTTCTTCAAAAACGCCCATAATATTGTGCGCCCAAGCCGCCGACTGCGGATTCCCTTGCTCGTCGTAGGCGTAATCTGTTACGGAAATAATTTTGTCGTGAAAAGCCAGCGCTTTGCGGTATGCGTTGTCGCCCAAATCGTACGAAAGCGAGTATTCGGTAACTTTGTTGTATACAAAGTCGTTTGCGGTTGCGCGCTCGGCGCCTTGCGCGTACTCGTCAATGCACAAAATATCAAGACTTTCGGAAGTGTAAGCCATTTGCGACGAAAGCCAATAATAAAGCGGATTGTCGTCCCTAAAAGTTTTCCATACCGAAGCCGCTTCGCCCGAAGTAAGCCCCAATTCGGCGTATTTTACAGATGAAACGCAGTAAACCGTTTCCCTGCTAAGCACTTTTGCTTGCGCGTCAGCCGTACCGTCGACGTGGAAAGCGCGGGCGACGGCGTCTATTCTTTCATACAAAGTTTTTTGCGCGGTCAAGTTGTTATTTACAAAATAATTATATCCGTAGGTTGAATTATACTTTTCAAGCACGGAGTAATCGCCGTCATAAAAAGGAGTGTTACAATACTCGCACAAGCCCTGCGCAAATTTATGCCCGCTTGCCTTAACTTCGCGTTCAATCTCGTCGCCGCAAGCCGAACAAATTTGCTTTTGCATATGTTTCAAACAGGTGTTTACCGCGTCAACCCACTCGCCGTAAGAATGTCCCGCCGCGGGCAGGTTGAGTGTTTTAACGTCGCCGCAAGCCGAACAAGTGCTTGTTTGAACGTGCTCGAAACAGGTGTTTATTTTATCCGTCCACTCGCCGTAGCGGTGCCCGTCCGCAGGCAGCTGTCTGTTCTCCTCAAACTTGCAAACCGAGCATTTTCTTTTTTGGGTATGTACAGTGCAGGAAACTTCCTCATCCTCCCACTGCCCGAAGTTATGTCCGTCGGGCGTAAGTCGCTGTGTTTCTTCCTCGTTGCAATCTTTGCATACGCGTTTTTGGGTGTGCTCGGTACAGGTGAGCGTAACGTCCTCCCATTCGCCGAAATTATGACCTTTCGGAGTAAGCTTCTTCGTCTCTTCCTTATTACATTCTTTGCACGCGCGTTTTTGAATGTGTTCGGTGCAGGTGAGCGTAACGTCTTCCCATTCGCCGAAATTATGTCCTTTCGGAGTAAGTTCGCGCGTTTCGTCTTCGTTGCACAAAACGCACGTACGCGTTTCGGTATGCCTCGTGCAAGTGTCCTCCGTTACAAGCCACTCGCCGTATTCGTGAACGCAATCGGGCGTTTTGCCAAACAAACCGTCCAAAAAATCACAGGCGGAAAGACCGGCGGCGGCAAATACGGCGCAAGCCGCTATCAGCACTAAAACGATTGCTTTTTTCAATTTCATAAGGCGTTCTCCTTAATTTTATTATACACCGCCGCGACGGAAATTGCAATATAAGTTTTCAACCCGCGGTAAGCCGTGCGCACAAATTATCAAGCACGGTAAAAAACTCTTTAAAAGTTTTAGAGCATACTTCCGCGTTTTCAATTACTATTCCGTCCGCGCGCAAACCCGTAACGGCAAAACTCATCGCCACTCGGTGGTCGCCGAAAGTCTTAATTATTGCGGGTTTAGGCTGAGAGGGATAAATTTTTACGCCGTCGGCAAATTCTTCGCACTTTACGCCCATTGCGGCGAGGTTGTACGCTATCGCTTTTATTCTGTCGCACTCCTGAGCTCGGATATGCCCTATGCCCGTTATGCGGGTGGGACTGCCAAGGTAGGGCGCGATTGCCGCAAGCGTCAACGCCTGGTCTGAAAAACTTGCCGCGTTCACCTCCCCGCCGTCAAACGTTTGCAAAAGTTTTATAAACTTTATATCCCCCTGCAAACTGCGCGAGCCCACTCCTTCAACGCAAATTTCGGTGCCCAGAATTTTGTTTGCGGCGTAAAAATAGCACGCCGCGGAAATATCGGGCTCTATCGTATAATTTCTTGCGCGGTAACCTCCGCACACGGTAAACGCGCCGTTTTCTTCCTTAACTTCCGCGCCGAAAGCGCGCTGCATTTCCGCCGTCATATTGACGTAATCGAGCCCGTGGCTGCCGTAAGGTTTTACGGTTATCGGTTTACCCGCGCACACTGCCGAAATCAGCAACGCCGATAAAAACTGACTGCTTTTTGAAACGTCCACTTCAAGCGAGGTTGCGGGCGAAGCCGCGCCTTCTATCGCAAACGGAAACGAGCCCTCTTTTTCAAAAAATTCAATTTTTGCGCCCAACTGCGAAAGCGCGGAAGTAAGCGGCTGAACGGGACGGTTTTTCATCTGCTGCGAACAGTTTATGACGTACCTTCCATTTTGAAAAGCCAGAAAAGCGGGCAAAAACCTTGCCGCGGTACCCGCGCTGCCCACGTTTATTTCGGCTTTGTCTTTTTTCAGTCTGCCGCCGCATCCTTTAATTTTTAAAGCCGCGCCGTCCGTTTCAACCTCTATTCCCAGAGTTTTTAAGCACTGTAAAAAAGTCGCGCAGTCGTCGGAAAACTGCGCGCCGAAAAGTACGCTTTCACCTTCCGCAAGCGCGGAAATAAGCATTGCGCGCGCGGTTATCGACTTTGAGCCGACTACGTTTACGCTGATTTTTTGATTATTGGTTTTTCCGTAAATATTTTTAACGGGATAATTCATACGGACAACCCCTTTTAAACGTCGTTTTTACCGCTTGTTGCGCAAGCATTGCCGACGGTTTTATTTTCTTCTTCTTAAAATGTCGCCTGCGGAAAGCGTGTACGGGCAGTTTATTTTATAGCGCTGCTGGACAAGTTTACAGTCCGCAACTTCCTCGCCGTCGCTTGTAAAAGCTTTTTCCACAACAAACGATTTGCCGAAATTTTGCGAAGGACTTAAAACTTCCAACCTGTCGCCCGCTTTAAACCTGCCGCGCATTTCAACGACGGCAAAACCATCCCCGCCGCTTAATACGTTTGCGATATACTCGCAGCCGCCCTTTGCCTGACTGTCCGCATAGTTGACGGTGCTTGCGTTGTCGCCGAAGGCGTAAGCCTCGGTATAATCTCTATGAAACGCCGTTTTAAGTTCGCTTTCTATAACGGGCGAATATCCGTTGTCAATACACCTGCGGTATGCGTTTATAACCGTGGCAAGATAGTACTCGGACTTCATTCTGCCTTCTATTTTAAACGAAGTAACACCGCAAAGCGCCATTTTATCGAGGCGGGCGCTCATATTCAAATCCTTAGAGTTTAAAATATACGTACCCTTGCCGTCTTCCTCAATGTCCAGCCAGCCGCTGTCCGAAACGCCGTCGTTTTTGCGTATCTGATAGTTCCAGCGGCAAGCCTGAACGCATTCGCCCCTGTTTGACTCTCTGCCCGCAAGATAGTTTGAAAGAAGGCATCTGCCCGAATAGGATATGCACATAGCGCCGTGAACAAAGGCTTCCAACTCGATTTCGGGCACGAAAGAATGAATTTCTTCAATTTCGTTTAAAGAAAGTTCGCGCGCAAGAACCGCGCGGGCGGCGCCTTGTTCACGCCAGAATTTTACGGCGTATTTATTTGTTAAATTGGCTTGCGTGGAAATGTGAATTTCAAGTTTGGGCGCGCTTTTTTTTGCCGCGTATACCGCGCCCGCGTCCGAAACGATTGCCGCGTCCGCCTTGACTTCTTCAAGAAACTTAAAATAGTCCTCCAAAAGCGGCATATCCGCGTTTTTTGCGAAAATATTTGCCGTAACGTAAACTTTTTTGCCCAGATTATGGGCGTACGCTATCGCCTGCGCCATTTCTTCGCGCGTGAAATTATCGGCAAACGACCGCAAAGAAAAATCTTTGCCGCCGACGTAAACCGCGTCCGCGCCGAAGTTGAAAGCCGTTTTAAGTTTTGAAAAATTGCCCGCGGGGGCTAAAAGTTCGACCGCCATTTTATTTTTCCGTCAAATAATTTATATTTTTACGCTTAAAGCCACGCCGTTGCCTATATTCAACACGGTGGTTTGAAGTTCGCAATCCTGCGTCGCGGCGGCAACATATTCTTTTATGTGCTCCACAAGCATTTTGCGCTTTTTGGGGACTTCCACTTCGCCGCTTACATACCCGTACAACAGCACGTCGTCCGCGGCAAGCGCCGCGCCCTTTTTTAAAAGACGTTTAAGGCAGGGCAAATATTTTACATACTGCACCTTAGCGCAATCCATAAAGATAAAATCGTAAAAATTTGCGGGCAACTTTTCTATTTCTTCGCCGGCGTCGCCCAAAATTTGCGTAACGCGCGGCGACAAGCCCAAATTTTTGAAATTTTCCGCCGCTTCATTATAAAAATTTTCGTCGCGCTCTATCGTGGTCAAACGCGCATTTTTGCATACGTCAAGCATCACCGCGCCCGAAACGCCGACCGCGGTGCCGAGTTCAAGAATATTTTCCGGTTTTGCTGCGCTTAAAAAAGTTTGCAAAAAGCATAGTGTTTCACCGTCGGAAACGGGAATTTCCCGCAAAAAAGCGTCCTCTCGGATATTTTGAATTTTTGTTGATATGCGAGGGGAGTTGAAAGCCGAAGTGGCGGTTTCACGCTCGCCAAACTGCGTGTTTTTGTGCGCGTAAGAAAAGTTTTGCATCTTTTTAAAGTTAAATTTCCACAACCACGGGCACCACCATAGGCGACTGTTTGGTCTTTTTCCACAGGTACGCGCGAAGCGAGTTTTTTATAACCCGTTTAAGCTGGTCGCAATTTCCGTTTGAAAGGTCGTAACCCGCTATCGCGTGATTGATTACCGAGCGTATCTCTTTATCGTAATCGCGGTGAAAATCGAACACGAAGCCGCGGGTGTTTATTGCGGGTTCGCCAACCACTTCACCGCCAGAAACGGCTACGGAAACTATAAACAAGCCTTCTTCCGAAAGCTGGCGCCTGTCGTCTATTACAACCGAGGCTTTTTCGTCCTCTATTCCTTCGCCGTCGATAAGGCGCGAGCCCGCCGTGACGCTTTCGCCGCGCTTTATGCTTTTTGAAGTCAGTTCAATACAATCGCCTATATCGGGAATTATTATGCGCCCTTCTTCCATTCCCATTTCAACCGCAAGCTGCGCGTGTTGTTTCAGGTGACGGTATTCGCCGTGCACGGGAATAAAAAATTTGGGGTGAAGAAGTCGGTGCATAATTTTGTGTTCTTCACGGCAGGCGTGTCCCGAAACGTGAATATTTTCAAGACTTTCGTAAACGACTTCCGCGCCGAGTTTGTAGAGGTTGTTTATAACGCGGTATACAAGTTTTTCGTTACCCGGTATGGGCTTTGCGGAAATTATTACCGTGTCGTTGGCGCCTACGGTTACAAAGTTGTTAGCGCCGTTTGCCATACGCGTAAGCGCGCTCATCGGCTCGCCCTGACTGCCCGTGGAAACAACTATAATTTCGCTGTCTCGCATATTTTTGATTTGCGAAACGTCAACTATCAAATTTTCGGGTATTTTAATTTCGCCAATCTTTTCAGCCGCTTCTACAACGTTTAGCATACTGCGACCGGAAAGCGCGACTTTACGCTTGTATTTTACCGCAAGGTCTATAATTTGCTGTATTCTGTAAACGTTTGAAGCAAACGTTGCAATTATAATCCTGCGCCTGTAATTTTCGGAAAACAGTTTGTCCAGAGTAGAGCCAACCACCGTTTCGCTCATAGTGAAGCCCGTGCGCTCGATATTGGTGCTTTCGCCCATATACAGCAAAACGCCCGCCGAGCCCGCGTCGGAAATGGTCTTTAAGTCGATAGGCTCGCCGCCGACGGGCGTCAAGTCTATTTTATAATCTCCGCTATGAAAAATTACGCCCTGCGGGGTTTGAATTGCAAACGCAAGCGAGCCCGCGATAGAGTGGTTTACGTTTATGCAGCGCACCTTAAAACACCCCAACTGGGCGATTTGCCCCGGGCTTACCGTAATTTCTTTTACGTCGTTTATGCGGTGCTCGCGCAGTTTGTTGTCAACCAAAGCAAGCGTAAGTTTTGTGCCTATTACGGGCACTTTAAGTTCTTTAAGCAAGTAGGGGACGCTGCCTATATGGTCCTCGTGCCCGTGGGTAAGCAAAAGTCCGCGTACCTTTTTTGCATTTTCGACAAGATAGGTTATGTCCGGCACAACCAAATCGAAGCCGGGCGTTTCGTCCGTGGGAAATATTGCGCCGGCGTCTATTATTATAATATCGTCGCCGTACTCTATGGCGGTCATATTTTTGCCTATTTCGCCTACTCCGCCCAAAAATACTATTTTTACCGCTTTGCCGCCGCGTTTGCCCTTACCTTCGCGGCTGTTTTCGCGATTGTTTTCACGGTTGCTTTCGCGGGGAGCGCGAGTTTGCTGCGCGGGCGCTGCGGAAGAATTGTTTTTGCGCTTTTTACCGCCCTTTGCGTTTAAATCGCCGCGGTTGCGGGCGGGTTCACGCTTTTCTTCGGAAGAATTTGCAGCCTCCGCCGCGCGTTTGGGGTGATTGAAACGGCGAGGTTTCTCGTTTGTGGGTCGGTTTGTGTTGGGTGTTTCTCTGTTCAAAATAGTCTCCGTAAATGTTGTTTGTATGTAAATAAAGGTTTAACCCGAATATTTTTTTACGCAAAAAAGACGCTTTTTTGCAAGCGCGACACACCTTTTTTAAAAAAGGATTTGATAGTCGGTTCCCGTATTATGTCAAAACGCCGCCTGCGTGCTGACATAATACGGGGGGTTGATAAAAATTTCAACCCCCGAGCATATTAATGAATATTACTTGTCTTTTCTTACGTCTTTTACAAGTCCGTCTTCGATAAGTTCTTCAATCGTTTCGTACGGATACATTGCCGCATAGTCGCGCTGGGGCATATTTCTCTTTTCGCCGTTGCGCGCCGCAAGCATTTCGTCGATAAGTCTTACGGCTTTCTTTACGCCGAGCGGACTCTTTACCTTAATCATCATCGGGGTGCCTGCAACCGACTTGTTGTCGGAAACGTCCTTGTGATGGTAAACGCTGTATTCGTGCGTAGCGGGGTCAAGCGCAAGGTACAAAATCAAAGTCTTGCCGCGGATTTTAAAGCGGGCGATAGTTTCTCTGCCTTTGTGGAAGCGCTCTGCGCCCCAAGCGATGTTGGAGTTTACTTTCTTATAACTGAGCAAAGCATTTCTTACTTCGCCGTAATAAGTTTTTTGTTCGTCCGAGCCCTGAATGATTCTTGCGATGAAGCTGCGGTTGTAACGCATCATATTTGCAAAGTCAACGCCGCCTTCGCCGCCCGCCATATCCTCGTAGGTGAACTCTTCAACAACTTCTTCGTCGCTATCGTCTTCGGCTTCTTCGGCTTCCTGCGCCTGTTCGGCTTCTTCCTCGGGCTGAGTTTCCTCGGCAACGGGTTCCGCTTCCTCTGCTATTTCTTCAACAACTTCTTCCTGCTGCTCCGTTACGTCTTCCGCCGTTTCCTCGGCAACGGTTTCTTCCGTCGTTTCATAAACTTCTTCCGCGGCTTCGGCTTCTTCAACATCTTCTTCGGTCACTTCTTCGGAAGTTTCCTCGGCTGCTTCCTCGTTTTCTTCTTGAAGTTCGGGTTCGATTATTTCTTCAACAACTTCTTCCTGTTCTTCTTCGTCTTCAACCGCTTCTTCTTCAACTATTTCCGCCGGTTCAGAAAGCCCCTCGTCGGATTCTTCCGCTTCAACGCTTTCGGTTTCTTCGGGTTCTTCCGCGATTACGTCGCTTACGGTTACAAGCTCTTCTTCGGGCTCGTCTTCATAAACTTCATACGCTTCAACGCTGGCGGTTTCTTCTTCACGGTCGGCAACAGCAATTACGCACTTTCCGCTTTCAAGCAAACGCTTAATTTCGGCTATTTCTCTGTCGATAGCGTCAAAGCGCTCCTCGGTGCCCTGCGTTACCCTTTCGGAAACTTCGTTTATGCCGTCCTCGTCCATTACTATATTATAGTCGCGCTCTTCCTCGTCCCTTACCACGGGTACGGGCATAGCAACCACAACTCTGTCGGCAACCGTTTCCGCTATTTCCTGATTATTGACGGAAGGAAGATTTTCGATAACCTTATCCGCAACTTTTTCCGCAATTACGTCCGTATCGTAGACGTATTCGGAGAGCACCGCCGCCGCTTTTTGAGCGATTGCGTCCTCGTCAACGCCGGCAACGGTAATATTTTCGCTTATGCGCGAAGCCATTTCTTCATAGTCGGGCTCGGAAGCAGGCGCTTCGCTTACCTTTACGCCGCTTTCCAAAAGCGCTTTAAGTTCTGCAAGTTCGTTTTCTATAGCGGACAGGCGTTCTTCGCTTTCCCTGGAAATTCTGTCGGAAACGCTTGCGGAAACTTTGTCAAGCCCCTCGTCGTCAAGTACTATGTCGTAATCTATTTCCGCCTGACGCTCGTTAAGTTTTTCTGCAACGGCGCTGCTGATTGCTTCGCTGTCAACTTCCGCTGCGGGAAGCGAATTTATAACCTGTGCGGCAACCTTATCCGCAATTTCGTCCGTATCCATTTCGGGCAGGTAGTTTGAAAGCACCGCCGCCGCTTTTTCTGCGATGGCGTCCTCGTTTACGCCTGCAACCGTAATTTTTTCGCTTATGCGCGCCGCCATCTCGTCATAGTCGGTTTCTTCACCGTTGTCGGCATCCAAAGCCGAACCGAGTTTTTCCGCAACCGTAGCGGCGATAAGTTCGTAGTCGAGTTTGTCTGAAATTTCTTTTGAGATTTCGCGGCAACCTTCGTCGTCAACAACTATATCAAAGTCCTGCGCCTTAATTGCGCCAAGTTTAAGCGCGATTCTGTCGGCAAGTTCTTCTTCGTCAAGTTCCGTGCCGGAAACTGCGGAAGCAGCAACTTCGGGAAGGGTTATGCGCTCGGCAACCTTGTCTGCCAAAGTTTCGTAATCCAACTGCGCGTCGGACTGTTCGACAACCGTTTCCTGAACGGGCATATATTCCGAAATAAGTTCGGCAAGTCTTTCGTAGTCGATTTCCGCGTTTTCGTGCACAACAGTTTGCACGGGTTCGCCTTCTGCAACCTGAGGCGCGGGCACTTCGATTCGCTCGGCAACTTTGTTTGCCAGCGTTTCGTAATCAATTTCCACAACGGGCGCGGCTGCAACCGTCTGCACGCCTTCGCCGTCGGTAACTATCCGGGGAGCGGGTATACGCTCGGCAACCTTTTCCGCAAGAGTATCGTAGTCGAAGTCCGCAATCTTCGCTTCGGGCATAATAAGCTGCTCGGCAACTTTCGCCGCGATGTAGTCGGAAGAAACGGCTTCCTGTACGGGAATACGCGCTATAACCTTATCCGCAAGCAAGTCGTAGTCAAGTTCCGCGCTTACCTGAACGGGTTCGGCAACGGCTGCGGGAGCAACCGCAACCTGAGCGGGCAATTCGATTCGCTCGGCAACTTTGCTTGCCAACGTTTCGTAATCAATCTCAACGGGCGCGGCGGCAACCGTCTGCACGCTTTCGCCGTCGGTAACTATCTGAGGAGCGGGGATGCGCTCGGCAACCTTTTCCGCAAGAGTATCGTAGTCTATTTCCGCGCTTACCTGAACGGGTTCGTAAACGGGCGCGGGCTGCGCGGGGATTTCGATAAGAGCGGCAACCTTGCGCGCAAGTTCTTCATAGTCGATTTCCGCGGGTACCGCCATCGCCTGTACGGACGCGCCGTCCGTAACCACTTGTGGAGCGGGCATACGCTCGGCTACCTTTTCCGCAAGGGTATCGTAATCTATTTCGGCAACGGCTGCGGCAGGCTCGGCAGCCGTAACTTCCTGTACGGGCAACCTTGCTATAATTCTGTCCACGAGGACGTCGTAGTCAAGTTCCTCGTTTTGCACAACAGTTTGCACGGGCGTTCCGTCTGAAACAATTTGCGGCGCAGGCAATTCAATGCGCTCGGCAACTTTGTTTGCCAACGTTTCGTAATCAATCTCAACGGGCGTTGTCTGAACCGGCTCGTATGAAGCGGCTTCGGCAACAGCGGCCTCGTCCACGGGAGCGGCTTCGGGATTTTTAAGTCCGTTTACGGCAGAGTCCAACACCGAAATTTTTTCAGCGACGGAAGTAAAAATACTTTCGTTCTGAGCGGCGAGGAATTTAAGCTCGCGTCTGAGCATAGCAATACTTTCGCCTATGTTGCCGTAAAGTTCTTCGCCGTGGCGCGCCTTTTCGGCGCTTTCGTCGCGCGATTTGGCAAGTTCGGCCAGAACTTCGTCAAGGCGCGTATTGGACGCGTTGACCGCCGTTATAGTCTCGTTCTGTTTTACCGCCATTTCCTGCTGGCGCTTTAAGATGACGTCCGCTTTCTTAGGAACCCTGACTGCCTGCTCCTCGTCGTCGTAATCGTATCTACCGTTAGCCATTATCCACCTCTTGAGTATTATTAGCCGAATATTAAGCCGCATAATATTTGCAGCTTTATATATAGTTTACACCTATTTTTAAGAAAAGTAAATATAATTATGCTGTTTTTTAAGATTTTTTCAGGAAAAATTTACGATTATCGGGGCATATATGGGGGGCAAAACGTTATAAAAGCAACTTTTAATACGGTTTTTGGCAATCTTTTACAATAAACGCGCACAACACCCGCAAAAACTTTATTGCCAAAAATTACCTTAAAACACTTTAATTTGTTGCAAAACCAGCGCGTGTGTACTATAATTATCACCGTAACGGATAAATATTTTTCTATAACAGCCCCGCGGGGCTGTTACGCTGCTTGAAAAGCAGCGAATAAATGGCATAAAAAATTTTTTAAATCATAAATTGTTTTCTGAAACACTGTAATTTTTAAGGAAAAATGTTATGACGGGCAAAAAGAGAAAACTTTTAAAATGCGGCGCCGCCGTCGTCGCCATATCCCTTGTCGCAGCGTTGCTGTTTATTCTTGCGGTAAGCAAACTTTGTCTGGTAGGGACGTTCAACCGGCAGGAAGCGCGGGACGACGTTACGCGTACCACAATGTACACCGCGGACGACTTCGACAAATACGAAAAGCAGAAAATACGCTTTTTAAGCGGAAAAAATATGCTTAAAGGCTACATATGGGGGGATAAGTCCAGCAAAAAACTTGTGGTTATTTCACACGGCTGGGGCGAACTTTCAAACTATTATTACCCCGTTATGGATTACTTTGTTTCGCGCGGGTACCGCGTTCTTACTTACGACAACACCGGCACGGGGGAAAGCGAAGGCTTCGGCACAAAGGGACTTTCGCAGTCGGCAATAGACCTTGACAACGCACTGTCCTTCATTGAAAGGGACGGCGAACTGCGCAATATGCCCGTTTATCTTTTCGGACACAGCTGGGGCGGGCACGCAGTAACTTCCGTACTTAACTTCGGGCACAAAAACGTGCGGGCGGTCGCTTCGGTTGCGGGATACAACTCCAACGGAGGCGCAATGCTTGAATGGATGCAGCGCCGATTGAATATGGGCGCGTTTGCATACTCGCTGTTCCCCTTCGCGGCGTTCTGGTCGCTTTTGGACGCGGGCGAAAACTATTACGCGACGGGCGTTTCGGGAATCAACAACGCAAACCTGCCCGTATTGGTTGTTCAGGGCGGCAACGACGACACCGTGCTGGAAGACAGCATATACAGCCACCGCAAAGAAATAACCAACGATAGCGTGGAATATTATTACATTGAAAAAGGCACGCACACTGACGTTATAGAGTCCAACGAGGCAAGCACGCGCACTTATCGCGAACTTATTGATTACGAATACGAAAAACTAAGCAAAAAATACGACGGAAACATTCCCGAAGACGTCGAAGCGAAATTTATAAACTCAGTAAACAAGCAAAAATACAACGAAGTCAACAACAATACTATGAGTAAAGTTTTTGAATTTTTTGAAGCAATTTAAACGAAAAAGCAAACTTTACGGCGCGTATAAAATAAAGCGCCTCCGCCCATAATTATATCAAAACGAGCGGAGGCTTTTTATATGGGAAAAAAGAGTAAAATAAAAAAGTTGACTGACGAACAATATCTTGCCTATATTGCGGGACTTAAAGGCGACGCAGCAGCAAC
Organism: uncultured Christensenella sp.; assembly: GCA_910585785.1. Taxonomy (GTDB): domain Bacteria; phylum Bacillota; class Clostridia; order Christensenellales; family Borkfalkiaceae; genus Coproplasma. The sequence goes on along the minus strand of CAJUEV010000005.1, from coordinate 55,233 downwards.
CGCAAATTTCGCCGCCGATACCGAAACCGCTTCGGACGAAGCGCGGCGCGCCGCAGGACAGCCCAAACAAGGCGACTGACAGCAGAAAACTTTTATTATTTTTAAAAAATCGACCGCAAAAATTTTCGGTTAAAATCGGCGTCGGCGGAATGCATAAGCATTCCGCCGACGTAATTTTTGCAAGTCATTACCCGCACAATATAGCGCGGATACCGCCTGTTGCAACCATAATATAATATATTCGCAAGTAAATATGTTGGTGAATTTGTGAAATAACGGTGAAACTTTCCGCCGAAGAATATCGCCCGATTCAGGGACTTTTTACTGCGTTAAGGTATAATTTAAAGTATAATGCAGATAACTCCGCCCCTGCCTTCGTTTACTATTCTGGTTATGGCGCGGCGCATTTTCGCCTTGGTATCCTCGTGCATACAGTTGACTTTGCCGGAAAGCCCTTCCTTCACCATTCCGCGCAACGATTTGCCGAAAACGTTGGTTTCCCACATACCGTCGGGGTTGCTTTCAAACCCGTTCATCATACCCTGCACTATGCCTTCGGACTGGTTTGCGTTGCCCATTATGGGGCTTACTTCGCCGCTTACGTCTATTTTTACAATGTGATAGCTGGGCGCGGTTGCGCGCAGTTTTATGCCCACGCTGCCGCCCTGACGCACAACCTTGGGTTCTTCAAGGCTCATATCGGCGTCGTCGGGCTGAACTATGCCGTAGCCGTTGACTTTGGCGCAGTCGAAGGCGTCCTTAATTTTATCGTAATTCTGCTTTGCTTCCGCCGTACCGCGAACGTAGCGCATAAGGGTGAATTCGTCAGATATGGCGTCGCCCGCGATTTCGGACAGCATATCGAAGAATATTCCGTCCTTAACGTAGCAATCCACGTGCGCTTTACCGTCCGAAAGGCTTAAATTTACGGTAGTTTCCGCCTTCCAGTAATTGCAGTCAGCAAGCATATTATCGAACGCGGAGCAGTCCTTCATTTTTTTAATTTCGGAAGAAGCCGCCCTTAGTCTGTCCAGAAGTTCGCACACCGCCGAACTTTCCGGGGGCAAAAACCGCATCCAGTCGGGAATATCCAAATCGAAGCCCGTTACGGGGAATTCGAAAAGCACCGCTTTAAGAATATTCATCAACCCTTCCGCCGTAAGTTTTTCGCAGTTGGCGGAAATGGTGGTGACTTTATATTTGTTTTCAAGCTCTTCTTTAAGTTTTTTTGCGGCAGCCTTTTCCGGCTCTACGCAGTTTAAAATTATTACAAAAGGTTTGCCGCTGGCTTTAAGGCGAGCAACGGTGCGTTCCTCCGCCTCTACATAACCTTCGCGGGGAATGTCCGCTATGCTGCCGTCCGTGGTCACGCACACGCCTATGGTGGAATGCTCGGCAATAACTTTATCGGTGCCGAGTTCCGCCGCCTCGGCAAAGGGCAACGGCTTGTCGCTCCACGGAGTGTTTACAAGGCGGGGCTTGCCGTCCTCCTCAAAGCCGTTTGCGCCGCGGGTTATAAATCCGACGCAATCGGCAAACCGCACGTTTGCGGAAGCGTTTTCAATGCGCACGTTCGCAGCCTTGGCGGGCACGAACTTCGGCTCGGTAGTCATTATGCTTTTACCGGAAGCCGACTGCGGCAGCTCGTCGACCATAACGCTTTTCGCGTTGCCGTCCTCCACGTTGGGAATGACGAGTTCCGTCATAAATTTTTTTATTAAAGTGGATTTGCCCGTACGCACGGGACCTACTACTCCTACGTAAATATCCCCTCCGCTTCTTCCTGCTATGTCCTCGTATACGTTATAATCAAGCATAACCGCCTCCGCAAAATCTATGTGTATAATAACTTATTAATCGGTTTTTGTATTTAGAACAATTTGCTTGCGGAAATTTTTTTAAATAAAATCAAAACGCCGAACAACCTTTTTGCGGCTTTCCGGCGTTTATTTAAATTTGTAAATTCAGTTTTGCAACACTTCGCGCGCAAATTTAAACCCGACTTTAAAACCTTGTATAAATTTTTCGGCGCAAGCCGCAGAGTCTATCAGATTTACGAACCCGTCTATCTGAATAAGCAGTTTTTTATCCTCCTCGGACAGGTTTTCAAGCAGTTTATCGTATACCGCATTATAACTATCGAAAGCGGAAACATATTCTTCGCTGCACAATTCCTCATCGCGCGGGTTTTTGCCTTTTACGAAAATTTCTTCCAAAACAGAATAGTTCATATCATTCTACCCTATAATTTATTTGTATAGCACACGCAAAACAAAGCGTAAACGCAATATTATCTTATCACGCTTAATAAGCGTAAGTCAAACAATTTACGCTTATTAAGTGTAATTTAATTTTGTGGCTGAGTTGATTTATACTCAAAAAATCGACGAAAACTCTTAATTTATGTTAGGGATTAAATAAATTTAAGGAAATGATTACTTTAAAGCAAATACAGGCAAAACTTATTGAGGCGTTGAAGCAAAGCGGTATGTCGCAGACGGCGTTAGCGAAAGAATTGAACATACGGCAGCAGACCGTATCGCACTACCTTAACGGAGATATTATGCCCGCGCTGGATACGTTTGCGAATTTATGCGCCGTGCTTGACATTGACCCTGCGGATATTCTTTGCATTGACGAATACGCCAAAAACTGATTTTTTAATGATTTTTATAATCGGCAATAAAACCCGCCCTGCCCGCAAAATTACGGGCAGGGCAGTTATGTTTTTTTGCAATAATTACTTTATATATATTTTATTTTGTAGCGGTGATTTCGGAATAGAATTCGTCCATTTCTTCCTTGGTTTTGAAGTTTGCCACGTACATCACGTTGCCCATTGTGCCCGCAAGCACGTCGGGCACGCGCTGAATAAGTTTTACGCAATTGCGGAAACGGTCAACTATATCCTGCTCGGAATAAACGTACTCCCTTCCGTCGCGCCTGCCCGCAAACGCGCAAAAATATTTTTCGCCCAGACTTACCAAAGTGCTGTCAAAAGCCATAGTGTCCGCCCAGATTTTATAAACGTCAGTACTGTTGGCGTAATTCATCATATCGGGGGTAATTCCGCCGGCGGGGCGCATATTTACTTCAAGCGCAACCACGTCCCCCTTTTTGCCTATTTTCTGGTCGGATAAAAGACGGAAAAACTCAAAGTGCACAAAACGGCTTTTTACTTTAAACGCCTTTACGGTTTTGCGCCCCAGCGCGCGCACGTCGCTTGCAAGTTCGTTTACTATATAATAAAGGCAGCTGTCGCCGTCGTTTACCACGTCCATAAGCGATTTGGGCGTAATATTGCCCGTCTCGAAAACGGGGTTGCCCTTGCTGTCTATAATCGCGTCATAAGAGTTTACTTCCGCGTCAATAAACTCCTCCATTATGTAACTTTTTCTACCTTTGCGCTTTAAAAACGCGGCAAGTTCTGCATCGTCGTTTATTTTATGAGTATCGCTTGCGCCCACGCCGTTATCGGGCTTTACTATCACGGGATAGCCCACTTCTTTTATAAATTTTTCGCACACGGCAAGCGATTTAGCTATGCAGAAACGCGCTGTTTTTACGCCGGCTTTTTTATAAAACTTTTTCATTGCGGACTTGTATTTTATTTTTTTGACGTCCGTCTTTTTAAATCCCGTAGCAACGTTGAATTCCGTGCGCAGCAATGCGTCGCGTTCAAGCCAATACTCGTTGTTGCTTTCGATAAAGTCTATTTTTCCGTACTTAAACGTAAAAAATGCAACCGCGCGGTAAACTTCGTCATAATTTTCAAGGTTAGAAACTTTGTAATACTCCGTAAGCGAGCCCTTCAAGTCAGCCGTTAGACAGTCGTACGCTTCGTCGCCGATGCCGAGAACGCGAAAACCGTCGTTTTGCAATTCGCGGCAAAACTTCCAATAGTTTGCCGGAAAGTTGGGGGAAATAAAAATAAAATTTTTCATATAATGCCTTCTTTAAGGATTTTTTACGATAATATAAGCGGTTGAAAACAGGCTTGCGGTTAAATTTGCGCTACGTCCGAATGTTAAAGCCGAAAAGCGCGTCCATAAAATACGGAATTTGCCTTTGCCACGAAGCCTCGCTATGGGTGCCGCCGTCAACAACGCGCGCGGTGGCTATCGCGCCTTTTTCAATCAACGCGGATACGGCGCCGCCGAAAGCGGCTTGCTGCGAAAAATGGTTTGCAAACTCGCGGCTGCCGTAATCCATATAAATATATGTATTTTTGCGCAAACGGGATTCTGTAAGCAATTTTTTTACCGAATCTCCCCCGTTCAGCCATAAACTTGGCGAAAGAGCCGCCCCGCGCGAAAAATATTTGCCGTATTTTAAAAGGGCGTAAACAGTCATAAGTCCGCCCATAGAACTGCCGCCTATCGCGGTATGCTCGCGCGCGGAAAGAGTTTTATAATTTTCGTCTATATACGGCTTGAAGTCCTTCACAAGCCAGTCCATATATTTTTTGCCGCGCCCCTTTATTTTTTCGCCTTTGAAAGTAAAGTCGAACGGCGAATACTCGGAAAGTCTTGCATTGCCGTTATGGTTGCACTCTGCCGCGGCTATTATTATGGGAATTTTTTCTTCGTCAAGATAGTCCGCAAGTCCCCAGCTTTTGCCGAAAGTCGCGTCCTCGTCAAAAAAAAGATTGTGCCCGTCGAACATATACATTACGGGATAGCGCGTTTCCCCCTCGCCATAGCCGACGGGTAAATATACGTATGCTTTGCGTTTTTCCTTGCCCGTAAGCGAAGGTACGGCGACGTCAAAAACTTCAACCATCAACCGAATCCGTACCGCTTAAAATATTTTCAAAGAAATTTAAAACGTCGATTTGAACTTTGTCCTTGCAGTCGTCGTTTAAAATTTCGTGACGGGCGTCCTCGTATAAAGTGACGAAAACGTCCTTAACGCCCGCTTTATGAAACTTGTTCGCCGCCTTCAAAACGCCTTTGCCGTAATCGCCTACGGGGTCAAGCGCGCCCGCCACAAAATATACGGGCAAATTTTTGGGAACGGCGTTTATAACCTCTTTCGAGCAAGCCTGTTTTATGACGGAAAACAGTATAAAATAGCCGTTGTTTGTGAAGTCGAATCCGCACAAGGGGTCCTTTTCGTATTCGTCCACGTTTTGCGCGTTTTTGGAAAGCCAGTCGTTTTGGGTGCGCGCCGGTTTAAACTTTTTGTTGTAAGAGCCGAAGGCAAGATTTTTTATAGTACTGCTTCTGAACCGCCAGCCGTGCGAACGCGCGCTTGCTTTAACGGCGGAAAGCGCGGTGTTAAGCGTTAAATTTCCCTTAAAGCCGGTGCCCATTATAACGGCGCCCTTAAACTCGCCGCCGTAAACCGAAATATATTTGCGGCAGAAAAACGAGCCCATACTGTGCCCAAGGACAAACCAAGGCAAATCGGCGGTATCTTTCTGCACGGTAAGTTTCAACTGATGAATATCTTCGACAACTATCGAATAGTCCGCCTCGTCGTTGAAATATCCCAAATCGTCCGCAGTTTTTGCGGTTTTGCCGTGTCCTAAATGGTCCTCGGCGCAGACAATATAGCCGTTTTTTGTTAAAAACTCAGCGAACGGCGCGTATCTTTCGGCATACTCGCACATTCCGTGAATAATTTGCACAACGCCTTTGGCTTTGCCTTCCGGCTTCCATAAACACGCGTGAACGGTGTTTTTTCCGTCTTTCGAAGGGTAAAAAATATCTTGCATTATATCACCTTTTATTTATTTTAGCACCGCCGCCCCAAAAAAGCAAACTAAACCGCCGAATTTAAATTTTTTAAAAAATAAAGCGGTTTTGCCAGCCGAAACGCGCGTGCCGTCGAAAAATTTTGTTTTTACAGCGGCAAATACCCGTAAGCAAGTTCCGCCATAGCCTTATAGCCTTCTTCGCTGGGGTGCAGATGGTCTCCGCTGTCGTATTCCGCGGCGAACGCGGCGGGATTTTTTGCCGAGCGCAGCGCCTTGTCAAAGTCAATACAGCCGCCCAGCGCGCCTTCCGAACGCAGCCAGTCGTTGAACAAGTTTTTTAAGTCCTCTCTGAACGGCGCGTACGTCCGCCAGCCGTAAATAGGCAGCAGCGTGCCCGCAAAAGTTTTCAGTTTGCAGCGCGCCGCTTCGGCTATGTAATACTCAAACCCCTTGCGCAACTCGTCCGCCGTGGGCAAGTCGGACATAGGGCGGAAAGGATTTATTTCCGTGCCGACGGGGTGAATAATGTCGTTTATGCCCTGCTGAATTATTACGGACTGCGCCCCGCTGACAGTAGAAATTTCCCGTTTAAAGCGGTTTTTTCCGCACAAGCCGTAACTTTCGTACGTTATGCAGGTATACTCTCTTAAAATGCGCGTGCCGCTGGCGGCGCGGCGGACTACCGCGGTTCGGTTATACGGGTCTTCCATACACTTCAACGCAAGATAATCGGCCCAGCTTTGCGCCGTTATCGAATCGCCGTAAAGTATGACGCAGCGGTTTTCGTCTTCGGTAAGCACGTCAAGCCCCGTCAAAAAATAAAAATTTTGCGTCGAACGGGTTTGCTCTAACGGCAGCACCGAACTCAACGTTTGATTGCCCACAGAATAAAAGCCCTTTGAAAGGGGACCCGTGATAACGACGGAAGAACGCATAAGAGTGAAGTCTTTAAGATAAAAACTTACCGAAACGCTGCCTTTGGGTTTTACGCGGAAAGAAATTACGTCCGAAAAAACTTCCTCGCCCGCGCCTATCGTGACGCTTTCGCTGCCGCCGAACGTGACGAGCGCCGCATCCTTTAAATTGATTTCTCTGTCCGAAACCGCAGGCGCTACCGTAACCTGCGATAGAGTGACGGGTTCGGTTCCGCAAAAATTGGAAAAGTGCAGACGGACTGCGTTTCCGCCGAACGCACACTTTACAGGGTAGCGCAAAGTCAGATTTTTTGCGTAATTTTCGGGACGGCGGTCCGCGACGGAAGTCGCGTTGCCCCACACGGTAACCCATTTAGACATAACTAAATTTCCTTAAAATATTTTACCGCTAAATTTTAGCACTTTACCCGAAAAATTGCAAGCGTTGCGGCGACGGAAAACGCGCCCGCGGGTTTTTAACCCGCGGGCGCCTGATATTACTTTATGCTTCCTGTTTTTCTTCCTTCATTTGTTGTCTGCGTATATCCAGACGAAGTCCGTGCCCGCTTATGATGGGCGAAATTATAAGCCAGATTGCGGCAAGCAAAATTATTACGTAAACTATAATCGCGCCTACGCTACGGGGTCCGCCGAATATCCAGCTTACCAGATTGAAGTCGAATATGCCGTAAAGTCCCCAGTTTAACGCGCCAATCAAAACCAGCGCGTAAGTTATGATGTTTGCTATTACCATAAATTACTTTCTCCTATGGAAAAAGTATACGCCGTTTACAAATTATTATACTTTGATTTGAGAGGGTCTTCGCGGTCCATATTTTCAAGCGTTTCTTCCGCGTATTTTTCCGCGCGTTTGAAGTCGCCTTCGGTAATGGCTCCCCTGCTTAACAAGGTTTGCGCATAGCCGTTGTTTTCCGCTTCGCCCAAATAACTTTTGCCCTCGCCGCGTATGGCGTAAACCATACCCTTCAAAACCATAAACACGTCCGTAAAAAACTCACGTTTTTTGGCGTAACGCGCGTCAGAATCAAACATATCCTCGTACGTAGCGTCCTCCGCTCCGTGCGAAATCATATGGCAGACAATGCCGGGCCGCGCGATAAAACGGTCCATATTTTCGTCGTCGATAAGCGCACCGTCAATAACTTCCAAAGGCTTTACGCCCACAAACGAAAGTCTGCCGCCCAAAACGTCGAATATACGCGCAAGATATTTTGCCCAGCCCTTTATACCCGCAAAGGTATGCAGGTATATTATTTTGCCTTTGCCCCCCATATATGCCTTACTTTCAAGACATTTTCCCGCTTTTACCCTTGCAATGCAGGCAAGCGCTATAAGCGCCGGCGAAAGCACGATAACGGCTATAAACGCAAATAAAAAGTCTAAAACGGCTTTGGCGAATATGCGGTAATTAAGTTCCGTAATAACTATTATTACGGCGGCTATAAACACGCCCAATACGGCGCGCCCGGCCGGCGTCTGCAAAAATTCAAGCATCGTCTTCTCCGAGGGTGATTATTTTTTGTATTGCGGCAAGCACGTTTTCAAGCCCCTGCCGCGACTGGGCGGAAGTTGCTATGACGTTGCCTTTGCCGCACTTGTACACCGCGGCTATGTTTTGCAGACTTCTCGCCTGCGCCGCTTTGGACAGTTTGTCCGCCTTGGTGGCGATAACCGTAAACGGAACAAGATGGAAATACAGAAATTTTATCATCTGCTCGTCGTCCGCGGTGGGGTTGTGGCGTATGTCGGCAAGCGCGAAAACGTGCTTGATTTTTTCTTTCTGCGCAAAAAAATCGTCAAGAAGTTTAGCCCATTTCAATTTTTCCGCGTGGGATACGCGCGCATAGCCGTAACCGGGCAAATCCGCAAGTATAAACTCGCCGCAGTCGAAATAGTTTATAAGTCTGGTTCTGCCCGGCTCTTTGCTGACTTTGGCAAGTTTTTTGCGGTTGGTTACCATATTTATGAAACTTGATTTTCCGACGTTGGATTTTCCGCATACGGCTATAATCGGCTTGTCCGTTTGTATAAAGCCCGCTTTGTCCGCCGCGCTTGTTATAAACTCGCCGTTAAGCGCTTTTATCGGCTGATTTTCCATTGTAATTACCTTTTTGCCGTTTTGTGATTATTGCGGGTTTGCCGTACGTATTTCGGGTATGGCGGTTTTAAAAACCGTATCCACGTCCGAAACGGGTATAAAGTTGATTTGTCCGCGGACGCTTTCGGGTATTTCTTCAAGGTCCTTTTTGTTTTCTTCGGGAATAATCACGTCCTTCACGCCTATGCGGTAAGCGGCAAGCGCTTTTTCTTTAAGTCCGCCTATGGGCAGCACCTTTCCGCGCAGCGTAATTTCGCCCGTCATTGCAACAGATTTTCTTACCGGTTTTTTTGTGAAAGCAGACAAAATTGCCGTAGCCATAGTTATGCCCGCGCTGGGTCCGTCCTTGGGAGTGGCGCCTTCCGGCACGTGCACGTGAATATCGGTAGTTTCGAAAAGCGAACTTTCAATGCCGTACTGCGAGCAGTTTGAACGTATATAACTTATTGCTGCGCGGGCGCTTTCCTTCATAACGTCGCCAAGTTTGCCTGTCAAAAGCACGTCGCCCTTTCCCTGCATTGCCGAAACTTCTATCGTAAGCGTAGTTCCGCCAACAGCCGTCCACGCAAGCCCCGTCGCCGCGCCTACTTCGTCGCCCGACAACGCAAATTTTTCGTCATAACGTCTTGCGCCAAGCAGTTCGTTCACCTTTTTTGCGGTGATTTTTACCTTTTTCTTATCACCGCCGGCAACCTTTACCGCGGTTTTTCTGCAAACGGCGTCTATCTGCCTTTCAAGATTGCGGACGCCCGCTTCCATAGTATAGCCTGAAATAATTTCGTCTATCGCTTTGTCGTCAAACTCTATCTGCCCTTCTTCAAGCCCGTTTGCCGCGCGCTTTTTGGGGACGAGATAGCGCTTTGCTATTTCTCTTTTTTCTTCCTGAGTATACCCGCTGAGTTGAATAACTTCCATTCTGTCCAAAAGCGGGCGGGGAATTGTTTCCACTCCGTTTGCGGTGGTTATAAAAAGCACTTTGCTTAAATCGTACGGAACTTCCAGATATCTGTCGCGGAAAGTGGCGTTTTGCGCCGGGTCAAGCACTTCCAGAAGCGCGCTTGCGGGGTCGCCGCGCATATCCGATGAAAGTTTATCCACCTCGTCAAGAAGAAACACGGGGTTTGCGGTACCCGCAGTTTTAAGTCCCGCTATAATTCTGCCGGGCAGCGCGCCTATATAAGTTTTTCTATGCCCGCGAATTTCGCTTTCGTCCTTGACGCCGCCCAGGCTCATTCTTACGAATTTTCTTCCGAGGGCGCGCGCAACCGAACTTGCGATAGACGTTTTGCCCACGCCCGGGGGTCCCACAAGGCACAATATGGGCGCGTTAAGCCCTTCGGTAAGTTTTAAAACCGCAAGATATTCGGTTATTCTTTCCTTTATTTTTTCAAGCCCGTAATGGTCCTCGTTTAAAACGGCTACGGCGTCGCTAAGGTTTTGCGTGTCCTCCGTTTTTTCGCGCCAAGGAATATCAAGCAGCCAGTCAAGATACATTCGCAACACGTTGTAATCGGGCGAAGACGTCTGCATTTTATCCATACGCGAAAGCTCTTTAAGCGCTTTTTGCTCTACCTCTTCGGGCATTCCCTTTTCTTTTATCTTTTTTTCAAGCTCGTCCTTTTCTTCCTCGTCGTCGCCGAGTTCGGTATGAATTGCTTTCAACTGCTCGCGTAAGAAATACTCTTTCTGGTTTTTATCTATGCCGGCGCGCACCATCGCGTTTATTTTGCGCTCTAATTTAGAAATTTCCAGCTCGTCGTTAAGCGCTTTGTCAAGAAGGCGCAGCCTTTCGACAACGCGGTTGCAAGTAAGCAATTGCTGCTTTACTTCCGTCCTTATAGTAAGATTGTGCGCCGCTATATCTGCAAATTCGTCGGGGTCGCCGCATTTTTCCAGCATAGCCGCCGCTTCCTTAGAAAATTTTCCTTCAACGCCGCACAATTCGCGGGCGGCTTCCTTGGCGGTGCGGAAATACGCCTCCTCCAACGCTTCGTCACCGTGCAGCGATTTAACCGCGCAAACTTCCGCTATAAAAGCGTTGTCAACGCGCTCGACGCTTCTCACGTCGGCGCGGTAAAGCCCTTCCGCGGTTATTCTTACGTTGTTGCCGGGAAGTCTGCTGACTTGTTTTATTTTTACCACCGTTCCGACTTCGTAAATGTCGTCGGGAGTTATTTCAGCCTTTTCCGCGTCCTTCTGGGCGACGATAAACAGCCGCGATTCAGAATCCGCAGCCATTTTGACAGCCGTAAGCGACATAAGTCTGCCCACGTCGAAACTTACGGTAACGGAAGGAAAAACCACCCTGCCCCGCAACGCCACGACGGGCAACTTTTCGGAAACTTGTCTTGACATAACGTACTCCTTTTCCCCTATTTTATGCGCTTTCCCCCTCGGACGGAGGGGGAAAGCGGATTAGGAGAGATTATAGCCGGCGTAAAATTTTTACGCCGAACGTTTGTAAATAATTTTAGGTTCGGCCTTGTCCGTCACGCATTCGCGCGTGACAATAACTTCCTCTATATTCTTTTCGGAGGGAAGTTTGTACATTACGGACGTCATAAAACTTTCAATAATAGTTCTTAGTCCCCTTGCGCCCGTTTTAAGCCGTATGGCGGTATTTGCAATTTCGCGCACGGCGCCGTCTTCCACCGTAAGTTTAACGCCGTCCATTGCAATAAGTTTTTGATATTGCTTTATAATCGCGTTTTTGGGCTGAGTAAGAATGTTGACAAGCGCGTCCTCGTTTAACGGGTGCAGACTTACAACTATGGGCACGCGCCCTACAAACTCGGGTATAAGTCCGAATTTTGTCAAGTCCTGCGGCTTTATGTCTTCAAGCGTTTCAAAATTTTCATCGGTGCGCTTTACAGTGCCGCCGAAGCCCAACGACGCGTTGTCCTTGCGTTTTTGCACTATTTTGTCCAGCCCGACGAACGCGCCGCCGCAAATAAACAAAATATTTGTGGTATCTATACGCAAAAACTCCTGCTGTGGGTGCTTTCTTCCTCCCTGCGGGGGAACGTTTGCCACGGTGCTTTCTATAATTTTTAACAGCGCCTGCTGCACGCCCTCGCCCGAAACGTCGCGGGTGATTGAAACGTTTTCGCTCTTTCTTGCGATTTTATCAATCTCGTCGATATAAATTATACCGCGCTGCGCTTTCTGAATATCGTAATCGGCGTTCTGGATAAGTTTTAGAAGAATATTTTCAACGTCCTCGCCTACGTAGCCCGCTTCCGTCAGCGCTGTTGCGTCCGCCGCGGCGAAAGGAACGTTGAGTATTTTGGCAAGCGTTCTTGCAAGCAAAGTCTTTCCGCAGCCCGTGGGTCCAAGCAAAAGAATATTGCTCTTTTCTATTTCCACGTCGCCGTCAAGCGAGCGCTCCGCAAGATGGTTTATGCGCTTATAGTGGTTGTAAACGGCGACGGACAAAACTTTTTTAGCCTCGTGCTGACCCACGATGTATTTATCGAGTTCGGTCTTTATTTCGGCGGGAGTTTTAAGCGGAATCTGCTCTACCGCTTCCGCGTCCGCCTCTTTTACCATATCCCCGCAAATGACTATACATTCGTCGCATATGCACGCGCCGTTTTTTCCCGTAATAAGTTTTTTTACGAATTCTTCCGGTTTACCGCAGAACGAACAATATTTTTGGTCTTTCAAAAACTACTCCTGAAAATGTTACTTTAAATTAAATGATTTCAATAACGGCTTTTTTATAAGCCGACGTCAATTATCTTTTATAAAAAACTTTGTCTATAAGCCCGTATTCCATAGCCTCCTGCGCGGAAAGGTAGTTGTCGCGGTCGGTGTCGCGCTCTACCTGTTCAAGCGGTTTGCCCGAGTTTTGCGCCAATATGGAATTGAGTTTTTGTTTGGTCTTTAAAATATGCTCGGCTGCTATCTTTATGTCGCTTGCCTGTCCCTGAGCGCCGCCCAAAGGCTGGTGAATCATAATTTCGCTGTTGGGAAGGGCGTAACGCTTGCCCTTTTGTCCGCTTGAAAGCAGAAACGCGCCCATTGAAGCCGCCATACCTATGCAAATAGTTGAAACGTCGCACTTTACGTAGTTCATCGTGTCGTATATGGCAAGCCCTGCCGAAACTGAGCCGCCGGGGCTGTTGATATACAGCGAAATATCCTTAGAAGGGTCCTTTGCTTCAAGATATATAAGTTGCGCCACGACGGTGTTTGCCACCGCGTCGTCGATTTCGCCGCTTAAAAATATTATTCTGTCCTCTAAAAGTCTGCTGTAAATATCGTAAGAGCGTTCCCCGCGGGAAGTCTGTTCGACGATGTAGGGAACAAGGGCGTTTCTATCCATTTTCATAACTGCTCCGTTATTTTTTGATTTTTAAATTTTACGCTTTCTTTTTTGTTGTCTTTTTTGCGGATTTTGCCGCGGGCTTTTCCGCAGTTTTTTCCGCCGCGCCGCCTTCCGTATACAGTTCGTTATTGCTCATAAGGAAGTCGAAAAGTTTGGTAACTATTATATCGTTTTTGATATAGTCAGCCTGACGGGGGTCCATAGACTTTTTGTATTCTTCAAAAGATTTGCCCACGGATTTGCCCTGTTCTTCTATTTTAGCGTCTATTTCCGCATCCGTCGCGCCTATGCCTTCCGTGCGGATAATTTTGTCTATTACAAGCTGCGACATAACTCTGGGCTGAGCCTGCGGTTTGAACTGCTCGCGGAACTGTTCCATCGTCTGTCCCATATATTTGACGTAATCTTCAAGTTTTATTCCCTGATACATAAGACGGTAAGAGAAATCTTTTACCATAGAGTCAATTTCGCTTTCTATCATCGCTTCGGGAATTTCCGCCTTGGCGTGCTTGCAAATTTCTTCCACTATGCTGTTTTCCGTTTCGTCGCGCGAACGGTTTTCGGCGCTTTTCAAAAGTCTTTCGCGCACGTTGTTTCTGTATTCTTCGACGGTTTCCGCGCCAGCGTGTTTTTTGACGTATTCGTCGTTAAGTTCGGGAAGTTTGTTTTCGGTTATTTTATTGAGTTTTATTGCGAAAACGGCGTCCTTGCCGCGCAAATTGTCAGCCTGATAATCTTCGGGGAATTTTACGGTTATGTCGCGCGCGCCGCCGATTTCCATACCTTCGACCTGCGCTTCGAAACCGGGAATAAAACTGCCGCTGCCCAAAACCAAATCGTAGCCTTCCGCGGTGCCGCCGGCAAATTTTTCGCCGTCCACGCTGCCGGAAAAGTCTATGTTTACTTTGTCGCCGTTTTTGCAGGGTCTGTCGGTAACTTCAACTTCGGTCGCGTTGCGTTCAAGCAGTTTTTTTGCTTCCGCGTCAATATCCGCTTCCGTTACATTATACTCATACTTCTTTATTTTTAAACCCTTGTAAGTTTCTATTTCGACTTCGGGTTTAACGGGTACGACGGCGGTAAGGGTTATTCCCTTGCCTTCTTCCATTTCTTCAACCGAAAGTTCGGGCTCGCCGACGGCGGTAAAATTGTCCTTTTCCTTTTCAAGTATTGCAAAATAGTGCTCGCGGTAAAGCACGTTGAACGCCTCGTCGTAGAAAACGCCCTTGCCGTAATAATTTTCGATTACGGGTTTGGGGGCTTTGCCTTTTCTGAAACCGGGTACGGCGTACTTGCCGCGCGTTTTAAGATACGCCTGCGAAATTGCGCCCTGCCATTCTTCTTCGGTAAAGTTAATAGTCAGTTTGACCGTGCTCTTTTCTCCGACTGCCTGTGTATAGTTCATTTTTTTCTCCTAAAAATATATTGCGATTTTATTTTTATACGCGAATTATTGTAACACAACGCTTTTATTTTGAAAAGCGATTTAATCGTATTTTCGCAAAAATCTCGGCGGAGACAAGCCCGCTAAAACAATTTACTTTTTTTGCGTTTTAATGTAAAATAAACGCGGCGGAAGCGTAAACCGACGGGCGCGCTTCGTACGAATAAATATTTATGAAAGGGATTTTATATGCCGCAGGACGCGTTTACAATAAAATACGTTGCAAAAGAACTTAACGAAACGCTTACGGGCGGAAAAATTTCAAAAATAACCCAACCCGAAAAAGATTTGCTTATATTTATTATATACACCCCGAAAGGCACGGTTAAACTTGAAATTTGTCTTTCGGCAAAAGGTTGCAGAATTAACCTTGCAAACGCCGATTTGCCCGCGCCGAAAGCCGCGCCCAATTTTTGTATGCTGCTGCGCAAACACTTGCAAAACGCGCAGATTACCGCGGTAAAGCAGGTTGAGGGCGAAAGAATAGTTTATTTCGATTTGGCGTGCGCTTCCGACTTCGAAAAAGTTGATATGCGCTTTTATGCCGAACTTATGGGCAAATACTCAAACGCGGTTTTGACGTGCGGCGGAATTATAACCGGCGCGCTTAAAACCACCGCCATAAGCGAAAGCACCAAACGCGTTTTGTTTACGGGCGCAAAATACGTTTTGCCCGAACCGCAGGACAAGACCAATCCCGAAGATTTGAGCGCGCTTAAAGCGCTGTTTGAAAATTTAAACGGCGACGCCGCAAAATTTATTGCGGACAACGTGCGCGGCATAGCGTACTCCACCGCCGCCGATATTGCCGCGCGCTACGGCGAAAAACCCGCCGCAGAGGACGTTTACCGCTATATATGCGGGGATGAAATTGCGCCGTGCGTAATTTACGGCGACGGCGAACCGCTTGACTTTGCCGTTCGCTCGTCAAGCGAAAATATAAAATCTTACCCTGACGTTTTAAGCGCGCAGACGGCTTACTATGCGTATATATGCGAAAAACGCGCCTTTGAGGATACTAAAAGAAGGCTTTCGGCAGCGGTAAATTCCGCGCTGAAAAAGGTTGAAAAACGGCTTGCCGCAATCAACCAAAAACTTTTAGACTGCCGCGGCGCGGAGGATGTAAAACTTAAAGGCGAACTGATTACCGCCAACATATACGCCGTTCAACGCGGTTTAAGCGAGTTTGAAGCGGTAAACTATTACGACGAAAACGGCGGAAAAATAAAAATTGCGCTGGACAAGACGCTTTCCCCCGCCGACAACGCGCAAAGATACTACAAAAAATACGCAAAGATGAAGCGCACAATAACTTCCGTCACCCGGCAAAAGGTTGAAAACGAGGCGCAGGAAAACTATCTTTTAAGCATTGCATCGCACATATGCGCCGCCGAAAACGTTTGCGACCTTGAAGAAACGGAAGAAGAACTTAAATCGCTTGGGCTGATAAAAGCCGCGGACGAAGGCAAAAAAAGGACGGTTAAACAGACTCCGTTCCGGCACTTTGTTGCGGAAGGATATAAAATTACCGCCGGTCGCAACAACCTGCAAAACGACAGGCTGCTTAAAGACGCTTCGCCGCAGGATATATGGCTGCATACGCGCGGCTACCACTCCTCCCACGTAATTATTTCCGCCGCGGGAGAAGCGCCCGAAAGCGTTTTGCTTGTCGCCGCGGAAATTTGCGCTTATTATTCGGAAGGGCGGGGCGGAGCGAAAATTTCAGTGGATTACTGCAAGAGAAAATCAGTTAAAAAACCGCCGAAATCGCCCGCGGGCTTCGTGACTTATTCGGACTTTAAAACCATACTTGTACAGCCCTCTCCCCATACCGAACTTTTGATAAACGACAAAAATATTTAAGGTGTTTTATGAAAAACGACGACGAAAAAAAGCCCGAAGGCGAAGAAACTCAAACCGCCGACGGAACACAGAAAGAAAATACCGATAAGGCAAACTACGGCAAAGGAGCTATCCGCTTTTACCTTGCCGTATGCTGTTGCGCGCTGGGCGCCGCCGCTTTCGGACTTGCCTTTACTCGGTTGGGGGTGTATTCGCTTATCGCTTCGGTATTGTTTGAACTTGCCTCCCTCGCCTTTTGCAACGCACAAAAAAAGACGGGCGCGTTAAAGACGGTTAAATACGTAACGATAGTCGCGTACGTGCTGCTGGTATTATTTATTGCGCTTTTTATAGGCGGAATAATTTATTCGTCTTTTAACGGATAAGCAAAAAAGTATAAATAAAGCGGTTTTTTGCCATTATTAATAGTGATATGGACAAAATAGCTTGCTCGGTATTAGACAAATTTTTTTCGCTTTCAACAAACGGCAAATACGTTGTGGTTTCCGCGGACGAACTGTTTGAAAATTTTCCGTCCGACGCGGAATTTTCCGAACGCGAACTTAAAGCCGCGGTAGACGCGCTTGTCGCGGAAGGGTATTTGGATTTGAAATACAGGGGCGGTGAAATGTATTGCGCCGCTCCCCTCAAAAAGTATACCCCGCCCGTCGAGGATTGCACGCTTGCGGAACAAGCGCAGCCCCAAGCGGAAACAGCCGAGCGAAAAGAAAAAAAGCCGAAGACAACTCTTGCGGTGTTTTTTGCGGCTTTTGCGGGAGGAGCGGCAGGCAGTATGCTTATAGTTTTACTGTCCGCGCTTATAGCGTAAAATGCTTTCCCGCTGCGAAAACGAAGTTATGGGGGCGGTTTTCGCCCTGTGCGACGGAACGGAAGGCTGTCTTATTTCACCGTTAGACATACTGTCCATACTCCCTTCCAATCGGCGCTATAATCCCGAAAAGGTTGACGATATTTTGCACGCGCTGCAATGCGACGGATATTTCGATTTGATTGCTTCCGAAAGAAAAGGCGAAAAAATGTACGTAATTCAGCTTAAAGAAAGCGGCTTTGCGTACAAACGCGCGGCGAAACAAAGGCGGCGCGACGTCACGTTTAAAATTTTTTTGGCGTTTGTCGGCGCTTTGGCTACTTTTATATTCGGACTTATACTAAAAGCCATTTTCGGCTGAAACAAGCGGA
Organism: uncultured Christensenella sp.; assembly: GCA_910585785.1. Taxonomy (GTDB): domain Bacteria; phylum Bacillota; class Clostridia; order Christensenellales; family Borkfalkiaceae; genus Coproplasma. The sequence continues at coordinate 37,683 of CAJUEV010000005.1, read as the reverse complement.
AAAATAATTTGCTTTTTAAGTTGGATTTTGTTACAATATATATAAATTAAGCAAAATGCGGATTGCGTAAACTCCGCTTTCCGCAGCGCTTAAAAGGTACTTTTACAAGGGTGGGCTATGAAAAGAAACAAGTTATTAATCGCCGCCGTGGCGGTATTTTCCGTCGCCGTGATTATATCGGTCTTTTTGGTTATATGGTTCTGGGGGGACAGATACGGCGATTTTAAAGATTTGAAGGCGGAATTTGCCATTCCCGACCTTAAAGCGGGCGGTTCGCCCCAAGGTTTGGCAAGTTTTCATAACGGCGAATACGAAGTAATTACCGAAGTAACCGGCGAGGACGGCACCGTCACGCAAAAAACCGAAAAGAAAAAGCAGGATTTTTTCTTTATTTCTTCATATATGCCCGAAGTTAAGGGACAAAAACAGGCTTCGCGCGTGTACGTTGTCGGCAAAGACACCGGCTACGTGGGATACGTAACCCTTAAAAACACCGACGGCACCCCGCACACGGGACACGTCGGCGGAATAGCCTTAAACCGCGACTTCCTCTGGATAAGCTCGCAGTTGGAGGAAACGGACGATAACGGAAAAATAACCGAAACGGGCACGGTTTTCGTTGCGAAAAGACAGGACGACAAAGCCACGCTTGTTGAAGAAATAGTAAAAAAAGCCGCAAACAGCGAAAATCCCGAAGCGGATAACTCGATAACTTTTTCCGCGCATTTCGACGCGCAGGGCAACGCCTCCTTCCTCTACTATTACGACGCGGACGCAGGCGAGGGCAGCGGTCCCGACTATAAGGACAGATTGTACGTGGGCGAGTTTTACCGCAAGGGCGACAAATACGGCACGGCGGACACGCACCACCTGACAACTCCCGTCGTTGAAAAAGACGGCAAAAAGACGGGCGGCGACGTTCACAAGGCATTTGTTTACGAATACAACGTAAACTCAAACTACTACTCCGACAACGATTTGGGCGTTTATACCGTAACTTCAAGCGACTCGAAAGATTATAAGACGAAGCACGGCTACCCCGTTCCGCTCATTCAAAACATTTTTTCGGTACCCAACGAAGTGCAGGGTTTTGCGCGCACCACCGACGGAAAGCTGGTGCTTTCGGTAAGTTACGGTTTAAAAAACAGCAAATTGCTATATTACGATTGGAACAAACTTGCCGATTCCAAATACGACACCACTCCCAGCAAACTTTATCAGGATATTTTCACCGACGAAAACGGCGAAAAGAAGTATTACGGCTACGACGGGTTTTATAAGGAATACACGGTAGGCAAAAAATTGCCTTACACGGTTAACAACCTGCGCGTTTACTTTATAGACAGCACCACGCTTTTGCGCACTTACGACGTGCCTTGTATGTCGGAAGGGCTTTGCATTATGAAAAGCAGGGGCGAAGAAAGGGTTTACGTGTTGTTTGAGTCGGGCGCGAAACAGTATAAAAAATTTGTAAGACAGGTGCTTACGGACGTTTACAGTTTTATTCCCGAAAAAAGAAAATAATAAAGTATTTATAATAAGGCGCCTTGCGGGTTATAACCCACAAGGCGCCGTTTGTTTGCTATTTGTTTTGACGCGTTAAAAATCGCGTCGTTTTATTTTTATTTGCAGAACGCAAGGCAGGCAAGGTACAGCGAGTACACGTCCGCCTTTGAAATAAGCTCGTAAGGGGCGTGCATAGAAAGCACGGGAACGCCCACGTCAACCGTGTCTATGCCGAGGTTGGCTATATATTTTGCAACGGTGCCGCCGCCGCCCGCGTCAACCGCGCCGAGTTCGCCTACCTGCCAGCATACCTCGCCGTCGTCGAAAATATCGCGTATAAAGCCCATAAATTCGGCGGGAGCGTCGTTGGTTGAAGCCTTGCCGCGCGAACCGGTATATTTTGAAACCGCCGCGCCGCAGGAAATATAAGTTGAATTGCGTTTTTCGAATACTGTATAATATGCGGGGTCGTAAGCCGCGGTAACGTCCGCGGAAATGCACTTTGAATTGTATCTTACTTCAATGGGGTTTGCCTTGAATGAAGCGGCAACGGTATCTATAACGTCGGAAATTACCTTGCTTTGCATACCCGTAGTTCCGTCCGAGCCCACTTCTTCCTTGTCGGCGAAAACCGCAATCATAGTATGCGGAGAGTCGCAGTCGAATATTGCGCGCATTTCGGGATAGGCGCATACCTTGTCGTCGTGTCCGTAAGCGGAAATAAGCGTACGGTCAAAGCCCACGTCGCGCGCCTTTCCTGCGGGCACAAAGCACAATTCCGAGCACTGCAAGTCGACTTCCGTAAACCCGTACTTCTGGTTAAGCAGTTTAAGCACGGCTGTTTTTACGGCTTCTTTATCTTCCTCGCATTCTTCCGAAACAGCGGGCAAACCGCCGATTATGGCGTTAAGGCTTTCTCCGTCGATAGCCTTGCCCAAAGTCTTTGCAGACTGTTCCGCGCCGAGGTGCGGAAGAATGTCCGTGATATAGAAAACGGGGTCGTCCTCGTCCTCGCCGACGCAAATTTCAACTTTTTCGCCTCCGCGAAGCATAACCACGCCGTGAAGCGCAAGTGGAATTGCCGTCCACTGATATTTTTTGATTCCGCCGTAATAGTGCGTTTTAAGATAGCAAAGTCCGTTTTCCTCGTACATAGGGTTGGGCTTTAAATCAAGACGGGGGCTGTCGACGTGCGCAACCATTATGCGCACTCCGCACTTTGCTACGTCCTCGGTGCCCACTCTTATCAAAAATACGTTTTTATGACGGTTTACAAAATAGCGCTTGTCCCCCGCTTTAAGTTTTTCTGCAAAAGAAAAGGGCTTAAAACCGTTTTCTTCGGCAAGTTTTTTTGCGGTTACAACCGCGTCGCGCTCCGTTTTGGAGCAGTCCAAAAACTTTTTATAACCTTCCGCAAAGTCGTAAATTTTTTCAAGCGTGTCGCCGTCCGCTTCTTTAAACGCATTTTTGCGCGTATATTTCAAATCCATTGTAAATCTCCTTAAAATAAACTTTTTATTTGTCAATCATTATAATATCGCAAGGCGCGATTGTCAACCTATTGAAGGCGTTTGTGCGCCGCGCCTTACCCGGGCGCGCACGTTGCAGCGCGACTGCCGCAAACGTGATTTAAACTTATTGCAAAGCGCAAAAATTTTATAAAAATCGGCAAAAAAAGCAAGGAATTTGACCGTTTGCTATTTACTAATTTTATTTTTTAGTTTATAATAGTGTATATATGGCAAAATCGTCGCGGGCGGGCAGATTCGCAGCAAAAAAAATAGCGGTTTTGGCTTTGCTTACAGGGCTTAGTCTTATTACGTTTATAATAGAAAGCCTTTTCCCCACTCTTGTTATACCGGGGGCTAAGCCGGGACTTGCAAACATATTTTCTTTTGCCGCGCTTATAATGTATTCCCCGCTTGAAGCGTTTATAGTAGTGGCGCTGAGGACGGGTTTGGGCGCGGTTTACGCGGGCAACGTTTCCGCGCTTTTATACAGTTTTACAGGCGGAGTCGTTTCTATGGCGGTTTCGTCCCTTTTAATGTATTTCGTCTATCCCAAAATTTCTATTTTGTCCGTTTCGATAGCGGCGGCGGTTGCGCACAACATAACCCAGAACGCGGTGTTTGCGCTTTTGTCAAATTCCGTGCTGATGTTTGTAAACCTGCCCTATCTTGTGCTTTTGGGGATATTGGCCGGCGCCGTGGTAGGCGGCGTGACTATGCTTTTATTCAAGGGCGTGCCTATGAACGCGTTTGAAAAAGTAATTTTTAAAAAATAATCAAATAATTTTATATACCGCCTTTGGGGGCGGAAAACATATAAAAAATAATCAAGGAGAAATTTAAGTGAAAGCAGTAAATGGTAAATTCTTCTTCGGCGGACTTCATCCGCACGACGCGAAAAATCTTGCAAAAGACGCGCCGCTGGAAGTAATGCCCGCGCCCGAAGTAATTGCCGTGTCCTGTTCGCAATCGCTGGGAAAACCGGCGATTCCCGCGGTGGAAATTGGCGCCGCTGTAAAACAGGGACAAGTAATCGCGCGCGCCGACGGCGCAATATCTTCCGACGTTTTTGCAAGCGTCAGCGGTACGGTTACCGAAATTAAGGAAGAAACGGGCGCGAACGGTACGACGGAGAAATACATTTTTATTAAATCCGACGGCAAAGAAGAAAAAGCGTTTCTTCCCCCTTTGACAGAGCCTTCGGCGGAGGAAATAGTTAAACGCGTAAGAGATTGCGGTATAGTCGGTTTGGGGGGCGCGGGCTTTCCCACCGCGGTTAAACTTACGCCGTCATCGCCCGTTGACACGCTTATTTTAAACGGAGCCGAGTGCGAGCCATATTTGACGTGCGACCACAGGCTTATGCTTGAACGCGCGGAAGAAGTTTTGCGCGGCGCAAAGTATGTTGCAAAAGCGCTGGGCGTGGACAACATAATTATAGGCATTGAAAAAAACAAGCCCGACTGCATAAAACTTTTTGAAGGGTTTGACGGCATAAAAGTTGTCGCTCTGCGCAAAAGATATCCTATGGGCGGCGAAAAACAGTTGATTTACGCCGCTACGGGCAGAAAAGTAGGTTTGGGGAAGCTTCCCGCGGACGCAGGAGTTTCCGTGCAGAACGTGGCGACCTGTTTTGCCGTTTGCGAGGCGATTGAACAGGGCAAACCCCTTTACGAAAAAGCCGTTACCGTTTCCGGCAACGCGGTAAATCAGCCCAAAAACTTGTGGGTTAAAGTGGGAACGCCTATTAAAGCGATTATTGAATACTGCGGCGGCGAAAAGACTAATCCCAAAAAAGTAGTTCAGGGCGGACCTATGACGGGCGTTGCGCTTGCAAATTACGACGCATACACCCACAAAACCACTTCGGGTATTCTTTTGATGGACGCAAAGGAAGCGGCTGCGGACGAGCCCACCCCCTGCCTTAACTGCGGCAAGTGCGCGGACGTGTGCCCTATGCGCCTTATGCCTATGAACACTGCTTTTTACGCTTCCGCGGGCGACTTTGAAGCGGCTGCCAAGTACGGCAGCACCGCGGCGTGCATAGAATGCGGCGCGTGCGAGTACATTTGTCCCGCCAAACGCCCGCTTATTCAGGCAATACGCAAGACGAAGGCTTACCTTCGCAATAAGAAATAAGGAGAAAAGAATGGACAACTCTATTGTAATTTCCACTCCTCCCCACGTTAAATCCAAACGGACGACGCGCGGAATAATGCTTGACGTAAGCATAGCGCTGGCGCCCGCCGCAATCGCAGGATGCGTATTCTTCGGCTGGCAGGCTTTGCTTATAATTCTTATGTCCGTTTTTGCGTGCGTGGCTACGGAATTTATTTACTTTTTTATAGCGAACAAGGGATTTGCAAAAAAATGCGCCGACGCAAAGTCGGTTTGCCTGCGTTGGTGCAAGCAATTTGACTTTACTTCCGTTGTAACGGGACTTATACTTGCGCTTATTCTTCCCACTACCGACAAATGGTATCAGGTTTTGTACGAAGTTATTTTCGGCGCGGTGTTCGCAATAGCCATAGTCAAAATGCTGTTCGGCGGAACGGGCAAAAACATTGTTAACCCCGCAGCGGCAGGCAGAATCTTCGTATTTTTAAGTTTTTCCGTTTCAACGTTTGTGGCGGCAAACTTCGGCGCGCTGCAAGACGGCGCTATAAGCGGCAACGTTGTCGCAACGGGCGCAACCAACCTTTCGGGATATCTTCTTAACGGAAAAGACAGCCAGCTTGGGCTTTTGGACCTGTTTTTGGGAACGGGCGTACACGGCTGCATCGGCGAAACGTGCGCTTTGGCTATTTTGATTGGTTTTGTTTATTTAAGCGTAAGAAACGTAATCAAATGGTGGCAACCTATACTTTACCTTGTTGTTATGGGCTTTACCGCAGTACTTATGAGCGGCTTTGAAATGGACAAATACGCTTTTGATATGGCGCTGTTCCTCCCCCATATTCTTTCGGGCGGCGCGCTGTTCGGCGCGGTGTTTATGTTCACTGATTACGTAACCTCGCCCAAAGGCGTCTGGGGACAAGTGGTTTACTACGTTGCGGCGGCAATTCTTACCGCGCTGCTGCGCCACTTTACAAAAATGGAAGTAACTTCGTTTATAATACTGCTTATGAACCTTGTCACCCCTCTTATCGACAAGTATATAATAAGCAAACCCTTCGGCTATAAAAAAGCCAAAAAGCAAAAGAAGGAGGGCAAATAAATGAAAGCGAAACAGTTTTTTAAAAGCAACGTCTTTAAATGTCTTATAACGCTTTTATGCGTATTGCTTGTTTGCGGAGCTTTTCTTACCATTATGAACGGTCTGCTTGAAGTTACTAGCGAAGAAAGATTGAACCGCGTTATAAGCAAAATTTACGGCACAAACGTTGAAGTGGATAAACTTGAAACAAAAGACTACAACGAAAACGCCGAAATAAAAGAAGCGTATAAAGTTAAGAGCGAAGGCAACTATCTTATAAAGGCAACGGGCAAAGGCGGCTATCAGGGCGGCACTGTGACCTGCTGGACGGTTGTTTTGGTTGAAAACAACGCAGTCAAGGGCGTGGACAAAGTTGTTATAGACGGAAACGAAAAGCAAACGCTTATGAGTCAGTTTACAAACAGCGTGCTGAACCAGTTTTCACAGAAATACGACCCCGACAACCCCTACTCGTCAAGCGTAATAACCGGCGCTTCCGCAATTTTGACCAAAAACGCCATATGCAACTCGGTAAACGCCGCGATTGACTACGTAAAGGCGCAGTTCGGCGAGGTTTGGGTAAATCCCTACGAGGACTTTGATTTCGTTAAATACATCGACGAAAAACAGACCAAATATGAAGTTAAAGCGGACAAGAGCGTAGAATACAAAATAGTTACCAAGGGCTACGGCGAGGCTTCCGCCTTCAACATAAGCATAATCGTGAAGGACGGAAAGATTACCGCTTATGAAATTACAAACAACGGCTCCACCGGCGGTTATGAAGAATTTATGCCTCCCAAGGTTTTGGACGGAACAATGTTTATCGGCAAGGACAGCGCGTACTTTACGGCGTTGTACGGCGCGGAAATGGATTATAAACCCGTTGAAAATTATGACGACAACAACGTAACTACGGGCGCGACGAACGAGGGCATCGCTTCCAACTCAACCTATTTGTGTATGTATGCGGGCGCGTTTGCAACTGCAAACTATCAAAGATGTCTTGATATAGAGGCGCAAAAGCCCATCGTATACGATTTTGTAAAGTATATCGACGAAAAGAAGACAACCTACACCGTGACAGCCGAAGGCGTTGAATTTGAAATTGTGACCAAAGGTTACGGTATGGCTGAACCGTTTAAAATAGCCGTCACCGTAAAGGACGGAAAGATTACCGCTTACCAGATTATAAGCAACGGTTCCACAAGCGGCTATGAAGAATTTATGCCCCCCAAAGTTGCGGACGGAACAATGTTTATCGGCAAAGAACTTGCATTCTTTACGGGCATTTACGGCGCGGAAATGGGCTATCAGGCAATTACGGGCGCGGACGGCAACAACGTTACCACGGGCGCCACGGACGAAGGCATTTCTTCCAACTCTACCTATTTATGTATGTATGCGGGCGCGTTTGCAACCGCAAACTACCAGAAGTGTATAGATAAAGAAGCGCAAAAACCGCCCGTCGGCGGCGAACAGCAACCCGAAGGAGGCGCAAACAATGAATAAGTATAAAAAGATTACTTTGGACGGACTTATTTTTCAAAACCCCACGTTGATGCTTGTTTTGGGCACCTGCCCCACGCTGGCTATGATTAAGTCGGCTACAAGCGCTTTCGGAATGGGCGTAACCGTATTGGTTATTTTGACTTTAAGCAATATAATAATTTCTGCGCTGCGCAAAGTTATACCCAACTCGGTACGCATACCCTGCTATATAGTTATAATAGCGACGCTGGTAACCTTTGCAAGATTGTTTTTGGATAAATTCATTCCAGATTTATACGAAATGATGGAAGGTTTTCTTGCCCTGATTGTAGTAAACTGCATTATTTTGGGCAGAGCGGAAGCGTTTGCAAGCAAGCGCAACGTGCTTGAATCGGCAACGGACGGCGTTGCAAACGGTTTGGGCTTTACGTTTGCCCTTACCCTTATGGGAATTATCTGCGAATTTTTCGGCAAAGGCTCGCTGTTCGGCGTACACATTATGGACTTCCAGATAGCAATACTTTCACAGTCCGCAGGCGCGTTCCTTATATACGGATTGAGCATTGCAGTGTTTACCTACGTTATCGACGCAATAGAGCGCGCGCGCAGAGTAAAAGCCAACAAACTTGCAAGAGAAAATCTTTTGAAGGAGGCAGCGTAAATTATGGGTATGCTTATTGCTATAATACTTTCGGCTGTTTTAACCAACAACTTTATAACGTATCAGACGTTAGGCGTTTGCCCGTTTTTGGGAGTTTCAAAAAAGACTTCCTCCGCGGTAGGTATGGGGCTTGCGGTAACGGTGGTAATGACGCTTGCCACTTTAATCACCTATCCCATATACACGTACGTTATGGTACCGCTGCACTTCGACTTTCTTGAAATTATATTTTTCATATTTATAATTGCCTCGCTTGTGCAAATTCTGGAACTTATAGTTAAAAAGGTTTCCCCCTCCCTTTACAAGGCTATGGGCGTTTATCTTCCGCTTATCACCACAAACTGCGCGGTACTCGGCGTAACCAAAATAGTTATCGGCGATATGTCCGACTTTGTGGGCGTTGCTTCTTTAAATATGGGTTGGGCTATATTGTACGCGCTGTTCGCGGGCATTGGCTTTACGCTTGTTATGATTATTATGAGCGGCATAAGAGAAAAACTGAACTACTACAAAACCCCTAAGGCGCTGGCGGGCTTCCCCATTGCGATGGTAACCGCTTCGTTTATTTGTATGGCGTTTTACGTGTTCAGTCTGATAGTTTAAGGGGTGAAAAAATGAATTTGCTTGTAATAACAACTCAAACCTGGATAACGCTGGGAATTGTTTGCGGCATTTTTGCGGGAAGCGCACTTTTGATTGGCGCGCTGATACTTATTGTCAGCAAATTTTTCAAAGTTGACGCGGACGAAAAAATAACCAAAATTCTGGATAATCTCGCTGGCGCCAACTGCGGCGGGTGCGGCTGCTCCGGCTGCGGCGGATTTGCAAAAAAACTTGCGGAAGGCGGCGCGTGCCTTGCCGACTGCCACGTAACTTCACCCGAAAGCAAGGCGGAAATTGCCAAAATTTTGGGCGTGGAACTTACCGAAGAAGAACCTACCGTTGCCGTAGTGCACTGCAACGGCGGCGTTGAAAACTGCGCGGACAAGTTTGAATACAAGGGCAACCCCACCTGCGCGGCTTGCAACTCGCTTCTGGGCGGAAACAAGGCTTGCTCCTACGCCTGCCTCGGCTGCGGCGACTGCAAAGCGGTTTGCCCCGAAAACGCAATTGAAGTTACGGGCAGACTTGCAAAAGTCGACCCCGACAGATGTATTTCCTGCGGGGCGTGCATAACAACCTGCCCCAAGCACATAATCGACAGAATACCCGCTTCCGCGCCCGTATACGTTGCCTGCTCGTCGCAATGCAAACTGAAAGAAGTTTCTTCCGTCTGCAACGTCGGCTGCATAGGCTGCGGCGTGTGCGCAAAGGTTTGCCCTCACGGTGCAATTACAATGAAGGACAATTTGCCACACTTTGACTATACAAAGTGCACCGGCTGCCTTACCTGCGTTGAAAAGTGCCCCAGACTTATAATTATAAGCCGCAAAATAATTGCGGAGGAAACGCCCGCCACGCCCGAAGACAAAACGACGGCGACGGACGAAAAGACGGACAAAAAAGCGGAATAACTCAATTTAAAACAACAAAAAGCGCGGTTGCTTAAAGCAACCGCGCTTTTACTGTTATTTTTTATACCGGTTGAAAGGGGTCGTCGGGATTATAACTGAACGGCTCTACTTTAAGTCCGTGCGTCGCGCAGTGAATATCGGAAGAATTGTCCTTAATTGCGGCTGTTTGCACGCAACGTCGGCTTCTGCAATTCGCCTCGGTCACCTTTGCCGTACGCGCCTTTTTGTCAATAACCACCACGTTTATTCCGTCGCCGTGAGTGTGTACGGTAACCGTAAGCACCCCGTCTTTATCCTGCACTTCAACCGTTTCGCCGTCAAACGTGGGAGCGTCGTTGAAATTATACTCGAAAACCGTCTTATAATCCGCAAACACTCCGTCCCTGACAGAAACGCGCACCCCGCTGAGAGGCGACGTATCGCGCGTTGTAAACACAGCGATAAACAGCGCGGCAACAAGCACCAAAACCGCGCCGTAAATTATTAAATCCCAAATTTTAAAGCCCTTGTCAACTTTGACTTGACTTACTTTTTTAAGCGACATCAGTAATTTCCGTTTTATTATTTTGTTTGCGCGCTTGCTTTGTCGTAAGTGAAAACAACCCGCCTGTCGCAAAGTTTTTCGCTTATAAATTTAATAGCCTTGTCCTTGCCCATTGCCATAATCGCCGTGGTATAAGCGTCGCTTTCGGCAGCGCTGCCGCCGATTATCGTGGCGGAACTTACGCCCGTTTGTACCGGTTTGCCCGTTTGCGGATTGATTACGTGGCAATAGCGAACGTTGTCTATAACGTAATACAGCGTATTGTCGCCGCTGGTAGAAAGGCTTTGCTTTGCAATGTCCGTCTTGATGTAAAAACCGCCGAAAACGTTTCTGGGGTCGGCTACGCCAAGGGTATAATTGCCCGCCGCATAATGGCTTTTATAAACGTTGCTGCTTCCGCCAAAGTCGAAATGTCCGTATTTAAAGCCGTATTTATCCATAAGTTTGTCCGCTAAATCCGCCGCGTACCCCTTGCCTATTCCGCCCAAATCCAGCTTCATTGCAAGCGTTTGCCCTTCGACTTCAACCGTTACGGAAGGCTTTACGGCGTAAAACTTTGCCGTTTTGCCGTCCTCCTTAACAAGCTGCAAATCGGCAAACGCAGCCGAAAGTATATTGTATTTTGAAATTGTTTCTTCGGAAGGCAGCTGCGCCGCGTTCTGCGGATAGTTTTTTTCACTGCCGAAGCCGTATGCCTGAACGCTGTAATATACTGCGGGATTGTAATGGCCTTCGGTAAACTCGTACGCGTTTTTTGCTATTTCAAGCACAGTGTAAGCCGTTTGGGTTATTTCTACCTTGGCGCCCGCTTCCGCGTTGTTGAAAGCGTATATGCTTGAATTTTCCAAAGAGGCTGAAAGCGAATGATTTATGTCTTTAAGCATAGCCGAAACTTCATCGCAAAGCGTGTTAAAACGGCTGACGGCGGCTTCGTCCGTAAAAGTATCCGAAACGTATAAATTTGCCGTTAAATCGGTGTTTATTATGCCGAACCACTCGCGTGTTTTTGTGGTATAGCCTTCGTAATTTTCTTCTTTATCGGCGTTTAAAGCGCCGAAAGTTCCGTTGGGAATATTTGTCGCAGAATATTCGTCCGACATTTTTTCATAAGCGTTTTCGGGTATATTAGTATATAGTTCGTATTTTTTTCCGCTGCAACCACTGAAAATAAAAGTTGCGGAAAGCGCGACAACCGCCGCGGCAATTACCGTAAGATGTTTTTTCATACACGTATTATAATTGATTAAACTTTTAAAAGCAATAAAAAACGCCCGCCGTTATCGGCAGGCGCTAAAATTTCATTTTTAATTATTTGGTAACAGGGGTTTTAGCCACTTTGTTGAAAGCGTTAACCATAAGCTGAGCATAGCTGATAGAACCTTCCTTAACGGTGTTCATATCCGTCCAGGTAGCGCCGGTGCTTACGCTTGAACTGTCTACCCAGTAACCTTTGTTGTCGCCTTCCGTTGCCTTTACAAGAGTAAGGAGTTTGGAAACGCCGTTATCCATTACATATTTAACCATAGCATCACGGTTGCCCTTCCAGTTGAGTTTCTGCGAGCTGTTTGCAGTTCCCCAATAGCCGTTTGCGTCTTTGCACAATTTAGACCAAGTCATAACATCGTACTTTTTAGCGCCGTCAACAGTTACTGCAACCTTGCCTTCTTTTACAGCATCAACATACGTTTTGCAGTTTGCTTCATCCTTAAAATATTCTTTAAGAATCAGGTCGCCTACTTTGTATGTTTTAGCTTCTGCATCGTACGTCATAGTTACGTTGCCGTAAGTAACTTCGGAATAGTACGTAGCCGCTGTCGTTTCTGTTTTAGGCGTCTGAGGAACCTGCGTGGGGAAGCAAATTTCGGTGAAATATGCGTAAGTTACTCTGTCTTCCGCATCAACCTTTACATCTGCATAACCAATGTATCCTGCACCGTGAACAAGACCGTAAGCAGCCGTGTCTTTTTCACCGCCGCCGCAAGCGGAAAGAGCAACAGCGCCGGCGCAAAGCGTACCTGCGCAAGCAACAACCAACAATGCTTTAAAAAGCTTCTTCATAAAAAATTTTCTCCTTAATTTTAAATAAAACGTTTAATGTTTTTTAACGAGAAAGGCAAAAAGCCTTTCTCGTTGGCGGATAAAAATATCCGCGGAAAAACTCCGTTTTTATTTTACATTTTAATACAATTGACCGACAACGGCAACCGTACCCATAATTTACCACAAGTAAGCTTGTCTGTCAACAGTTTTAGCGCTACTTTACGGCTGAATTTTTTTAACCTTAAATAATATTTATTATTCGGTACGCAAAGCTACAACGGGGTCCTTCTTCGCGGCGGCTGCGGCGGGGATTAATCCAGATATTAAAGTAAGTCCCACGCTTATGCAAACCATTATTGCCGCCTGCCAAACAGGCAACATTGCTATGGTGAATATTCCCGTAAGCGCGCCCACTATAAGGTTGATAATTAAAGAAAGCAAATAGGTTATAAGTATTCCCACAAATCCCGCGGCAAGCCCTATAATAAAGGTTTCGGCATTGAACAGCCGTTTTATATCCTTCTTTCTTGCGCCGACCGCACGCAAAATACCTATCTCTTTTATTCGCTCCACTACCGAAACGTAAGTTATTATGCCTATCATTACGGTAGAAACCACAAGCGACAAAGCGGTAAAGGCGATAAGGGCTATGGTTATCATCTGAATCATAGTGTTGACCATATTAATTATCAGCCCTACGGTGTCGGTATACGTTATTTTGTCCTTTTCGCCCAGCGCCGCGGACGTGCCGTACGCCTCGCCCCTGTCGCACATATTGTTCCACTCGTCAAGGTATTGCGTTATAAGTTTTTTATTGTCGAAATCAACGGGATAAATATTTATTGAAGCGGGCATATCGCTTCCGCCGAGCATTGCTGCGGTAACCTGCAAGTCGGCGCCGCCTCCGCTGCCCAAACCGCTCATAAGCATATTCATAACCGAAGCGGAATCGGCGTTGACTATCGCGCTGTGACCGGGCTTATTTTCGGGGTCGTCGGGGCTGGACGTTATCAAAGTGTCGCCCTTCCAATACGAATAGTTATACGTATACGGAACCATATCCAGCGCGCCGTTTTCTTCAATAAATTTTACTATATTGCTGTTTTTTTCGTTTTCAAGTACGTGCGTCGTCAGCGCCTTTGTATAGTAAAATCCCGATTGCAGGCAACCGTAGGATATTCCGTCCTTCTTCTGCAAAATAAGTTTAACTTTTAAATCCAGCCCTTCTTCTTCAAACTTAGCCGAATACGGGTTGTAAAGATAGTTAATTGTGTACTCTTTGCCGGTGGTTTCGTCCTTTTGCACTAAGGGGAAGGGCAATTTTGTATAGGCGCTGTCGTTTGAGTAGTATGTAAACTTTTTGGCGTCTTCACCCAAAAAATACTCGTAAGTCAAGCCGTTTTCGCCGTCTTCCGTCTTTCCGCCGACAAGCCCCAAATCGGGGTTATAATCGTCGCTGTTTACCGCTTTATAAGCGTAATTTAAAAACTCTTCCTCCGTCATATAACCGAACTGCCCCAAAACCAAATCGTTTACTTCCATATTGTCCACAACCATAACAAGGGTGTCTTTTGCGGAAAACGCGGCTTTAAGTTCGTCTGCGGTAAGTTCGGCGGTGTAGTCGTCGCCATAAATATTTGAAGCGACAACGTCGTACTGCGACATTATGTACTCGTAATTGTCGGGCACTTCCGTAAAAGTCGCCACCGTGGAAATTGTGTTTGCCCATTGTTTATACTCGGGCTGTTTATCCAAAATAGATGAGTACATTGCGCGTATGCCCGTAACCGACATATTTGCGCTGGCGTCGGCAGAGCCGTCAAGCGGAGAGTCCTTTGTAACTTTAAAATCGGTATAAATATTGTTTGCCACCGAAAAATCGTAGCCGTACTGCAAAACGTTATAATATTTTACGGGCATTTTTTCGATATAGTCGATATAATTTTCCGTAATTACGTTCATTTTGGAAAAGCCGGTTGCAAAAGTGCCAAGCGTTTCCATAAGCGAATTTACGTAAACTCTGTCGTCAAGTTTGGTTATGTTTACGTCGGGCTTTGCGTTATGATTCATATTCATAAGCGAAGTATAGTCAATCGCGCTTCTTGTAATAGAAACGGGATAGCCCGAAAGCATATCGTCTTCCATATCGCCGATATAAGCGTGCACGCCCGCGGAGATTGCAAGCACCATAGAAACGCCTATTATGCCTATGCTGCCCGCAAACGAAACAAGCGTTGTGCGCTTTGCTTTGGAAAGCAGGTTTTTAAGCGAAAGCATAAACGCCATTCCAACCGACATTGCCGATTTTTTCTTTTTGCCCTTGTTTTTGCGGCGTTTTTCGCTATTTTGTTCGGGCAAGCCTTCTGTTTTTTCGCCTTCCGCAGTCTGCAAAGAATTTTGGGCGTCTTCCGAATTTGCGACTATATTCGCCGCGTTTTCGTCCGCGCCGTCATACGGCATACTGTCGTCCACTATTTCGCCGTCCAGAAGGCGGATAATACGCGTGGAATATTCTTCGGCAAGTTCGGGGTTGTGCGTGACCATAATTACGAGTCTGTCGTTTGAAATTTCTTTCAGCAAATTCATAATTTGCACGCTTGTTTTGCTGTCCAACGCGCCGGTAGGTTCGTCCGCCAAAACTATTTCGGGGTCGTTTATCAGCGCGCGGGCGATGGCAACGCGTTGCGCCTGTCCGCCGGAAAGCTGGTTGGGGCGAGTGTTTATTTTGTCGCCCAGCCCCACTTTTTCAAGCGCTTCCGCCGCGCGGCGCCTGCGTTCTTCCTTGCTTACGCCGGCTATGGTAAGCGCAAGTTCGACGTTTTGCAAGATAGTCTGATGTGGAATTAAATGATAACTTTGAAAAATGAAGCCTATCGAGTGATTGCGATAAGTATCCCAGTCGCCGTCCTTATATTGCTTGGTTGATGTGCCTTCTATTATAAGGTCGCCCGACGTGTATTTATCCAGACCGCCGATAATGTTGAGCAGGGTGGTTTTTCCGCAACCGGAAGCGCCCAAAATCGAAACGAATTCGTTTTTGCGGAACTTTATGCTTACGCCTTTAAGCGCGTGCACCGCGCCGCCTGCTATCTGATAGTCTTTTCTGATGTCTATTAATTCTAACATAAATCCCCTCCCACGGGTTTTAAGATTTGCGCCTGTTTGCAAAAGCGCAGGTTATCGCCGACTGTTTTGCGCCGAAAATTTCAATTTGCCGCACAAAATTTATTATACGTTTACAATTTTACAAACGGTCAATTTTTTTCCGCCGCCGCGGCGTTGCGGGCAAAACATTTTTCAACGGAAAGCCTTTCAAGACAGCGCTCTTTGCCGAGTATGCCCATAATTGTGCACAAATCGGGAGAGTTGGCTTTGCCCGTCAAGGCTATGCGCAAAATTTCAGCCGCGTCCGAAACGCTGCCCTTATAATTTTCGGGATGCGCCTTCCAATCGCTTGTTTCGCCTGCGAAACCCGCTGCCGAAGCAACGGCTTTAAGTTTTGCAAACCACTGCGAGTTATCGTCGGCGGGGTCGTATACTTTTGCAAAGCCTTCAAGCACCGCTTTTACGGTTTCGGCGCTTTTGTCGCCGCGGTAAGTTTTGAAAACGTCCGTATGCGTAAAAGTATCGTCGAAGAAGTAATCCAAAAGCCGCACGCCCTGCTCGGCGCGTTCGATGTCCTTTCTGCGTTTTTTGCCGCCTATACCCATTATTAAATTTAAAATCTTTATAATATATTCTTTATTTTCAAAATGCTTTTTGTCCGATTCAAAGCCGAACTCCTCAACCCAGCCGTTTAAAAAGTCGAAGCAGTCTTCCGCGGACAGGCGCGAAATTTCCGTTTTGGAAACGTCGCAAAGTTTTTCCAAATCGAACAGCGCGCCGCTTTTGCCCATTTTGTCTATTTTGAATTTAAAATCCCTGTAATCGCCTTCGGGATTTTTAAGCGTCCATTCCTCAAAGTTGGAGTTTAAAACCGTCATAAGGTATTTGACTACCGCAAGCGGATAATAGCCGGCTTTTCTGTAATAGTCAAGCGATAGTTCGGGGTCTTTGCGCTTTGAAAGTTTGCGCTTTGTCGCGCCGTCCATTTTCATAAGCGAGCAGGTGTGCGCGTAACGGGGCGGTTTAAAGCCGAGAACTTTGTGCAGTTCAAGATGGACGGGCAGGCTTGAAAGCCATTCTTCGCCGCGTATAACAAGCGTTGTGCGCATAAAATGGTCGTCTATCGCGTGCGCAAAATGATAGGTGGGAATTCCGTCCGATTTTAAAATTACCACGTCCTGGTCGTTTTCGGTGACGGTTATGTCACCCTTTATAGCGTCGCGGAAGGTAAACTTGTTTTCTATACTGCCCTGCGATTTAAGCCTTATAACAAACGGCTTGCCCTGCGCAAGAAAGTTATAAATTTCTTTTTCGGAAAGGTTTCTGCATTTTGCGTACGCCCCGTAATATCCCGTAGTTTCCTTGTTTGCCGTCTGCTTTTCGCGCACGGCGTCCAGCTCCTCAGCGCTGCAAAAACACGGGTATGCAAGCCCTTCTTCAATAAGTTTTTTTGCAAAACTTCTATAAATCTCGGCGCGCTGCCGCTGGTAGTACGGTCCGTATTTGTTAAGGGGAGAATCTATTTCCGCGCCCTCGTCAAACTTAATGCCGAAGTATTTTAAAGAGCGTATAACGCTTTCAACCGCGCCTTCCACCTTCCGCTTTTCGTCGGTGTCCTCTATTCTGAGATAAAACACGCCGCCCGTGGTATGCGCCGCGCGTTCGTCAGCCAGCGCGGAATACAGGTTACCCAGATGTATAAAGCCCGTGGGCGAAGGCGCAAGGCGGGTTATTTCGGCGCCCTTTTCAGCGTTTCTGGGGGGATATACCTCCTCGTAACTTTCGGGGGGAAGCAAATTTTCATCGGGGATAAGCGCCCGTGCAAGTTTTTTTAAATCCATAATCATATTCCTCGTATACCGCAATTATTTGCGCGGTTTTTTAAACAGTTTCGCGGCGAACCACCTGTACGAAAACCATAAAATTATCAAAATTTCGAACACGGCGGAAACAATCCACACAAAATAAATTTCTTTAAACGACGGGGCGAATTTCCAGACGAAAACGTGAACAATAAGCGCGCAGCTCCAAACTATGCACGAGCTTGAAACCGCGTTTGAAAGCCTGTTGCCCCATAGCGCCGAAAACACGGTGAAGACTATCGCCGTAGGCAAGGGCGCAACCACAAACACAAGGTACGCCCCCTCTTTTGTGGGAATTATAAAGTAAAACAGCATAAAAACAAGCGTAGCCACAAACCACACCAGCACCGCCGCCATAGCGACTATAAAGGCGCGTACTCCGCTTATGCGCTTTTTGGGCTGAACCTGCGGAGCCACGCTTTCATCCTTGACGATAGCGTCCAGCGTTATTCCGTAAATTTCGGAAAGGCGTATCAAAACGCGCAAATCGGGAATGGCTTCGCCCCTTTCCCACTTGGAAACCGCCTTATCGGAATAGTTAAGCATTTCCGCAAGTTGCAGCTGCGTAAGTTTTGCGCGGGTGCGCAATTCGACTAAGTTTTTTGCAATATTTTCCTTTAACTCACCCATACACAGAAATTTTACCACAACCAAACAGATTTTTCAAGTAAAATATACAACTCTACTGTGAGTAGAGTGTGAAAATTTAGCGGTAGAATTGAAAAACCCGACAGTTTACGCCGCCGCTTAAAGTGTGGAATAGAAACGGGCGGAAGTAGGTTGTGTTTTGGCGCTTCAAGTGCATAATAGTAATAAAGGCGCGGATAACGGCGACAAGTAAAAAAAGCCGGCTGCGCAAAACGGAGAAAAATTATGAATAAATTCGTTATATTTGCGGATTCTTCCGCTAACTTACCCGAAAATCTTGTAAAAAAACACGAAATTAACATTATTTCCTATTCCTGCATAGTAAACGGCAAAGAGAGGCTTTGCTATCACAGCGGCGAGGATTTTGAAAAAACCGCAAAGGCGTTTTATGAAGAAATGCGCGGCGGCGCGGACGTAAAGACTTCGCTTGTGGACGAACAGAGAATTATCGACGCGATTGCGCCCGTTATGGAAGCGGGCAACGACACGCTTATGATAACGGTGTCTTCGGGCGTAAGCGGCACTTACAGTCAGGCACTTGCGGCGAAAAAGTTTTTGGAAAGCCGCTACCCCGAAAGCAAGCTTTACGTTTGCGACAGCGCCAACGCAAGTATGGGCGAAGGTTTGCTTGTGCTTAAAGTTGCCGACCTGCGCGATATGGGCGAAAGCGCGGAAACGTGCGCGCGCTGGGTTGAACAAAACGCTTACAAACTTAACAGTTACTTTACCGTAGGCGATTTGAAATATCTTAGAAAAGGCGGCAGAATTTCCACCGTAGCGGCGATTGCCGGCACTATTTTAAACATAAAACCTATTCTTGTTGCGGACGGAGGCGTTCCCGCAAAAATCTCTTTCTTCGCCAAAGAACGCGGCAGAAAGAAGGCGATTACGGCGCTTGCCGAGGCGTGCAGACAGCGCGCGGTAAATATTGAAAACCAGACCGTAGCCATAACCCACGCCGATTGCGAGGAAGACGCGCTGGCGCTTGCCGAAATATTGAAAAAGCAATTCGGCGTAACGGAAGTTATTATAGAGTATTACGACTTATGCACGGGCACGCACGCAGGTCCCGGCACGCTTGCGCTGTTTTTTATGGGCAAAGACAGAAAAACCGAAAGCGCGGCGTTGCAGGCAACCCCTGCGGGAAAAACCGCCGTGCAGCGCAACGTATAACCCGTTAAACACGGCATATACACGGGCAAAAGCCTTACGAATATTAATTTAACCGCTTTAAATCGAACCGTTTTTTATGGCTGTTAGGTTCGTTTTAAATAACACCCCCCGCGCTTCGAGCAAGCGCGGGGGGTTTAATTTTTTTATTATCAATGTCTTTTGTCGTAATCAAGCGCGTCGCGCTTTTCCTCTATAACGTAATTTAAAAAACTTTCGCAACCTTCGAAAATGTCCGAATACGCTTTTTCAAAGTCGCGCGTATACCACGGGTCGGCAACGTCGCGGGGATTTTGCGAAAAAGAAAGCAGTTTAAATATTTTTCCGCCGTACTCCCCTCCCGTCAGACGAAGAACGTCAAGCAAATTTCCGCTGTCCATAACCAAAATATAGTCGTTGTTTTTTACGTCCCTCATTGTAATTTGCCTGGCGACGTGCGCCCCTTCCACGCCGTGCCTTTTCAGCGTTTTTTGCGCGGGAAGATATATGGGGTTGCCGACTTCATAGTCGGACGTGCCGCAGGAAGAAACCTCAAAACTTGAAGTCAAACCGCGCTCGTCAACCATTTTTTTGAAAACGAGTTCAGCCATAGGCGAACGGCATATATTGCCCAGACATACAAAAGTTACGCTTATCATCAGTCACCTATTTTAAGTTTTTGCCAAGGGGTATCCTCCGGCTTATAACTTTCAAGATAGTCTATTATTTCTTCCGCAGTATTGAAATACGTGTACATTTCGTAACATTTGAAGTTGATAAACTTCCGCTCGTACACCTGCTTCATAAACGCTTCCAACCCGTCGTAATAGTTTTGGATATTGAAAATTGCAATCGCCTTATTGTGCCTGCCAAGCTGTTTTAATGTAAGCACTTCAAAAAACTCCTCAAAGGTGCCGATTCCGCCGGGAGTAATTATAAACGCGTCGCAGTCGTCTTCCATAATGCGCTTTCTTTCGGACATAGTTTCGGTGTACGTCATTTTATCGCAGTCGGTAAAAATGACTTCAACCCCTTCTTCACGGAAAAACTCGGGAATTACACCGTGAATATAGCCCTTCCCCGCTTTAAAACCGCGAGCAGCAGCGCCCATAAGACCGGTTGCGCCCGCGCCGAACACAAGCGAGTGTCCCCTCTTTGCAAGTTTTTCAGCCAGGTCCTCCACTTTTTTTATATAAATATCGTCTATATGCGCGCTTGCCGCGCCGAAAATGCAAACTTTCATTTATCGTCCTTAATTTATGCCTTTCAAAATTTTTGTACTTTATTATTATATACAAATTTTAAAAAAATGTCAATACCGCTTGCAGTATGCCATATTTAACAACGCTGCCGTCGGCAAAAACGGCAGCCGCGCATATTTTAAAAATTCTCGCGAATGGTCAAGCCGAGGGGATTTTATAGCGTTTAAAGTTTTATAGCGTGTTAAAACGTTTACTCAACGCTTACTTTTTTTCGTTTCTGCGCTTGTCGTTTATAATTTCAAGGGCGGCTTCATCTATCACGGATATGCCTTCTTCCTTTGCAATTTGCACCATCTGAGTGAGCGCCGCTTTTAAAAATATCCGCGGAATTTTGGTCAGTTTAGCGCACGCGCCGTCGGTAAACGTCACTTGCGGGTCCACTCTTTTGGCAGCGTATTTTACCGAACCGACGTCCCCTTCCTTCGCCTGAATTTTTTCGGGAAAAGGCTTTTTAAAGCGCGAACACCAAAAATGAGTGCTGTCCCTGTAACCGTAATCTACGGGCACGGGCGGAAAAGCCTTTGCGGAAACGCCGTTTATAATGGAGTTATAATATTTTTCCTTTATCAAAATTTTGTCTATGTTTAAAATGAAGTGCGCGCCGTGCATACTTGTTATGCCGTTGAAATTGCGGTACGGCGGTTTATAACCTTCAAGGCAACCCGCTTTATCCGCAAACGCGCCCTCCAAAGCGCTGTTCCAGGTGCACTCGAATACCTGAAACGCTTCCTTTATCACCTGCGGGCGTTCGCCTTCCGCCTGCCCGTCTTCAAGGGTGAAAATACAGTTTTTCATCTTTTCTTCCGTGCCGTCGCCGGGGAATCCCAGCCTTACCGCCTCGCGAAAGTACTTTTTGTCGTCGGGAATAAAATTTAGCGAAACTTTGCTTCCCCTCAAAATATTTTGCGCCGTGTTAGAGCTGTTTCTGCATTCTAAAATCATTGCGTAGCGGTCTTTACCCGCGATATAGTACGGAAAACAGAGCGAATACGCGCCCAGATTTGTTTTTCCGTTTTCCGAAACGGTGCCGACAAGTATCGTCGGCATAGGAAAAAACGAGGAAGTCTGATAAAAATTATCCACTATGCGCAAATCTTTGAAAGAACTCATATACTACCACCGCCTTAAAATATTATTTTTACCTTGCACCGCAACCGAATAAGCGCGGCGCCGTTATAAAAACTCGGCGACGAACTTATTTTCGATATATTCAACCGCGTCCTCCGCCGTACAAAATTTAACGTATTTGGGAAAACCCTCCGCAATATGTTGCGAATACGTCAGGTGAAAGATATAAAAAACCTCCGCGCCGTCCTCCGAAAAGCAATATAAAACGCCGTCGTCAGAATCGCATTTGGCTATCGCTCGCACAATTTTTGCGGTAAAAAACTCAGGGTTGCCGCTTATTTCCGTTTTAAGACGGTCTACAAAAAAATCGTTGCCTTGCGGAATAATCCGCCAGTTAAATTCTTCCCCGTATTTTTCATCCAACCCGCAAATAAGTTGTTCCGCAGTCATTTAATTATTTCCGCCTTCGCAATTTTATAAAATTTATTTTTGACTATCTTTATTATATTCGTCAATCATTCTTTGGTTTATAACAAAATTTAAAACCCTGTTGCCCCGCATATATGCGTCGTTTAACCGCATTTTTACGCCGTAATTTCCAAAAGTTGACTAAAATTATGCAAAATATAGTCGGCGCCCGCCTGCCTTAGTTCGTCCTCTCCGCCGTAGCCGTACAAAACGCCCGCGGAAGACAGCCCGTTTGCCTTTGCCCCCGCAATATCGTGCTTTCTGTCGCCCACCATAAGGCAACGCTTCAAATTTTCGGCGCCGCAACTTTCAAGGGCGTATTTTATTACGTCGCCCTTTGCAACCCTTGCGGAATCCAGCGTAGCGCCGGCAACAAAACAGAAAAATTGCGCCAAATCAAACTTTTGAAGTATTCTTTCCGCAAAAACTTCGGGCTTTGAAGTGGCAAGCACAAGACGTTTTCCGCAAGTATAAAGGGTGCGCAAAGTTTCGGCTACGCCGTCGTACAAAAAACACTCGAAAATGCCTTTATCCGCATAGTACTCTCTGTAATACTCCACCGCTTTAAGCGCGTCCGCCTTGGAAAATCCGTAATAAACCATAAAGGACTCGTAAAGGGGCGGACCTATAAAGGGCGTTAAAACGCGCTTGTCCGCAACGTCTATGTTAAATTTTTTAAGCGCGTGCGCAACCGAATTTGTAATCCCCTCGAAAGTGTCGGAAAGCGTTCCGTCCAAATCAAACAAAACCGTATCGTACATAATCAATTTATCCTGTGAAAAAATCGCCGCAAAAACTTTGATTGCAACGCAAGCCGTTTTTAAAAGATTATATCCCCGTAAACGAGTTTTCAAATTTCAGCCGCTCGCCCGTGTCCGCGTCAACCGCTTCAAACGAGTATAATTTTTCGTACAAAGCCGCCTCCGCTTCCGTAAGCCTGCTTTTGAAGCCCTCGCCGTACAATTGCTTCATTTTGGTAAAACTGTCGTGCAAGCCTTCAATATTGGGTTGCAAATTTTCAGAAGAAATTTTTACGCGTATCGCAAAAGCGTCGTCATAATATTTTTCCGCCGTTTGCATATCGCCCTTTTGCTGATTGTAACGCCCTAATTCGAAGAGCGACTGCGCGTACCAGCGCTCGTACGTTTTAGGCGAAGCCGCGTATAAACGACGGCGGATTTCGAAACCCTTTTCAAGATGCACAAACGCTTCGTCCGCGCGCCCGTTATCAAGCAGCGTACCGCAAATTTTTATATACGAGTCGGACAGTTCCACTTCGTGCGCTTTGGCGTTTACCGCGCAAATTCCTATGCGTATTTTAAGCGCTTTATAAAAATTATCCAGCGCCTTATCCCACTCGCGCAGCGCCCTGTAAACGTTGCCCAGCCCCTGATACGAGTGAGCCAGCGCGGAAGTATATTTTGTGGGGTTAAGCGCGGTAAGTTCCTCGCGGATTTTAAGCGCCTTGTCAAATTTTTCAATCGCATCGACATATCTTCCCTCTTTTTTAAGCTGGGAAGCCTGATTTTGATATGCGGACGATTTTACATACTGCGCCTGCGGGTCGTCCGTCCGGTGCCTTTGCCATATGTCGATAGCCATACCGAACTTGGCAAACGCCTTTTCAAGCAAGTACTGCTCGGCAAAGTTTATGCCCCTTTTTATAAACGTTTCCGCCTGTTCGGTGACGTATTTATCCGTATTTTCTTCCAGCTCGGCAAACAGTTTTTC
Organism: uncultured Christensenella sp.; assembly: GCA_910585785.1. Lineage (GTDB taxonomy): Bacteria > Bacillota > Clostridia > Christensenellales > Borkfalkiaceae > Coproplasma. Next base: position 13,930 of record CAJUEV010000005.1, on the reverse strand, counting down.
CGCGCGCGAAAAATATTTTTCGGCGGAGTCGGGAGTGTTTGAACGGCGGTAAAGATTGCCCAAAGCCACGCACGTACGCGCAAGTCCTATGTGATTTACCTCGTCATAGCCGTTTTGTTTAAGCGCGCGCTCGCGTATTTTTATAGCGGCAAGCGAGCAGCTTTTGGTATGTTTTTGACAGTCGCTTAAATCGGTGTAAATTACCGCAAGCGTGGTCAGGTTTTCGGCAACGTCAATCGCGTTTTCCCATTCGTTCGATTTATAAATTTTTTGCAACTCCTGCGCCTGCTCCAACGCCTCGCTGTGAAGTTGGCAACTTCTTAAAAACAGCGCGTATTCGTTGAAAACGCCCAATTCAACCCGCTGTTCGCGTACCGCAATAATCATATTTTGGTACGTTTTTCTTATTTCGTTGTCGCGGGAGGCGTATTTGTGCATAGTCTTTAAAAAACTTATTTTTTGCCTGCCTTCCGCTATTAAAATTTTTGCAGCCCGACGCGCCAACTCGTTTGCCTGTGCGGCACGCTTGGCTTGACGGTTGTATTCGTCCATAGATTCTTCCATATCCAACGTTGCCACCGCCTTTTCATCGTCACCTTCCATAAAATATTTATAGGCTAACCGCTGCCTTTCGCTAAAACCGTTGGCTTCGTCAAGGCTCAAAGCAAGCGAAACCGAAAAAATGCTGTCCTCCTGACTTTCTATGCTTCTTTTCAGGGAGTCGTACTTTGACGCGGCAAGATAATATTCTTTGCAAATTTCTTCGTCCGAGGGGTTGCGCTCGTAATCTATTTTCAGCGTGCGGAAGCGCGTAGCAGCTTCTTTTAAACTTGTTTTAAGTTCGCCCAATTTTTTGTTGTTGACAAATTCGGAAACGTTTTTTACGTCAAGTTTCAAATTTTCGCCGAAAATGCACTTGCCGTCCTTAAACGTCACTTCCCGTGAACCGTCTTTAAGAATCGCCAAATTAAGCAGAATGCGCAGTTTTATTGTGTCTATATCCTTAAACAGCCCGTAAAAATGATTAAGTTCGCCGTCAAGGTATTTTTTAAAACCGGTCACCGACTGCGTTTCGTCCCCGTCCACGCTTTTAAAGTATACGTAAATGCGCGGAAACTTGTTCTCGTCAAAGCGTTTTTTTGCAAACTTCAACTCGTCCATAACTTCGTCGTCGACGTTACCGAAAACTATAAAAAAGCACATTGCGCTTTTGCTTATCAACTCGCCGAAAACCCCACTTTGCACGCCGCCGAAAAGCGGGCGCACCGCTACGCCGTATTTGTGGGTAAATTCGGAGTTCATACGCCAGATAAAATTTTCTATGCGCAACCGCTGCACTTCGTCGTCCTTTATTGACGAAGCAAGAAAAATATATACCGGTCCTTCCTGCGCGGAAGCCTCGCCGACGGCGCCAAGCGAAGATATAACGGCGGAAGAAACGTCGGTGTAAGCGGGCGGTAAATTAAAGTGCTTGTCAAGCAAAGCAATCAGGTCCGCATCGTCGCAAAAACCGTAACGCTCGGTTCCGTCCTCTACAAGGCGGTTATAAAACGGACTTGTATCGTCCTTATAGAAGGCTATTATGCGCAGATTTTTGCCTTCGCCTACAAGTCGGCGGGCGCAATCGTATTCTTCAACGGTGTAGCCGCCAACCTTTTTCCCTATAATAAAAAGGCAAACGTCGCTTTCGGCAATCTGTCCGCAAAAGTCGTCCTCTTTGCGGGTTTCGCACATTGCGGGGTCAAAATTTTCGCAACGCAAAGGCTGAATTGCAATAACTTCACCCGTGTTTTTGCGCCAGAAATAGTTTTCTATCAAGTCGCGCTCGCGCTCGAATTCAACGATAGACGACGCTATGAATATTTTGGTTTGTCCGCTTGAATTTTTCATTTGTGATTTGCCCCTTATTTTGTCAGCGCAAAAATATTTTTTGCTTTCGCATATGCGCAATTATAGCATTTTATTGTAAAAATAGCAAACTTTTACAAAAATTAAACGTTTATCGCCGTTGCGCAGCCTGTAAAGGCGCTGTTTCGGCGCCGATTTGCCTCTTTAAAGAAATAAAAACCGCCCGCAAATTTTACGGACGGATAAAACTTTTAAATTAAAGTTGTTTTTCAATCAATAATTTTCAGCAAGAATTTCAAAATAGCTTTGCGGGTGATTGCAAACGGGGCAAACTTCGGGCGCCTTTGTACCGACGGCTATATGTCCGCAATTGCGGCATTCCCAAACCTTAACTTCGCTCTTTTCAAATACCGCAGCCGCTTCAACGTTTTTCAAAAGCGCGCGGTATCTTTCCTCGTGGCGCTTTTCTATTTCGCCTACGTAACGGAATTTTGCCGCAAGGTCTTTAAAGCCCTCCGCTTCCGCGGTCTTTGCAAATTCTTCATACATATCCGTCCATTCGTAATTTTCGCCGGAAGCCGCGTCCGCAAGGTTGCGCGCGGTGTCGCCTATGCCCTGCAACTCCTTAAACCACATTTTTGCGTGCTCTTTTTCGTTGTCGGCAGTCTTTAAAAACAGCGAAGAAATCTGCTCGTATCCCTCTTTTTTTGCAACGGAAGCAAAATATGTATATTTGTTTCTTGCCTGCGATTCCCCCGCAAACGCCGCTTTAAGATTTTGTTCCGTTTTTGTGCCCTTATATTTGTTGTTCATACCAACCTCCTTTTTTATTTACAATTTATTAAAACGCTTGTCCGCCGCGCAGGTATTTTATCGGTATGTATATTTTCTTCTTCAAGAATTTTTTTCTTCTTGCGTTTCAAAAACATAATTCTATCTCCTCAATTATAATAACACAAAACCGTCCGCTTTTCAACCGTTTCTATAAAATTTTCAACCGTTTCAATAAAATTAATACGCACGCGGTTAAAAACGTGCGTATACAATTGCCGTCAAAAGCAAATATTGATAAATTTCAATATGTTTTTTTAATAGCTATCGCCTTTTTCTACGTTGCACCTGTGGCATAAGGTTTGCAAATTGTCATATACCGATTTTCCACCTTTTGAAATCGGTACGATATGGTCTATTTCCAATTGAGTATATCTTTCGGAAATACCGCAGTTGCAGCATCTGTATCGGTCTCTTTGATATATTGAAAATCTCATTTTATTAGAAACTTTTCCGCGTTCCACACGGCAAAGCGCGTTCCAAATTTCACGGTCGTTATAAAAGTTACCGTTTTTATTATTTAATCTTTTGCTTAATTCTACAATATCGCCAACTGAAAATCTTTCAAATTTTTTACGGTACACCTGCCCGTTAATTTTAGAGCAAAACAAAGTAACCGTTAAATAAAATTGTTCGGAGGGAATACGATATGTATATTTTTCTATCAACTGCCGCTCTGTTTTTATCAATTTATCAAGGTTAAATTTCTTAGTCGAATTTTGAAATTGTCCGTATATTGCAATAGACTTTATTTCATTTTGATATTCTGAAAATAATTGCTTATTGACTTTTAATTTATTAATTTGATTGAACAGATTTCTTCTAATAAATTGCAATTGGTAAATTAAATAATCTTTGCAGGAAATACTTTCATAAAATTTTTCATTGTCATACGTATGCGACTGGTCAAAACTAATATAAGGGTAAAACTCGTAACGGCTGTTAATTTCGTTAAGTTGTTTTAAATATAAGCTATTTTGCAAAACAAAATCCGTATACTTTTTTTGCAAAAACCGTCTTATAAAAATAATTGTAACAACTATTATTATTGCAATAATTAATGAAATAAAAACGTAAAATACAGTCGGCATATTTTTCTCTCGATATTTTGAACAATTATATTATTTTTGTTTAAAAATAGCAAGCATACGCCAAAAATCACCAACCCGCAAGTTGACTGCTTTACGGCAGCATTTTTAAGCTTTCTGTTTGTTTCAACATTGCGACTATATTATTTAAATCGTCGCACGTCAAAAAAAGGCGATTAGCAGTTTTCGAGCTGCCGGCAATCATTTATGCAACGACGGCGACACGGGCGAAAACGGCGCAAAAGAAAAAGAAACCGAAAACTCGGTTTCTAATTCAGCGGGGTGTGCGTATACCCCCGTAATGGTGGACGAGTAAGCCCTGCGGGCTTCGGTGCGACGGGGCGGTTTGCAATCAAACCGCTTCCGCTTCTCTTGCTTTATCATAAATAAAAGCACGGCGTAAAATAATACGCCGTGCTTTTATTTATGGGATTGACTGACCAAAGGTCTTAAAACCGCCCTTTTTTAGGGGGTGTACTTACCAAAAGTCTTAAAATTTATTTATATTTGATATTATAATGCCAATTCATTTTTATTTTTTATCGCTTTTAGAATTAAAATCTTCAAATAGTTTTTTAATTCTTGATTCTGGGACACCATTCTCCCTTAGCCTGTTTTTCATGTGAATATCAAGTTCTTTTTTTAATATATCTTCGGAATAATTCTTAATGTAATAATCATCTGAATAGATATGAAAATCACCTAACTGCATTTCATAATCTACATACTCTATCTGATTTTTGTAATTATAAATATGGAAATCATAGTCATAAAATTTAAAAAGCTTATAAATAGTCACCTCGCCTTCAAACACATTTTTTAATCTCTTTACGTTAACATAATCTTCAAATACTGAACCTCTATCAAATGGAAATATAAAGTTATCAAAATCCATAATATAGACATTTTCTTTAACAATAACCCCATCAACGGGAGCAGAATGAATAACGATATTTTTTATACTATAAAATTTTTTATCTTTAATTTTGACACCTTTAGATTCAAATGCATCGAAAACTAAATGCATATTTTCTCTATAAAATTTTGAAATACGATTTAGCTGATTAACATCGTTAACATATTGTTCCGAGTCAACCGTTTCAAGTTCATGCCCCGTTCTGCTTTTACATTCGCAAAACACAAAAGTGTTATCTAAGTAGAAAACTGCATCACACTCATATTCATTACCATTAACTTTATTATGCAAGTTCACGAATGGTATTTGGGCTAAATTAAAAAAGTTATACAAGTTCTTTTCAAAGTTATGCCCTTTAATGTCAATATTGATATCCTTTCTATTAAATCGGGAAATTAATGATCGTGCCGGATGTATCAATTTTGATACGGTGCGAGAAATCATATATTTATTTTTAACTGGAATAAATGGATAATCATATAAATCAGTAGCTCCTTTTTTAAAAATCAAATGCTCAAATATAATCTCTGCACTTTGAATTGGGATACCGTTCGTTGATAGAATCTTTATCCAGCCTTTTTTTGTTTTACATCGTTTATGATCTAAAAATAAACCTGTCATTAATGAACGTGGTAATACCTTATCTATATCATTTTGGCTTAATTTATATAATATAAAATAAGCATGTAGCCAATCTTTAATTTTTACATTTTGAACTAATAAATCTCCACTTTCACAATAGAAGTGCTTATCAATCACTTTTTGACTAACAAACTCCATAAAACCCAAATCAGTATCAGGATTTTCTATATCATTCAAAATATGATATTCATCAATAGCTCTACTTTCGTATTGTATTTGGAATATCCGTTCTTTAATATAAGGGTTAGTATTTTTCTCAATTGAGCCTTCATCAAGAATAACTAATTTGAGATTATTTTCATCTAAGATATTTAACCCATATATTCCATTCTTCCAGCAATCGTATTTCTCCAACCAAAGCGATACTTTATATGAATCTTCAATATATTTCATAATACATTTTTTATGCTTAGACTTTGAATAAACTATATATGAACTATGAAATTTGCATATAAACTTGTTACCGTCATAAACTTTTTCATTGTATATAAGAGATTTTATTGCTTGTATAGTCATTTCAGCATGTTTCTCGTAAGAGCCTACAATATCTGAATTGCGTTCTTTGAAAAACTTCTGTGCTTCATCGGAAATATATTCATCAATATTTAAAGAACCCCAATACAACATAAGTGGTAATATCAATTTTGGCGGAACTATATTAATAGCATTTTGCAACTTCGCACACTCTGAAAAAATTTGATTAATAACTTCAATTTCATTGATATAGGTTAACGCATGTTCAGTTTTTAGTTTTCCTTTTAAAACTGATATTATTTCACTAAATTTATTTGTTCCGCGAACATCAATTAAAAAATCGTAGAGTTTAAGTTGAGGTATGTTCTCATTTGAGTCGTTATCTAACATACCACAAATCTCATTGACATCTAGCCTTTTCATTATTTTATCTACTGTTTTTCTATTCATTTTTAATTCCTCGGTATACATATACAAATTATATCGTTTTCAAATCAAAAAGTCATTCAATTTGCTTCCCCTCAATGTTTCGTTATTATAACACTAAAAATTAATTAAAACAGAATTTAAGCAGTCAACCTTAAATTCAGATTGTTGTCTCCCGCACTAGGATCTAGGATTTAAAACCAAAATTGAACACGAAACCGAATATTAAAAAACTTAGATTTTGAACCATTATAAACAAAAAGCAATCCGGAGGATAACCTTACGGATTGCTTTCTAACTGTTTGAAATGTACGATTTGTACAAGAAATCATTTTTACTAAAAATTATTTATTGCTTTTACATCTATCATCTTCTTCAATTTGCTTAATGACATTATAAATCACAAGAAAATTACTAAAATTGAATTTAGTAGGATTATCTCTAACATATTCTGCAAATTGAACTTTAGTTGCTATTTTACCCAATGCACTCTTTCGTTCAATATGCTTACTATTAGCATCAATGATACTATACGACCTAATTTGTTGATTTTTAGCAAATCCGGCGTAGCTCCAATTTCCATCTATACTAGTACCAAATTCGTCAAAATCATTTGCCATATATAGTCTTCCAAAATCAAATTCAGTTTTTATCTCCTGATTCGAATAATAATGTTCTATACATATAGCATCATCGGTATTTCGTTCCAAATTAGACAATGATGGTATATTAAACTTATAAACATTACCACCTATATAAAAATAAGGCTTTCCTCTGTCATTAGTTATTATTTTTTTATCACGATCAAATATCCCTATTATAATTGTATTTTTGGGTCGCGCAGCCAATAAGCTTTTAAGCACCCCTTCCACTTTATCACCTAATGTACTTTCAACAGAAAAATCGTAGTAAGTGATACGTGATAATAATTCAGTATCTAGACCAGCTAATTGTGAAAATGCAGTTTGCAAATGAATTACATCACTTACGCCTTCAGTGATAATTATAATTTTGGATTTAGTTATATCAGCAATTTTTTTACGTAAATCACCTATAATGATTTCTTTTTTATCTACTATTTCTTTTTCTCTTCTCTGATATTCCTCTAGAACCTCTTGTATATGAGGCTGAATAATAGGCATTAACCCCATGTGTTCATCAATAGTACTGATTTCAGTTGCAAGCGCATACCTAGATTGATTTTGGTCTTTATACGTTAAATATACTTTTGTATTCTCTTTTCCATTAACTGAATAAAATGCTGGCGAATGAGAAGTTATAAACATTTGGATGTCGTTGCTATATTTTAACAGCTCTTTAACCATATCAAAGCATGCACCAAGTTCAACTCCATTTTCAGGTTCTTCATAACCCCAAATTATAGTATAAGGTACGGAACGTTTAATCACTCCCATAGTTTTCCTATCATATATAAATTTTAAAATTAGAGGAATATGCCTTGCTTGAATACCATCACCACGAGAGTTTAATTTTATCGAATTTCCTTCATTATCCTTCGTCTCAAACATTAGCTCTCGAAACAAAGTTGCCAAATCTTCTGGCATTTTTATATAAGACTCAATATTCAAATTTTCTTTAATAATCAAGCTTAAATCAGATGTTAATGATTTTAACTTATTAGAATAATTATTAGTTACATCACGCAACTCACTATTTGCGACCGTCAACATGGTATTGTACATTTCAAGCAATAAATTTTGAAAATAATCTTTACTTTTTACTGCTGGAATATACTCATATAATATCCTGTCCAACAGAATACGAGTTCTTGCTTTTGTCGTGAAGTCTTGGCTATATTCTTCAGAGAACATAACACCTTGTGTTTTTGTCCATGCCCACTTTCTTGTTAAAGTAATTTCGCCATGATCAGTATATTGTTCAGGAATCCAAAATGTAACAGCAATTTCAATCTCTTTTGCACGATGTCCAGTCAAATGAACTAATCCCGAATAATTATCAAAGAAATTAAAACGCCCAGCATTTTCTTTATAGTTAAAAAATAAATCCAAAGCCTTTAAAATATTGGATTTACCCGCATCGTTTAATCCCACAAAAACATTAAAGTTATCCAATTCAACATTAGCTTCCACAATTGAGCGAAAATGTTTTATTGCAATTTTCGTAATTTTAACCATTGTAGCTCTTTTTACTTTTCCCTAGTTAGTTTTTATACAATTATATTATACTTAATAAAATTTTTCAAGAGCTTTATTTAAATAGCTTAATACAATTTAACAAGATCAAGATTTACACCACGAAAAAAGCGTACTTTGATTGTAACCATAGCCCGATTATTTACTTTCTGCTTTTGAGTTTAAAAGAATGACTTATTCCTGCTTTAAAATTGAATTCAATTTCATCATTAGGTTTTATAAGCACGTTTTCCACAAATATCTTAAATAACTCAACATCAAAATTTTTTGTCGGATTTATATCACCGAGAAACTCGAGTATATCTTCTACTCTTTTTCTTGTCATACGCACGCTATGAACTTGCGTTTCGAGTATCGCTTTTTCTTTATTCAATTGCTCGATAGACGTTGAAATTATATTTGCTTTTTTATTATAGTCTTCCAAAGAGATTTCTTCACGAAACCGCCGTTTATGTATTTCCAACATTTCTGTTTTGGAGCTATACTAAAAAAGTAGACAGAAAAAAGAGAAGATTAATACAATAAAATAAACACAAAAGGAGACAAACAAATGTCCGCAAGCAGCTATCCGAAGTATACGGATGAATTTAAAAAAAGTATCGTAACTTTACACCAAAACGGTAAATCGTTAACTCAGTTATCCAAAGAATACGGTATATCTATGAGTGCGCTTTCTCGCTGGGTAAGACTTTATTCCGAGGTCAAAATAGACGAGGACACCGTTGTTACCGCTCATCAGATTAAGGAACTCCAAAAACGTAACACTCAACTAGAAGAGGAGAACTTAATATTAAAAAAAGCGATTGCAATCTTCACTCCACACTCAAACAGAGATTAACCGCCGTTCACCAACTTCGGTTTCAGCACAATCTTGTTTTGTTATGTAAAGTTCTCAGGGTTAACCGCAGCACTTACTACAAGCATTTCCATTCAAAAGCCACTCCGCCCAGAATTGCTGAAAACCAAATGATTAAATCTTTTATTTTACAGATTTGTTCCGAACACGATTTAAGACTCGGCGCTTATAAAATCCAATATCTTATACGCTGTGATTATTGCGTTAACATCAGTATAGGACGGGTGTACCGACTGATGAAATCTATTAATATCCCAAGACTTTCTACCCGTAAACCGCCTAAAACCAAATATATTGAGTCCTTATTCGAAACGCAGAACATTTTAAAACAAGCTTTTAACCAGTCTGCTCCCAATCTCGTCTGGTGTAGCGATATTACTTATCTGCCTGTTCAAAACAGATTCTTTTATCTCTGCGTTATTATAGATTTGTTTTCGCGTAAAGTTATTGCTTACAGACTTTCTAACAAGGCCGACGCTAATCTTGTTATAGATACCTTCCTTCAAGCATACTCCAAACGCGGTTATCCGCAAGGCTTAATGTTTCATTCTGATAGAGGCGTTCAATATACCGCCTCTTCATTTAGAAAAGTTTTGGATAACTGCCACGTCGTTCAATCCTTTTCTAAAAAAGGTCATCCTTACGACAACACCGTTGCTGAATGCTTCTTTAAATACCTCAAACTCGAAGAAACCAACCGCAGATTTTATAATTCTTTTGACGATTTGTCTCTTTCCGTTTTTCAATACATTGACGGTTATTATAATTCCCGGCGTCCCCATTCCTCGCTTGGCCTTTTAACCCCTAACCAATTTGAACATAATTTCTTTTCTCAATCATAGTAATGCCCCACCCCCCCCCACAAAAAATCTTTTCTTTAAAACTGTCCTCTCTTTTCTCTTTTTTCTGTCTATTTCCTTGACTATAGTCCACAGTATTCGCCGTCTATAAAATAGTGTTCTTCCTGTATTCTTGTTTGGCATTTATAGCAATAGGCAATATGTATTTCTTTATCGTATTCTTCATAAATGAAATAGTGGTTACATTCTTCTCCGTATTTATAACCGCAAATGCAAACATTGCCGTCAAAACGATGTTCTTTGATTTTTTTATTGTAACATTTAACGCAGTAAGCGATATGTTCTATTTCGTTTGCTATTTCGTATTTATCATAAATGTGTTCGCATTTATCGGGCTTTTGTGGTTCGTCTGGCTTTTCATGTTGGTTGGGTTTATTGCCGCCCGCGCCTTTGGTAAATACAGCAATAACGGTTATACCTTGTTGGATATTAGAAAGAGAAATAGAGTTTTCCGTTATGCTAATATTGTTTGTTTCACCATTAAAGGTTGTTGTGCCTTTGTTTCCGTTCTGCGTATACGTTCCGTAATTTACGTCCGCTCCGTCAGTCAAAGAGCAAGTGCTATCTTTGAAAAACGAAATCGTATTACCTTGCATTTGCTGTTTTGTTTGCTCTTTAATCATTTCCGCAAGTGCTTTCATATTCTCATCTTCGCATTTGACGTCAACGGACGAGAAAGTGTAAGAATAGCCGGCAACATCGAGTTTATCTCCGTTTGTTTTGCCGCCGAAATCGCAAGCGGCAAGCCTGAACGCGCAGACAATTACGCATACGAGAGATAGAAAAACGGTTAAAAATTTTCCTTTCATAATTGCTCCTTTTGCTTTCCGAATGTTGTAGTAAATGTATACTTTTCCTACAAAAATTAAAAAATTAGTCATATACGGGCGCAGAACGGTATTTTCGTTTCGCGCTTTTTGCTATGCTTAAAGGAAACGAAAGGAGTATTATTCAACGAATACATACGCTTACGCCCGCGTTTCCGCACGCGACCAAAATTTACAGCAGCAGTTTACCGCATTTATTGAGTTTGGAATTGAGAAAAGCCGCATATTCTCGGACAAGAAAAGCGGCAAGGACTTTGAAAGAAAAGAGTATAAAAAACTCATTAGAAAACTGAAAAACGGCGACTTGCTTGTGATTAAATCTATTGACCGTTTGGGGCGCAATTACGACCAAATCATAGCGGAATGGGCGTTTATTACAAACACCATAGGCGCGGACATTTTAGTGTTAGATATGCCCATTTTAGACACCCGAACGAAAGCCGAAACGCTAGTAGGCAAATTCATTTCAGATATCGTTTTACAAGTTTTATCTTTCGTTGCCGAGAACGAGCGGACAAACATACGCGAACGGCAAGCGGACGGAATACGTTTAGCCAAGCAAAACGGCATTAAATTCGGCAGACCGAGAAAAGAATACAGCGACGATTTTTTAAGCATAGCAACGGACTACATACAAAAGCGCATACCGCTGAAAACGGCGTTGCAATTATCGGGTGTAAAGCAAGACAATTTTTTCTATCATATACGGAGAATAAAGCAAATAATAGAATGAATGACATTATATGACATTATAAGCGTTATTGAGATAATTTTTCTTGTTCTATTCGTGATAAAATCAACGTGAGATTTTATACTATTTCCCATAAAAATTACATAGATTTGTAATTCGCTTGTGCTTACCGTCTGTGGACGGAATACGCCGCCTTGCCAAATTGTAAAGGGCGACGATTTATCTCCCGTAAGGCATAAAACCGTCGTCCCCTACGGGGCAAACCCTTGACAATTTGCCTGCGGCGGCATTTTTGGCTGGTTAAGACGGTAAGCACCAAAGCGAACAACAAAATTTTTAAGCCGCAGTCCGACCAAGACCGCGCAAAGGAGCAAAACACAATGAAAAACGCAGTTATCTATGCACGTTTCAGTTCACACGCACAAAACGAGCAAAGCATTGAGGGGCAACTCAAAGAATGTTACGCTTTTGCAGAGCGGAGCGGTTTGCGCATAGTCCACGAGTACATTGACCGCGCATCGACGGGAACGACGGACAAACGCCCCGAATTTTTACAAATGATTGAGGACAGCAAGCGCAAAGGCTTTCAGTTTGTCGTTGTCTATCAATTAGACCGTTTCGCCCGTAATAGATACGACAGCGCGACCTACAAAGCCAAGTTAAAGAAAAACGGCGTTCGCGTACTCTCGGCAAAAGAGAATATCACGGACGACGCGAGCGGTATTTTGATTGAGGGCGTACTTGAAAGTATGGCGGAATATTACAGCGCGGAATTGTCGCAGAAGATAAAGCGCGGCATCGCAATATCAGCCTCGAAATGTAAGTTTTTCGGCGGCAAAGTGCCGCTGGGCTACAAAATAGACGAAAAGAAAGATTATGTTATAAACGAGGAAACCGCGCCCATTGTTAAGCGTATGTTTGAAATGTTAGCGGGCGGCTACAATTACGCGCAAATCGCCCGTTATATGAACGAGCGCGGAATACCCACCGCAACGGGCGGCAAGTGGGGCAAAAACAGTTTTAACAGCATATTTTCAAATCGTCGGTATTTGGGCAAGTACATTTTTCACGGCGAGGAAATCGACGGCGGTATGCCGCGCATAATCGACGACGGGCTTTTTGCAGACGTACAAAAGTTGTTAGAGAAATACGCCGCCGCACCCTCGCGCGGCAAAGCAAAGGTCGAATATCTTTTGTCGGAAAAATTGTTGTGCGGCAAGTGCGGACACAAAATGACGGGTATATCGTCCACGAGCAAAAGCAAAAAGATACATCACTACTACAAGTGCGTGGGAACGACGAAAGGCGTTTGCGACAAGCGGACAATACGCAAGCAGTTTATTGAGGACGAAATTGTTTACGCCATTGTAGGCAACGGCACGGAGCAAAACCCGCACGGCGTTTTGACGGACGATTTTATTGATATGGTTGCGGCAGAAACCTATTTATTGATACAAACGGAGCGTAACGATAGCGAGATAAAGCGGCTTGAAAGTTTAGTCGCAGACAACCAAAAGGCGATAAACAACCTTATGCAAGCCCTTATGCTGGGCAAAATCGCGGACACGATTTTAGCGCAAATCGAAAAGTTAGAGAGCGAAAACAAGGAACTGAACGATACCATAGAGAGCGAAAAGGCGTTGCAAATCAATTACACATACGACGATATAAGAAAGTGGTTAGACCATTTCCGCACGTTAGACTACACCAAGACGAAAAACCGCAAAGACCTAATCGACACATTTATTTATCGCGTTGTGCTTTACGACGACAAAATGAAATTGATTTTCAATCTGAAAGGCGGGCAGAAAAACGAGTTGCTTTTGAACTTGATATTCCCCGATTACCCCGACGGCAACGACGGCGAGAACGAAAACAGCGCAAAAGAAAAAGAAACCGACAATTCGGTTTCTAATTCAGCGGGGTGTGCGTATACCCCCGTAATGGTGGACGAGTCGGGATTTGCACCCGAGTCTTACGGATTTTGTTTGAGCTTTCTACATACTTATTCCGCCTACAACTTTACTTACCCTGCCGACGGACGGGCGCGGATAAGCGCAAATCGCTAAAATACTTTTACGCACGCACGGTTAAACGAGCGCAAAAGTTTGCCGTTTTAATAACGCCGACCGCACGCCAACGGTGAACGCGCGTCGACGGACCGCTTTTAAGTTAAGCGGCGCAAGCTACGCTTGCCGCCCTCATCGAGGGGAAAGCGATAACTTTCGAATCTTTGGATTCTGCATTTAAATTTAAGTTTCCGTTTTTACAAAGCCGAGCCTTTGGTATGCTTTTCT
>CAJUEV010000004.1:87817-143312 GCA_910585785.1 uncultured Christensenella sp. | reverse complement strand
TCGCTTGTGAAACGGTCAATAAGAGTAGTAAAAGTATTTGCTATATAGACTCTGAGGAAAAGTTTTTTTGAGATTAACCCGTATATATGCCGAAGTTTAGGCGTTTATACGTATTGCAAGGACGGCTTGGGCGCCGTCTTTATTTTTTTACTTCAAGGAGAAATATGTCCGAGCAAAAGCAGAAAAAAGCCCCCTTGTACGAGGCTTTGGAAAAATTCAGAAAAAGACGAATAGTGCCTTTCGACGTGCCCGGGCACAAACGCGGCCGCGGCAATGCCGAACTTATCGAACTTTTGGGTGAAAAATGCGTCGGATTGGACGTAAATTCCCAAAAGCCTCTTGACGATTTGTGTCACCCTTCGTCCGTAATACGCGAGGCGGAGGACCTTGCGGCGGAAGCCTTCGGCGCGGCGCACTCGTTTTTTATGGTCGGCGGTACGACTTCTGCCGTCCAGAGTATGATATTGTCCGTTTGCAAAGAGGGCAGCAAAATAATAATGCCCCGCAACGTGCACAAATCGGTTATAAACGCGCTTATACTTTGCGGCGCGGTTCCTGTCTACGTCAATCCGGAAGTGGACGGCAAACTAGGCATATCCTTGGGAATGGAGCCCAAAAAAGTTTTGCAGGCGGTGGAGGACAATCCTGACGCCGTGGCTATTTTGGTCAACAATCCTACTTATTACGGAATTTGTTCGGACATACGCACCATAGTCAAAATCGCTCACGAGCACAATATGAAGGTGCTTGCGGACGAGGCGCACGGCACTCATTTTTCGTTTAACGACGATTTGCCTGTTTCGGCAATGGCGGCGGGCGCGGATATGTCCGCGGTTTCTATGCACAAATCGGGCGGAAGTTTAACGCAAAGCTCTATTTTATTGCTTAACAAAAGTATGAACGCAGACTACGTCAGGCAGATTATAAATCTTACGCAGACTACAAGCGCAAGCTATCTTTTGATGGCAAGTCTGGACATATCGCGCAGAAATCTTGCGTTAAGCGGCACGCAATCCTTTAAAAAGGTTATGGATATGGCGCAATACGCCCGCGACGAAATTAACGGAATCGGCGACTATTACGCATACGGAAAAGAACTAATAAACGGCACGTCCGTTTACGATTTCGATATAACCAAACTTGCGGTTTACACCCGCGATTTGGGACTTGCGGGCATTGAAGTTTACGACATATTGCGGGACGAATACGATATTCAGATAGAGTTCGGCGATATTTCAAACATACTCGCTTACGTTTCCATAGGCGACAGATTGCAGGACATTGAAAGGCTTGTGGGCGCATTGGACGACCTTCGCAGGCTTTACCGCAGAGATAAAGCGGGTATGCTTTCGGCGGAATACGTTTCGCCCAAAGTCGCCGTTCCGCCCAGAAAAGCGTTTTATTCGGAAAAAATTTCTTTGCCCATAAAACAAGCCGAGGGCAAAATTTGTACCGAGTTTGTTATGTGTTATCCCCCCGGAATTCCCATTCTCGCCCCCGGCGAACTTATCACGGCGGAAATAATAGAGTATATTCTCTATGCAAAGGCAAAGGGTTGTTCTATGCAGGGCACGGAAGATTTTGCGGTGGAACGTCTTAACGTTTTGAAATAACCGCGGCGTAAATACAGGAGAAAATATATAATGGAAATGTGGTTTTCGGATATAAGCACTCCGAACATAAAACTTAACATCAGGGTTAAAAAGCAGTTGTTTTCCGAGCGCAGCGATATTCAGCAGGTGGACGTTTTCGACAGCGAGGACCTGGGCAGATTTATCACCCTTGACGGCGAAATAGTCTTTTCCGAAAAGGACGAGTTTATTTATGACGAAATGGTCGCGCACGTGCCTATGGCGGTTCATCCAAACGTAAAAAAAGTGCTTGTAATAGGCGGAGGGGACGGCGGAGTTGCGAAAGAACTTTGCCGCTATCCCGAAATTGAGCGGATTGACGTTGTGGAAGAAGACGAAATGTTCGTCTACGTTTCCAAAAAGTTTTTTCCCGAAACGGCGGAAGGACTTGCGGACCCGCGAGTCAATTTGTACATTCAGGACGGGTTGAAGTTTATTCGCGGCAAAGTCGGCGAGTATGATTTGATTATAAACGACTCTACCGACCCGTTCGGACCGACGGAAGGACTTTTCACCAAAGAGTTTTACGGCAGCTGCTATAAAGCGCTTAACGATTCGGGCGTAATGGTATACCAGCACGGCAGCCCTTTTTATGACGAGGACGAGGCGGAGTGCAGAAAAATGCACCAAAAAGTTTTCCGCTGTTTTCCCGTTTCAAGGGTTTATCAGGCGCATATTCCAACCTGCCCTTCGGGCTATTGGCTGTTCGGCTTCGCAAGCAAAAAATATCATCCAATCAGCGATTTCAACGCCGAAAAATGGAACGCCCGCGGCATAAAAACCTGGTATTATACAACAAATTTGCATCTTGGCTCGTTTATGCTTCCGCGGTACGTCGTTGATATATTGAAGGAAGCGGAAGAAAAAAACAACGGAGGAGAGTAATATGAAAGAAAATATAAAACTTTTGGTAATAGGTTGCGGCGGAGTCGCGCAGGTTGCAATACGTAAGTGTGCGCAGGCGGACGACGTTTTCGGCGAAATTTTAATAGCAAGCCGCACTGAAAGCAAGTGCGCCGCGCTTGCGGAAAAACTTAAAAACAAAACAAAATGCAAAATTTCCACCGCCAGAGTCGACGCGGAAAACGTTGACGAATTGTGCGCGCTTATAAATTCTTTCAAACCTGCGGCGGTGCTCAACGTGGCGCTTCCATATCAGGATTTGACTATAATGGAGGCGTGCCTGAAATGCGGCGTACATTATATAGACACCGCCAATTACGAGTGCGAAAACACGGACGACCCCGTTTGGCGCAAAAATTACGAAAAGCGCGTAAAGGAAAAGGGCTTCACCGCGTATTTCGATTATTCTTATCAGTGGGATTACGCCGAAAAATACAAAAAAGCCGGACTTTGCGCCTTGCTGGGCACGGGTTTTGACCCGGGCGTTACGCAGGTTTTCTGCGCATACGCGCAAAAACACTATTTCGATACGATAGAAACGATAGACATTCTCGACTGCAACGGAGGCGACCACGGCTATCCCTTCGCAACTAATTTCAACCCCGAAATTAATTTAAGAGAAGTTTCTGCAAACGGCAGCTATTGGGAAAACGGCAAATGGATTGAAACAAAGCCGCTTGAAATAAAACGCGTTTACAATTTTGATAAAGTGGGCGAAAAAGATATGTATCTTTTGCACCACGAAGAAATTGAAAGCCTTGCAAAAAACATAAAGGGCGTAAAGCGCATACGCTTTTTTATGACATTCGGACAGAGTTATATAACGCATATGAATTGTCTGCAAAACGTGGGAATGCTTTCTACCGTTCCCGTCAAATTCGAGGGCAAGGACATTGTTCCCATTCAGTTTTTAAAGGCGCTTTTGCCCGACCCCGCGACATTGGGCGCAAGGACAAAGGGCAAGACAAATATCGGCTGTATTTTTACGGGCGTAAAGGACGGAAAAAAGAAAACGCTGTATATTTATAACGTCTGCGACCATCAGGAATGCTATAAAGAAGTCGAGTCACAGGCAATTTCTTATACAACGGGCGTTCCCGCAATGATAGGCGCTATGCTCGTTTGCAAAGGAATATGGAATAAAGCGGGCGTGTATAACTGTGAAGAATTTGACCCCGACCCCTATATGGAAGCGTTGAATAAGTACGGCTTGCCCTGGGTTGTGGAAGAAAACCCCGTATTGGTAGATTAAATTAAAATTTATTGGCAACGGCGGCTTGCAATAAGGCTTGCCGTTGTCGCTATGTATAGATATTATGAAGTTTTCCTGCGTGCCCACGCCCGCTTACGTTGTGGACGAAGATAAATTAATAAACAATCTTGAAATTTTGCAGGGCGTGCAAAGGCGTACAGGCTGCAAAATTTTGCTTGCGCAAAAGGCTTTTTCCTGCTATGCGTTTTATCCGCTTATCTCAAAATATCTTGCGGGTGCTACCGCCAGCGGACTTTACGAAGCGCGTCTTGCACACGAAGAAATGGGCGGTGAAAATCACGTGTATTGTCCCGCCTATCTTGAAAGCGAGTTTAAAGAAATCGCGCATATTTGCGACCACGTTATTTTTAATTCGTACAACCAACTTAAAAAGTTTGCACCGCTTTGCAAAAAAGCGTCGGTGGGAATAAGAATAAACCCCGAGTTCTCCACGCAGGGCGGGGGAATTTACGACCCCTGCGCGCCGTTTTCTCGGCTGGGCGTAACAAAACAAGGCTTTAAAGAAGAAATCGCCGAAACGGTAGAGGGTTTTCACATACATACCCTCTGCGAGCAGGGCGCGGAAGATTTGGCTGCAACCGTAGAGGTTTTGGAAAAAGACTTCGGAAAATATTTAAAAAATCTTAAATGGCTCAATCTCGGCGGCGGACATCATATAACAAAAAATGGCTATAATACAGCCTTGCTTGAAAAAACAGTTTGCAACCTTGCGGATAAGTACGGGTTGCAGATTTATCTTGAACCCGGCGAAGCCGTTGCGCTGAATGCAGGCTACCTTCATACAAAGGTTTTGGAAATAGTGCATAACGGTATGGATATAGCCGTTTTGGACGCTTCCGCCGAGTGTCATATGCCCGACGTGCTGGAAATGCCATACCGCCCGCCCCTTAAAAACTCGGGGGAAAGCGGTGAAAAAGCGTATACGTACAGGCTTTCGTCGCGCACTTGCCTTGCGGGCGACGTCATAGGTGATTATTCCTTTGACAAGCCTCTTAAAGAAGGCGATATTTTGACGTTTGAAGATATGGCTATATATTCAATGGTCAAGAACAACACTTTCAACGGTATGCCGCTGCCGGCAATCGTAAAAAAACGCGGCGATAATTACGAAGTTTTGAAAACTTTCGGTTATTCCGATTTCAAAGGCAGGCTTTAATATGGATAAATCAAAAGGATACCGTATGCCTGTGGAGTATTCGCCGCACTTTGGCACAATTATGATTTGGCCGGAAAGAAAGGGTAGCTGGACGCACGGCGCACAGCCCGCCCGCGCGGTTTTTGCAAAAATAATAAAAGCAATAGCAAAATGTGAAAAAGTTTTTGTTGCGGTTTCCGAAGAAGGAAAACAAAGCGCCGAAAAAGCGCTTTGCGGCGAAATAGAAAAAGGCTGCGTGCAACTTTGGACTATAAAAACCGACGACTGTTGGGCGCGCGATATGGCGCCCACCTTCGTAACGGACGACAAAACTTTAAAGGGCATAGACTGGCGCTTCAACGCGTGGGGAGGAGAAGCGGACGGGCTCTATCCGCATTGGGACGACGACGATAAGTTTGCCGCCGAAGCGTGCAAAAAACTTGAAACGGAGTGCATTTCCGCCCGCCCGTTCGTTCTGGAAGGCGGCTCTATTCATTCAAACGGCGCAGGCACGGTAATCACCACGGAAGAATGTTTGCTTAGCGCGGGCAGAAACCCGAATATGAGCAAGAAAGAAATTGAAAATAATTTAATGCGCTATCTGGGAGCGAACAAGGTTATCTGGCTGCCTTACGGGGTTATCGGTGATGAAACCAACGGGCACGTTGATAATATTTGCGCTTTTGTCGGCGAAAATACAGTTGTTCACGGCTGGACGGAAGCCGAGTGCGAGCAAAAGCGCCGCTGCGTTGAAAATATAAAAATTCTGAAAGAAAACGGCTTTGAAGTGGTGCTGTTGCCGTTTCCGGAAAAACCCGTAAAATTCAACCAAAGCGACCTTGACGGATTTGTTTATGAACAGGGTGAAATAGAGCGCACCTTGGACGATTGCCTTGCGGCATCGTATGTAAATTTTTACGTTTGCAATTATGCGGTGCTTGTGCCGCAGTTCGGCGACGTCAACGATAAAACCGCCGTCGACATTTTAAGCAAATGCTTTGAAGACAGAAAAATAATTGCGTTTGACGCGGTTGAAATTATAAAAGGCGGCGGAAACGTGCACTGCCTTACTCAGCAGATACCGCTTGTAAAATAAAAAGGAAAGGTTATGAGGAATGTAAAAATTGCCTGCGCGCAGTTTGCGTGCAGCGCTAATCGTGAAGAAAATATTAAAAAAGCGGAAAAATACGTTGTCGAAGCGGCTAAAAACGGCGCAAACGTAATTTTATTGCCAGAACTTTTTGAAAGGGAATATTTTTGCCAGCAACGCAATTACGATTTTTATGACTTTGCGGAAGAAACAGAAAACAACGCTGCAATAAAAGCGCTGCTGCCGCTTTCGCAAAAGTACAATGCGGTTATTCCCGTAAGTTTTTATGAAAAAGACGGCAACGTTTTATATAATTCGGTTGCCGTTTTGGACGGCGGAAAAATTTTGGGAGTTTACCGCAAAACGCACATTCCCGACGACCATTACTATCAGGAAAAATTTTATTTCACCCCCGGCGACACCGGCTTTAAAACGTTTAAAACTTCTTACGGAGTAATAGGCGTGGGCATTTGCTGGGACCAGTGGTTTCCCGAAACGGCTCGCGCGCTTGCTCTTAACGGTGCGGAAATAATACTTTATCCCACCGCAATCGGCAGCGAACCTATTTTGGGCGCGGACAGCGCGGGACATTGGCAAAGAGTTATGCAGGGGCACGCCGCGGCAAATCTTATGCCCGTTGCCGCCGCAAACAGAGTGGGTGAAGAAAAAGTTTCGCCTTCGCAGGCAAACGGCGGACAAAAGTCCTCGCTTAATTTTTACGGTTGTTCGTTTATTGCGGACAACACGGGTGAAAAAGTTGTTTCGCTTGGCAGAAGCGAGCAAGGCGTAATTTGCGCAGAGTTCGACTTGGACGAACTTGCAAAAGCACGTTTAGAGTGGGGGCTTTTCCGCGACCGCCGTCCCGAAACTTATAAAGACATAACCAATAAATAAAGTTACCGCTCCGAAAATAAAATTTTCGGAGCGGTTTTTTTAATTTTGTGCAATAAATTTTTCAATATCCTGTAAGGCGGCGCTGCTTTGCGTCAAATCGCCGTCAATACTTTTTTTGCCGTATTTTTTCGCGCTTAAAAACAATACGTCCGCTTTTTCGCCGTCTTCGACTTGAGGCGATATTTCGGCAATTTCCGTTTTTTCTGCCGCTGAAATTTATAACGCAAATTTTCATAAAAAATATTATAAAATAAACCTTATTTTTTGTCAATAATAAGCCGCCGCGCTTTAAAACTCAGCGCGGCGGCTTTTCCGTCAAATCAATTCAATTATTTGCCCGCAAGTTTTTTATAAGTTTCAATGCGCGCCTTTGCAGATTCTTCCGTCTGTCTGAACAGTTCGTTCGCAACGTCTTCGCCCTGAGTTTTTACAAGCGAAGCATAGCGGGTTTCGCCCGCAAGGAATGCCTGATAGTCGCCCGTGGGTTCTTTACTGTCAAGCGTAAATACTTCGCCGTCGGGATTATATCTGTACAGCTGCCAATAGCCGCAGTCAACCGCCGCTTTTTCTTCAAGCTGGCTCTTGGTCATATTAATGCCGTGGTTGATGCAGGGCGCGTAGCATATGATAAGCGAAGGACCGTGGTATGCTTCCGCTTCCGTCAGCGCTTTAAGAAGCTGTGCAGGGTTAGAGCCCATTGCGCACTGAGCAACGTAAACGTAGCCGTAAGATTTGGCAATCATACCCAAATCCTTTTTCTTTACTCTCTTGCCGGCAGAAGCAAACTTAGCAACGGCGCCTATGTTTGTCGCCTTACTTGCCTGACCGCCCGTGTTAGAGTAAACTTCGGTATCAAGTACAAGCACGTTTACGTCTTCGCCGCTGGCAAGCACGTGGTCAAGTCCGCCGTAACCAATGTCGTAAGCCCAGCCGTCGCCGCCGAATATCCAAATGGACTTCTTAGCAAGGCAGTCCTTATCGTCAAGAATTTCTTTTACAAGCGCGTCAGCCTCGCAGCCGCAGCCGTTGCAGCTTTCCAAAACTTTCAAAAGTTCTGCGGAAGCCTTTTTGGAAGGTTCTCTGTCTTCAAACGCTTCAAGGTACGCCTTGCAAACCGCGCTTGCTTCTTCGCTGTCCTTCCAGAGTTCGGCAAGTTTTTCAACTTTGCCCTTAACGGCGTTTCTTCTTGCGCTGTAAGCAAGGTTCATACCGTAGCCGAATTCCGCGTTGTCCTCAAACAAGGAGTTCGCCCAGGCGGGACCGCGTCCCTGCTTGTTGGTGGTGTAAGGGCAAGTGGGGGAGGAGCCGCCGTATATTGACGAGCAACCCGTCGCGTTAGCCACAACCATATCTTCGCCGAACAGCTGGGTTATTACCTTTACGTAAGGAGTTTCGCCGCAGCCTGCGCACGCGCCGGAGAACTCAAACAAAGGCGTTGCAAACTGGCAGCCTTTAACCGTCGATTTGGAGAATTTGGAAGTGTCGACTTCGGGAAGGTCAACCGCAAACTCCCAGTTTTTGTCCTCGCCGTTAGCAAGAGATTCCGCAAGGGGAACCATTTTAATCGCTCCGCCGTCTTTAACGGGGCAAACGGTCGCGCAAACGCCGCAGCCCATACAGTCGAGGGGCGAAACCTGCATTCTGTATTCATAGTTGGGCAAACCGATTGCCGCCTTGGTTTTAAGCGTCTTGGGTTTGTCCGCGCCTACCGCCACAACAGCGGGTCTTAGGCAGGCGTGGGGGCACACAAACGAGCACTGTCCGCACTGTATGCACTTTGCAAGGTCAATCTGGGGTACCAATACTGCAACGCCGCGTTTTTCGTATTTGGTGGTACCGGTGGGAACGTGTCCGTCCGCGTTGAACTGCGAAGATTTAAGTTTGTCGCCTTCAAGATAAAGAATAGGCTTAATAATTTCCTGATAGTATTCGTTGTCGGCGCCCTTAACCATCTTCGCGCCCTTTGTTGCCTTAGCCCAGCTTGCAGGCACGTCTATTTTTATAAGGTTGTCGCCGGCAGCCGCGTCTATTGCGTTATAGTTCATCTGAACAATCGCGTCGCCCTTTCTGCCGAAAGATTTTTTAGCCATATACTTCATATATTCTATGGCTTTGTCATAGGGCATAATCTGCGGATTCACGCGGAAGAAAGCGGACTGCAAAATGGTGTTGGTTCTGCCGCGAAGTCCCAAATCAGCCGCAATCTTTATTGCGTCGATAACGTAAAGATTGATGTGCTTTTTCGCAATGTCCTGCTTAACTTTTGCGGGAAGGAAGGCTTCAAGCGCTTCAACGGTGGTGGCGGAAGTGTTTATAAGGAAGGTTCCGCCGTCCTTAATGTCGCCCGTCATATTGTAACGCGTTACGTACGAAGGGTTAGAGCACTGAACGAAGTCCGCGCTGTCGATAAGATATTCGGACTGAATGGGGGTGTCGCCGAAGCGGAGGTGCGAAACGGTAATACCGCCCGATTTCTTCGAATCGTAGAAGAAGTACGCCTGCGCGTGCTTGTCCGTGTGGTCGCCGATAATTTTAATAGAGTTTTTGTTTGCGCCTACCGTACCGTCGGAGCCCAAGCCGTAGAATTTGCAGCTGGTAGAACCTTCGGGAGCGGCGTCGAATTTCTGCGAGAAGTCCAAAGAAGAATTTGTAACGTCCTCGTAAATACCAATCGTAAAGTGGTTTTTGGGCGCTTTCTTTTCAAGGTTTTTATAAACCGCAAGCACCATAGAGGGGGTAAACTCTTTCGAGCCGAGACCGTATCTGCCGCCGTAAACCTTTACTTTGGTTACGCCTTTTTCAAGCAGGGCGGAGCAAACGTCAAGGTACAAAGGCTCGCCCAAAGAGCCGGGCTCTTTCGTTCTGTCAAGCACCGCAATCTTTTTAACGGTTGCAGGCAATGCGGAAACAAACGCGTCAGCAACGAAAGGACGGTAAAGACGTACTTTTACAAGTCCGTATTTTTTGCCCATAGCGTTTAACTTGTTGACCGTTTCTTCAATTGTTTCGCAGCCGGAACCCATACAAACTATCACTTTGTCCGCGTCGGGCGCGCCCACGTAATCGAAAAGGTGATATTTTCTTCCGCACTTTGCCGAAACGGTATCCATCATTTTTTGAACGATAGCGGGAGCGGCTTCGTAGTACGAGTTAGCCGTTTCCCTGTTCTGGAAGTATGTGTCGCCGTTCTGCGCGGTACCTTTCTGAATGGGGTGTTCGGGGTTTAACGAGCGCGACTTAAAGTCGGCAACGTCGGCGGCAAGTCCGACTTCGTCGCATATAGCGCGAATTTCGGCGTAATCGTCCGCTTCGTCCCAAACGTCTATTTTCGCTACTTCGTGGCTTGTCCTGAATCCGTCGAAGAAGTGTATAAAGGGCACTTTCGTTTTAAGCGTGGAAAGGTGCGCAACCAGCGCCAAATCCATAACTTCCTGTACGGAAGAAGCGCACAACATCGCAAAACCCGTCTGACGGCAAGCCATAACGTCCGCGTGGTCGCCGAAAATGTTAAGGGAGTGCGCTGCAAGCGCGCGCGCCGAAACGTGCATAACCATAGGAAGCAGTTCGCCCGATATTTTGTACATATTGGGAATCATCAACAAAAGACCCTGCGAAGCGGTGTAGGTGCTTGTCAAAGCGCCTGCGCTAAGCGAACCGTGCACGGCGCCTGCCGCGCCGCCTTCGGACTGCATTTCGGCAATTCTTACTTTTTGCCCCCACATATTCGTTCTGCCGGCGGTCGCCCATTCGTCCGCAACTTCCGCCATAGGCGAAGAAGGCGTAATGGGATAAATAGCCGCGACTTCCGAGAAGGCATACGCTACGTGGCTCGCGGCGGTATTACCGTCGATAGTCAATTTTTTCATTAAAAAACCTCCGAATTATAATTATCAAAATAATGTTTTGCGCAATAATTGCACTACATTATTATAATGCACTACCTTAAAAATGTCAACAGCAGACGTTTAATTTTGTCCCAAATAAGCAAAAAACGGCGGCAAACGGCGCGTCTTGTTAATCGCCGTAAAATTTTTTACCGTACTTTCACAATAAAAGCGCATAAATTGTTGTTAATTTATGCTTGATTTGTTATAATTTATCCGAAAAATAACACTTTTCAGGTAATTAATGTCCGAAGAAAACATAGTAGAAAATATAATTGAATGCGAAAACGTAAGATTTACCTATTCGGGTTCGGAAACTCCCGCCTTAAACGGGGTTACTTTCAGAGTCCGCAAAGGTGAATTTTTGTCCGTTATAGGGCATAACGGCAGCGGAAAATCCACGCTTGCACGCCTTTTAAACGGACTTTTGATAGCGGAAGCAGGCAAAGTCTGCGTATTGGGTTTTAACTTGACGGAGGACAAGACGGTGCCGGAGGAGAGTATCTTAGGTCAAAAGAACCGGACTGTGCTTGCGGAAAGCGCTATGGACGTAAGAAAGCACGTTGGCGTGGTGTTTCAAAATCCCGATAACCAGATGGTGGCTTCAATCGTTGAGGACGACATAGCCTTCGGTCCCGAAAATATAGGAATCGAGCGCGAAGAAATAGGCAGAAGAATAGACTGGGCGCTTAAAGCGGTTGGAATGGAAAAATACCGCAACGCAACCCCTACAAGACTTTCTGGCGGGCAAAAACAGCGCATAGCCGTTGCGGGCGTGCTTGCCGTAAAACCGGACGTTTTGATATTGGACGAGTCCACCGCAATGCTTGACCCCAAGGGCAGAAGGGAAGTTATGGAAGTCGTCCGCCGCCTCAATAAAGAGGAGGGGATGACGGTTATATTAATTACCCATTTTATGGACGAAGCACTGCTTGCGGACAGGACTATCGTAATGAACAAGGGCGAAATCGTCTTGCAGGGCGCGCCCGAAGAAATATTCGAAAAAGGCGAACAGCTTGAAACGTATAATCTCTGTTTGCCGGAAATAAGTAAAATAGCGCACAATTTACGCGGCGCGGGTATGAGTATTTCAAACGTACTTAAACCGGAAGAACTTTCACGCGAAATTGCCGAAAACTTGCTTAACCGAGGCATATTCGGGGATGAAAACGTCAAGTATAAGCCCGAACGCGTCAAAAATGACGGCGAATGGGACATAGATATTAACAATCTCACGTTTACCTACTCCAAAAAGTCGCCATTTGCTTCGCGCGCTCTCAACGGCGTGGACTTGCATATATCGGACGGCGAATTTTTCGGTATAATAGGGCATACGGGCAGCGGAAAATCTACTTTGGTGCAGCACCTAAACGCGCTGATAAGGCTTCCTCAGTCCCAAAAAGGTTTCCGTGTAAAAAAGCCGAAAAAAGGCTGTCCCGCACCCCTTCTTCCCGCCATATCCGTGGGGCAATTTAATTTGGCAAGCAAAAAATGCGACTTTAAAGCGCTGCGCGCAAACGTGGGAATGGTCTTTCAGTATCCCGAGTATCAGTTGTTTGCCGAAACGGTTTTTGCGGACGTCGCTTTCGGATTGAAAAATTTCAATAAAAAACTTTCCGCGGAAGAAGTGGAACAAGCAGTAAAAAGCAGTCTTGAAATAGTCGGGCTTAACTATGCGGAAGTAAAGGATAAATCCCCGTTCGATTTATCGGGCGGACAAAAGCGAAGGGTTGCTATTGCGGGCGTAATCGTAACAAAACCGCAAATTCTTATTTTGGACGAGCCTGCCGCAGGGCTTGACCCCAAGGGCAAAAGCGAAATTATGGAACTTTTGCACAAACTCCATAAGGAGTGGTGCAGCACCGTAATTATTGTATCGCACGATATGGACGAAGTCGCCGAAAATTGCACGCAAGCCGCGGTAATTTCAGAAGGCAAAACTTTTGCTTGCGACTCGCCCGCAAATTTGTTTAAGCGCACGGAAGAATTGACGGCTTTGGGGCTGGATATTCCGCTTACAGCCAAAATTACCCGCAGTCTTGCAGAACAAGGCATAATTTTAGAAAGTGACTTTACCGTAAGCGGCTTTTCCGAAAAAGTAATACAGGCGTTCGGAGGTGGCGAAAATGCTTAACGACGTTACTTTCGGACAGTATTATCCCGCGCAGTCGTTCGTCCACAAACTCGACCCAAGAACAAAAATATTGGCGCTTATAGCGTTTATAACGCTGCTTTTCGTTTCTTCAAACTTTTATTCGCTGCTTGCGTGCGTAATTGTAATAATCGCCGCGCTTGCCGCCGCGCGCGTACCGTTCGGCAGAGTTTTGCGCTCGGTAAAAGGCATAATCTTTATCGTGGTGTTTACCGCGGTGCTCAACTTGTTTTTCCACGGCGGGCAAACCGTTTACGCGCAGTGGTGGATTTTCAAAATCACCCGCGAAGGAATTATAAACACGGTATTTTTAACTTCAAGACTTTTCTTTTTGGTAATGGCTTCTTCGGTGCTTACGCTTACCACAACGCCCGTCGCGCTTACCGACGGTATTGAAAGTTTGCTTAAACCGTTAAAATACATCAAGTTCCCCGTACACGAACTTGCGCTTATAATGTCGATAGCGCTTAGGTTTATTCCCACGCTTATAGACGAAACAAACCGCATAATCGCCGCGCAAAAGGCACGCGGAGCCGACTTTGAAAGCGGCAACGTTTTCAAGCGAATAAAGGCGATAGTGCCCATTTTGATTCCATTGCTTATTTCCGCTTTCAGGCGCGCCGACGAACTTGGCGACGCTATGGACGCGCGCTGCTACTCCGGCTCGAAAAACCGCACAAAATACAAAAAACTCAAATTCGGCGGGCGCGATTTGGCGACGGTGTTCGTCTTTGCCGCCCTCATAGCGGGAGTGGTGTTGCTTAACATCTATTGGGCGCAGATTTTTCCGCTTATAAACGACTATATAAAACTTTCTTAAAATGAAATACGCAATTCTGCTTGCCTACGACGGAACAAACTACGGCGGTTGGCAAATTCAAAAAAATTGTATAACGGTGCAGGAAAAACTTGAAGCCGCCGCGCAAAATCTGTTCGGCGTAAAAACCGCTGTCACCGCAAGCGGAAGAACGGACAGCGGCGTCCACGCGGCTGGGCAGGTCTGCCATTTCAAGGCGCAGACCGAAATTCCACCCGAAAAGTTAGCCGACGCGTTGAATATGCGCTTGCCCGAGGATATAAGCGTGCTTAAATCTTCCGCCGCGCCGCAAAATTTTGACGCCAACAGAAGCGCAAAACGCAAGACGTATTGCTTCCGCGCCTATCTCTCCGCAAGAAGAAATCCGCTTAAAGACAGGTTTTCCGTCTGGGTAAAGGGCGGCGCCGATATTGAAAAACTGCGCTATATTGCTGGGGCTTTCGTGGGTGAGCACGATTTTAAAGCATATCAAAAAAGCGGCTCGCAGGTGAAAACCACCGTAAGGGAAGTGTACTCCGTTAACGTGGAAACAAACGGGTACCGCGGCAGTACTGACGTTGAAATTTACGTCTGCGGCGGCGGGTTTCTTTACAATATGGTCCGCACCATTGCGGGGACTATGCTGTATTTTGCGCAGGGCTCGCTGACGGAGGAGGATATACGCCGTTCGCTTGAACAAGGCGACAGAAGCGCCGTCGGCAAAACTATGCCCGCGAAGGGGCTTACGTTGGAAAGCGTTGATTACGGCTTTAAACTGTTTTGATATTTCACCGTCATTTCACAAAGCGATTTTATTTTATACAACTTGCACATATATAATTATGAGCTACAAAGGTCGTTGTAGTGCGGTCTTGGGGAGAAAGTATGGATTTTTCAAGATATATTATAGTTTCGTCGTATTTCGTTACGGATAAGCTGTGGTGGCTTCCCATTGTCTGCGTAGGCGCGTTTTTTGCGGTGGTTTTTGCGTTGCAGGCTATTGCCTTATATACGGTTGCCTCGCGTTCGGGCTATAAAAACAAGTGGATGGCTTTCGTCCCCTTTTTAAGCACGTACTACATCGGCGTATGCGCGCAGAAAAATAAAATTTTCAACAGAGTCGACGCAAGAATTTTTTCCGCCGTTGCCGCCGTAATGGAGTTTCTTTTGCTGGGCGGCAGCATAGTGTATTACGTCGCGATTCTGCTGCTTGCGCGTTCGGGATGTTTGGAAATAACCATAAACGAAATGACTTCTATGGTTCTTGCGGAAATAGTCGGCAGTATCCCCAACAACCTTTTCTGGGCGGAGTGGTGCTTTAATAATCTTTACGATTATATTTTAAGCTGGTTCAGTCTTCTGTTTATGTTCGTTCAGGTGCTTTTGCTTTCGGCATTCTTCCAGACGTATTCCGCGCGCAGATATTTCATTTTTACCGTCGCAAGCGCATTGTTCCCCATTCAGGGCATAATATTTTTCATAATACGCAACAACAAGGGCTATAATTACCGCGAGTATTTAAGGCTTGAACAGGAAAGGCGGTACAGAACCTATCAGCAGTTTCAGCAACAGAATTTTTCGCAGAATCCTTACAATCAGAATCCCTATTCAAGAAACGGCGAAAGCGGACCTTACGGCGGGTATGACAACAGACCTAGCGGCGGTGTAAAGCCGGAAGACCCCTTTGCCGAGTTCGGCGGCAGCAGCAGAACGGACAACTCCGACCCGTTCGACGATAATTGAAAGTAAATTAAAAGCGCTTTTTAAAAAAGCGCTTTTTTCTTGCGTTTTTATTATTTCAGTGATATAATTTTGTAAAAAGTATATAAGTAAGGTTTATAGATTGGTATAGTATGCAGGATTGTATTGCCGCAATTTCAACGGCTAACGGCACGGGCGGCGTGGCTATTATAAGGCTCAGCGGAAAAAACGCGCTGGAAATCGCACAAAAAATGTTTAAGCCTAACGGCAAAATAAAGTCGTTTACCCCCAACTATATGTATGCGGGAGACATTTCTGGCGACGGTTTTACCGACTACGGCTATATGGTTTATTTCAAAGCACCCAAATCGTTTACGGGCGAGGATATTATAGAGTTTCATTGCCACGGCGGAGTCAGAATTGCGCGAGGCATTCTTAAAGCCGCAACGCTTAACGGGGCGCGCCTTGCGGAAAAGGGCGAGTTTACCAGACGCGCTTTTTTAAACGGCAAACTTTCGCTTGCTTCCGCCGAGGGTATGGCGGATATGATAAACGCCGAAAGCCTTGCGCTTGTCCGCGCCGGCAGTATGCTTTACCGTGAAAAACTCACCCGCGAAGTGAAAAAGGCGCAGGACGATTTGAAGGATATTCTTGCGCGCACGGCGGTTGAAATAGACTATCCCGAGGAGGATTCCGACGGGCTGGATTTGGAAGAAATAAAGCGCGACGTTTGCCGCCTTAGCGGGGATATTAAAAAGTTAATTCAAACATATTCGGGGGGCAAACGCATAAAAAGCGGAGTAACGGTTGCTATTTGCGGCGTTCCCAATACCGGTAAAAGCTCGCTTTTAAACGCGCTTTTGGGCTATGACAAGGCGATAGTTTCCGACAAAGCGGGTACCACGCGCGACGCGGTTGAAGGAGAAATCGAAATAAACGGACTTGTTTACAACCTCGTAGACACTGCGGGTATACGCGAGCGCGCGGGCGAAATTGAAAGCATCGGTATCGAGCGCGCAAAAACCGCTGCGGCTTCCGCCGATATTATAATTTCGGTAACGGATAACGGCAAATACGCCTCGCTGCCCCAAAACGCTTGCGGCGCCGTTATAAAAGTTTTCAACAAGGCTGATTGCAAAAAGCCTTGCGGCGACTACGATTTGGCGGTTTCCGCAATGACGGGCGAAGGGCTGGAAGCGCTTAAAACAAAACTTGGCGAAACAGTCGGATTTGAACAATCCGCAGACAGCGCGTATATTGTGGAGCAACGCCATTACGAAGCGTTGAAGCGCGCGTGCCTGTCGCTTGAAAGCGCGGCTGAAAATATAGGTTTGCTTTCTCTGGATTTGATAGCGGTGGACCTTAAAGACGGCTGGGACGCGCTTGGCGAAATTACGGGTGAAACCGCTTCGGAAGAAATTATAAGTACCGTTTTCGAAAAATTCTGCGTCGGTAAATAAATCGTCGCGGCAGGTGATTTTTATGGTTAATCTTGAATTATACCGCGTCTTTTACGTGGTTGCAAAGTGCGGCAGTCTTACAAAGGCTGCGCAAGAACTTTATATATCTCAGCCGGCGGTATCTCAGGCTATAAAACAGCTTGAAAATCAGCTTGGCGTTTCTCTTTTCAACCGCACGCATAAGGGTATGGAACTTTCCGCAGCGGGCGGCAAACTAATTTACAAAAAAATTGCGGACGCGCTTTCTTTGGTGGAAGAAGCCGAAAACAGCCTTGCGGAATTGAAAACGACTGCCGCGGGCACAATAAGAATAGGCGCCACCGATTCGATTTTTGCGCATATGCTTGCCGACAAACTTGCCGAGTTCAACGAAAAATATCCCGCGGTTCGGCTTGAACTTATTTCTTCTACGTCACCGTATACGGTAAACCAGCTAAAAGAGGGCAAATGCGACGTGGCTTTTGTAAACCTGCCCTTGCAGGACGACGACGTAAAGTTTTGCGGCACGGTTACTCACCTTACGGACGTTTTTGTGGCGGGCAAAAAGTTTTTGCAGCTTCAAGGGCAGGAAGTGCCTTTGCAGCGATTGCAGGAATTTCCGCTTTTGATGATTGAAGAAAACACTGTTTTCCGCCGCGCCCTTGCGGATTTTACGCAGACGCTCGGTATAAAACTAAATCCCGATATCGAGGTGGCGAATTGGGATTTTATGACTAAACTCGCAATTAAGGGAATGGGCGTTGGCTGTATCCCGCGCGAGTACGTCGGCGAAGAACTTGCAAACGGCGAATTGTTTGAGGTTGACGTAACTCCGCCTTTGCCGGTGCGCGGGGTCGGGTTGGCGCTTGCCAAAAACGTACAGCTGTCCTTTGCGATGAAAGAATTTATTTCAATGTTCACTCATTTTTAAAAAGAGCAAAACGGGTTGTTATGAAGTATACCGAACTTAAAAACAGCATAGCCGAAGGCGCAAAGCAGATTTATCTTCTTGAAGGCGACGACGCCTATTTCAGACGTCACGGCGAGGAGCAGATAAAGTCCGCCTTTTTGCAAATGCCGGAATTAAATTATTCAGTTTTCGATGGGGAAAGTCTTAAAGGCGCGGCGCTTACCGCGCTTGTTTCCACAATAAAAAGTTTTCCGTTTATGGCGGAAAAGCGCGTTGTGAAAGTAACCGAGTTTTACCCTTCCGAAAGCGATTACGAAAATTATTTAAAACCGTTGTTTTCCGATTTTCCGCCTACAACCGTTCTTATAATAGTCAACAGCGGCGGTAAAAAGGGAGTGGACTTAAAGCGCAAACCGCAGGTGGCGTACTTCGATTGCGGGCGCACGGACAGAGAGGCGGTTGCAAAATGGGTATACATAACGCTAAGGCGGGCTAAGGTTGCCGCTTCGGTAGCCGTCTGCGAAAGTATTGCCGACTATTGCCTTTGCGATATGTCGCGCGTTGCGGTAGAGGTGGAAAAACTTTCTCTTTGCAAAAGCGGCGGCGAACTTACCTTGGCGGACGTGGACGAACTTGTGTATAAGGATGCCGATTACAGACTTTACGAACTTACCAACGCAATACCCCGCCGCGACTTCAACAAGTTTTGTCTTATTGCGGACGAACTGCTTAAAAAGGGCGGCGACGAAATTTATATTTTAAACGGTTTATTCAATTATTATAAAAATCTGCTTACCGTATGCGCTTCTGACGAAAGCAACGCGGCGCTTGCCGCACAACTTAAAATGAAGGAATTCGGCGTAAAAAAGAGCAGGGAACAGGCGGATATGATTGGCGAAAAGCGGCTTGCAAACGGAGTAAGTTATATTTATGCGCGCATCGCCGATATAAAGGGGGGTAAACTGTCGCCGCAAGGCGCGCTTCAAAGCGTTATAAACGAAATATTTTTTGGTTTTAAGGATAAATAATTATTATAAACGCTTTATTTTTTAAATAAATAATTATATAATAGTAAAGTAATCTACTTATAGGGGCGAACGTAGATATGTGGAGTAATTTACGGGAAAATTTAAAAGATTTCTTTACGGAGACGGTTAAGGACTCTTACGTCATAATCATTCTCGAATTTTTGTTGCTGATTGCCGCTTTTTACTATTTGTTCAAAGTGTTGAAAGCGAAT
Source organism: uncultured Christensenella sp. (assembly GCA_910585785.1). Classification (GTDB taxonomy): domain Bacteria; phylum Bacillota; class Clostridia; order Christensenellales; family Borkfalkiaceae; genus Coproplasma. Next base: position 124,264 of record CAJUEV010000004.1, on the reverse strand, counting down.
AAATCATACAATTTTATATACATTTTTTCAATCTTGGCGGTTGTGCTGGGCTTTGTAAAAGCGCTTGTTTCGTCGTCGTCGGCTTTGCCTGATTCGGCGTTTTACGCGCTTGCGGTAATAATTATTGCAGTGCTGTTGTTTTTCACCGTGTTCAGTACCGAAATAAAGCGTATGTCAGTTTCGTTCGGCGTAAAAAAGCGCAAGGGCGACCATCTTACGGTTTCGGGCGTAGAACTTATTATCGAAGAAACGGTGCGCGCAGTGCAGAATATGTCCAAAAAAGATATAGGCGCGCTTATAGTGCTTTCAAACGACAATTTGCCGGAAGGAATAATTGAAAGCGGAACGGTTATCAACGCGGACATAAACGCGGAAATGATTGAAGCGGTGTTCTATCCCAAAGCGCCATTGCACGACGGCGCAATGATAATAGAAGGCAACAAAATTTATGCCGCAGGGTGCTTTCTTCCAATAATTCAAAACGAAAATCTCCCTCAGGAAATGGGCAGCCGCCACCGCGCGGCGCTGGGCGTTACCACCGTTGCAAACGTTACCGTTATAGTCGTTTCCGAGGAAACGGGAATTATTTCAATTGTCAAAAACGGCGCGGTCAGAAAAAAATACGCCGACGCGGCAGACCTTAAAAACGCGCTTTCCGATTATTACTGGTCCGATTTGACGGCGGAGGGTAAAATATGAAAAAATTTTTCTACAATATCTTTGTTAAAAACTGGCCGTTGAAACTGCTTGCCATTGTTCTTGCGGCGGTAACGGTTATTCTTATAAACGTCTGACGGCAAGATGGAAGTTATACGCATACCGGAAATACTTTTACCTGCCGACGGCGTGGATTTGACAAAATGGGCGGTAAACGCCTGCGACCAATATACTTCCGATTACGGTTACTGGCGGCAAGTCGAAAGGCTTACGTCGGGCGCGTTATCGGCATATAATTTGATTTTTCCGGAAATTTATTTAAACGACAAGCCCGAACAGCGTATAGCGCGCATAAACGAAAATATGCGCCGATACCTTTCGGGCGGTGTTTTTAAAAAGACGGAAGGCGGGTTTATCCTTGTTGAACGTACTACGCAGTCGGGCACGCGCAAAGGCTTGCTTATTGCGGTGGATTTGGAGGAATATTCCTTTATCAACGGTGAAAAATCGCTTATCCGCTCAACCGAAGCAACTATTGCCGAGCGTATACCGCCCCGAGTAAAGATACGCGAAAATGCGGAAATAGAACTTCCGCACGTTATGCTTTTGTATGACGACGAAACAAACTCTGTTTTAAACGTTGTGCGTAGCGGAAAAGTTTTGTACGACGCGCAACTAAATTTTAACGGCGGGCGTGTAAAGGGAACTTTCGTTACAAACCCGCAGGAAGTTATAAACGCCTTTTACGCTCTTTCGGACGGGGTGCGTATGCAAAAAAAGTATTCGTCGTCCGATAAACTGCTTTTTGCGGTGGGTGACGGAAATCATTCGCTTGCGGCGGCGAAAACTTGCTGGGACGCGCTCAAAATCAAACTTACGGAAAGCGAGCGTAAAGACCATCCCGCGCGGTTTGCACTTGTAGAGGCGGTCAACGTTCACGACGCCGCTCTTACGTTCAAGCCGATTCACAGGCTTTTGAAAACAGATAAACCGCAATTGTTTTGCAGTCGGTTTAAAACTTCGGGCGGGGCAACGGCGTATATTGTAACAGAGGGTAAAAAGCGCAAAATTCCTTTCAATGCCGATATTCCTGCCGGCATACGCGAAACGGACGATATAATAAAAAATTTCATTGCCGAAAACGGCGGCTCGGTAGATTACGTCCACGGCGGGGACGAACTTTGCAGTCTTACCGCAGAGGGCAACGTGTTGATTTTATTGCCCTCGGTATCAAAAAACGATTTTTTCCGCCTTATAATGACGGGCGGCAACCTTCCCCGCAAAACTTTTTCTATGGGCGAAGGGGACGAAAAGCGATTTTATCTCGAAGCGAAATTAATTAGGTAGAATACGGAAATTCAAATGGCAGTTAAAGTTTGTAAATTCGGCGGAACGTCTATGGCGGACGGAAACGTCATAAAAAACGTAAAAAAAATTATCGAAAGCGACGCGGAACGAAAGTTTATTGTTGTTTCCGCGCCCGGCAAGAGATATTCGGCTGATAAAAAAGTAACCGATTTGTTGCTTAATTGCTATGCCGAAGTTTCCGCTTGCGGCGATATAAAGGCGGCGTTTGCACCGGTGCGCGCGCGCTTTGTTTCGCTTGTAAAAGAGCTGGAACTTGATTTTGACATAAATTCCGTGCTTGACGAAACGGAAAAGGCGATTGCCGCAGAAAAAAGCGAGGACTTTACCGCTTCGCGCGGAGAGTACCTCAACGCGCGCATAGTCGCAAAAGTGCTGGGCGCAAAGTTTATTGACGCGAAGGACGTAATATTTTTTGACGGCAACGGCGCGCTGGACGGCGAAAAATCATACAAAGCGGTTGCCGAAGCGTTGAAAGGCGTCGAACGCGCGGTTTTCCCCGGCTTTTACGGCACCGGCGCGGACGGCAAAGTAAAAACGTTTAGCCGCGGCGGTTCGGACATATCGGGCGCTATTGTCGCGCGTGCGGTCAAGGCTTCGCTTTACGAAAACTGGACGGACGTTTCCGGCTTTCTTGCCTGCGACCCGCGGCTGGTAGACTGTCCCAAACGCATAAAGACGATTTCGTATAAAGAACTTCGCGAACTCAGTTATATGGGCGCTAACGTTTTGCACGCGGATTCTATCTTTCCCGTACGCAGCGCAAATATTCCCGTAAAAATAAAAAACACATTCCGTCCCGAGGACGATGGCACGTCTATTTTGCCCATTTCCCGCTATACACCCAGCGGCACGGTTGTAACGGGCGTTGCAGGCAAAAAAAACTTCACCGTAATTTTTATAGAAAAGTCGCTTATGAATTCGGAAGTGGGCTTTATGGGCAAAGTACTTGCCGTGCTTGCAAAAGAGGGCGTTTCGGTAGAGCACGTTCCTTCCGGCATAGATACAATGTCTTTGGTCATTGAAAGTTGCGCGCTTGAAGGCGGCAAACTTGATAAAATTCTTGCGGGCATTAAATCGCAAGTAAAGCCGGACGTTTTGCGCGTTATAGAAAATATCGCGCTTATTGCGACGGTGGGACACGGTATGTCATCGTCGGTGGGTACTTCCGCAAGGCTTTTCGGCGCGATTGCGGGCGCAAATATAAACGTAAAAATGATTGACCAGGGTTCAAGCGAAATAAACATAGTAGTCGGCGTAAGCAACGACGATTACGAAAAGTGCATAAAGGCTATTTATAAAGAGTTTTTCAATTGACCGTTCCGCTTTTGGGACGATAATTAAACGACGGTTACTGATGAAGCGCGGTAAAAAATTAGCAAAAAGACATATAATCACAATCGTTTCCGCGGCGGCGGTTTTCGTTATCGCCGCGGCGATTGTTATAACAAACTTGTTTATCCCCGTCAAATATCTCTCCGCGTACTTCATTTCCAAAAAAGACGCGCTGCCTTCGGGTGAAATGCGCGTAACCTTCATAGACGTGGGTTACGGCGACAGTACCCTTATAGAGTTGCCAGACGGCAAAACCGCGCTAATCGACGGCGGCAACGGCAGGCGCTCTAACGAACTTAAAGTTTTGAAGGTGCTAAATTCCAAAAATATCGATAAATTAGACTATTTGGTCTGTACGTCGGTATCAGCGGAAAGGTGCGGCGGGCTTGTCGACATACTGAAATATAGAAAAATAGGCAAAATTTTTATGCCCGACTGCAAAATTACAGGAATAAACGAAAGTTATGCAGCCTTTGCTTTGCAAGCGCGCAAGACGAAAGAGGGCGGCGCGGAAGTTGAAATTTGCCGCTATGGCGAAATCGCTTTTTCGCAGGAATACTCGCTGTGCTTCCTGTCTCCGTCGGGCGAATTTCAGGGAGGAGAGTACGATAAACTAAACTCAAATCCAACTTCCGAAAATATAAACAACGCCTGCGCTTCCGTCTGGCTGGAATACGGCGGAGTCGCCTTTTTTCTTGCAGGGGATATGACGGCGAAACACGCGGACAAGCTGTACAACAATTATATTGATAGCGGCTGTTTTGAAATAGGCGGCAAAAAAATTAAACTTGAAAACTGCAATATTATAAAAACAGGCAATCACGGCGACAAATCTTGCGTAAGTACGCGTTTATACGGGTTATTAAAGCCGCTTACGGCAATAATTTCCGTGGGAGAAAACGCTCGCGGCAATCCGTCGGCGGAAGCCTTGGCAGAGGCGCAAAAGTACGCGGGCAAAAGTATTTATTCCACGCGCGAATGCGGAACGGTGACTATAAGCGTTTCGGGCGGAAAGTACACCGTTTCAAAGGAGAAATAATGAACTTCGTATCAGCGGGCGAGTCCCACGGCAAGGCGCTTGCGGGAATTATAGAGGGGTTGCCTTCCAATCTTGAAATTGATATTGACGAAATAAACTATTACCTTGCCTTGCGGCAAAGCGGTTACGGCAGAGGCGCAAGACAAAAAATCGAAAGCGACAAGGTCGAAATTTTAAGCGGGGTACGCAACGGAAAAACTTTGGGCAGTCCGCTTGCGTTTGCCGTAAAAAATAACGATTATGAAAACTGGCGCGAGTTTATGGCGCCGGAGGGATGCGACGTAACCAAAAGAAGGTTGACGAAGGTTCGCCCGGGGCACGCCGACCTTACCGGTATGCTTAAATACGATACCGACGACGCAAGAAACGTTTTAGAACGCGCCAGCGCGCGAGAAACGGCTGCCCGCGTGGTGGCTGGCACGGTGGCAAGGCAGTATTTGCGCGCGTTCGGCGTGGAAGTTTCGGGCTACGTAAAAAGCGTATGCGGAATTTGCGACAATAAGGAATACTCCTTTGAAGCGCTTTCCGCGGCGAAAAAGCAACCTTTGTTTATGCTTGACGGCGAATTACAGAAAAAAGCCGTCGCGCTTATAGACGGGCTGAAAGCCGCAGGCGACACCGCGGGAGGAGTTGCGGAAATACGAGTAAAAGGACTTAAAAGCGGCTTCGGCAGTTGTATGCGTTACGGCGACAAGTTGGACGCGGCGATTTGCGGCGCGCTGATGAGCGTGCAGGCGGTAAAGGGAGTGGAAATAGGCTTAGGATTTAAGGCTGCGGATTTGGCGGGCAGCAAAGTTCACGATGAAATTTATTACAAAAACGGATTTCACCGCAAAAGCAACAACGCGGGCGGAATCGAAGGCGGAATGTCCAACGGAGAAGAAATTATCGTCCGCGCCGCCGTTAAGCCGATACCCACGCTTATGCGCGGACTTGCCACCGTCGATACGGAAACTATGCAACCTGCAAAAGCGGCGGGAGAGCGCAGCGACGTTATTGCAATATGCGCTGCCGAAATTATTTTGGAAAGCGTTACCGCGCTGACGTTGGCGCAAGCGGTTGCTAAAAGGCTGGGCGGCGACAATATGCGCGAGGTTACGCAAAGATATCGCGACCTGAGGTGAGCGGTGAAAGAAATAGTACTTGAAACAAACTTATCAAAAAGCGTTATCCGTTGCGGAAGCGGCGCGTTTGACGCTTATGCTAAAAAATACGCCCAAGGGCAAATTTATATAGTTACCGACAGCAACGTTTTTGCAATTTACAGGCATCTTTTATGGGAAACGTTCGGCAATTCCTTTCCCGTCACCATATTGCCCGCAGGCGAAAGCAGCAAAACGTATAACTATCTTATATCCATACTCAAAGATATGTTAAGCGCTGGTATGCGCAGAAACTGCACCGTGATAGCGTTCGGCGGGGGCGTTGTTGGCGACGTTGCCGGTCTTGCCGCTTCGCTGTATATGCGCGGCGTAAATCTGGTGCAGATTCCAACTACGCTGCTTGCGCAGGTAGACAGTTCCGTCGGCGGAAAAACCGCAGTGGACGTAAACGGCGTAAAAAACGTCATAGGCACATTTTATCAGCCCGCGGAAGTTATAGCGGACCCGCGGTTCTTGCAAACGCTTACCGCAAGAGAGTTGCGCTGCGGACTTGGCGAAATAATAAAATACGGCGCGCTTGACGGCGGTATTTTAAATAAACTTTTAAATAATTGCGACAGTCTTTACAAATGGGAATTTTTGGAAGACGTAATTTACGATTGTATCCGTTATAAGGCGAACGTGGTTGCGCAGGACGAGCGAGAGATTGAAGGCAAGCGCAAAATTTTGAATTTGGGACACACCACAGGGCACGCGTTCGAGTTGGTTTACCGCAAAAAATCGCACGGCGAATTTGTGCTTATAGGTATGTATTACGAACTGTATATTGCCGTTAAACGCGGCATATGCGGGGGGCAATACGCGGACGAAATAAAAAAACTTATCCTTCGCGTAATTAAAAAAGTGCCTTCCTATCAGGACGTTGAAAGCGCCGCAAGGTATGCCTTGTACGACAAAAAGAATTTAAGCGACAAGGTGGATTTAATTGTTCCCAAATCGATTGGCGAAAGCGCGGAAATAGAAATAGAATTTGACGAGTACGCCAATTTGTTGCGGGAGTGCGCGGACGCTCTATGAAAAAACTAAAACTTGCAGTTATCGGCGCGGACGTTTCGCGTTCGCTCAGCCCGCAGATACATTGTTTTATCGCAGAAAAATCAGGATATTGCGTTGAATACGACAAAATATCCGTTGCGGAAGGCGAGTTTGACGGCGTTGCGCAAAAACTCTTTAAAGAATACGACGGATTTAACGTAACAATCCCCTATAAATTGCGCATAATGCGCCACCTTGAACGCCTTGAAGGCGACGCGGCTGTTTTCGGCGCGGTAAACACCGTAAAATGCCGCGAAAAATCGGGATACAACACCGACGGCGCGGGCTTTATGCTTATGCTGGAAAACGCGGGAATTGAAGTAAAAGGTAAAGATTTTCTTGTTTTGGGCGCAGGTGGCGCGGGAAGAAGCGCAGTAAAAAAACTGCTTGACGGCGGCGCCGGCGTGACGGTGTATAACCGCAGCGCCCAAAAGGCAAAAGCGCTTGCAAACGAGTTTAACGGCGCCATATTTGCGGGCGAATTGACAAATAAACCCTATTACGGCATAGTAAACGCGACGGGCGTGGGAATGGGCGACAGCGTGGGCGTTTCGCCCGTAGGCGAAGATTTGCTGTCCCTTTGCGAGGTCGCCGTAGATTTAATTTATTCCCCTGCCAAAACCGAATTTTTGCGTATTGCGGAAGGGTTGGGCAAGCGCGCAGTAAACGGACTTGCAATGTTGTTTTATCAGGCGTATTTTGCGGAATGTATTTTTACAAAAACTCCGTATAACGGAGAACGCGCAAAGCAATTGTTTGAAGAATTTAAAAAAAGTTTTTATATAAGGTAAAATAAAATGAAGTTTCTTTTTATAAACGGCGTAAATCTGAATATGACGGGTGAACGAGAAAAATCGGTTTACGGAAGCGATACTCTGGAAGAAATCAACGCCGAAATAACAAATTATTTCAAAGACGACGTTTGCGAGTTTTTTCAAAGCAATATAGAGGGTGAAATTTGCGCCGCCGTTCAGCGTGCCGACGCCGAAAAATACGACGGAGTTATAATAAACGCAGGCGCTTACTCGCATTACAGCATTGCGATAAGGGACGCAATTTCTTCCGTAAAAACCCCCGTCATCGAAGTGCATATGTCAAATATTTTCGCCCGCGACGAGTTCAGGCGCACGTCCGTAATTTCCGCGGTTTGCAAAGGCGTTGTCTGCGGTTTCGGCAAAAAATCCTACATTCTCGCCGCCGAAAGTTTTAAATTATGAACGTTGTCTTGATAGGTATGCCCGCTTGCGGCAAGTCCGCCGTGGCGGAAGCGCTGGGCAAACGCCTGAATATGCGAGTTGTCGATACCGACGGAGAAATACGAAAAAATCACGGCGATATTACTGAAATTTTTGTCCGTTTGGGAGAAGAAAAATTCAGGCAAATTGAAACTGAAACGGTAAAGGCGGCGTCTTGTCTGGATAACGTTATAATTTCTACGGGCGGCGGCTGCCCTGTGCGCGGCGAAAACGTAAGCCTTTTAAAGCGCAACGGCAAAACCGTATATTTGCGCGCCGCGCTTCCGACGCTTTTGTCGCGGTTGGGCGACGATAACAGCCGTCCGTTGCTTGCAGGCGGCGCGGAGGAAAAATTGACCAAACTTTTAAATGAAAGAACGCCCGTTTACGAAAGCGCGGCTGATTTTATAACGGATACCGACGGGCTAACGGTTGAAGAAATTTGCAAAAACATTGAGGAGTGGCTTAATTTATGAAAACTGCGCTTATTACCGGCGGTACAAAAGGGATAGGCAAAGCGATAGCGCTTGCGTTTTTACAGCGCGGTTACGAGGTAGTTTTAAACTATCATAAGGACGAAGCCGCCGCGCTTGCAACTCAGGAAGAGTTCAATATGCAGGGCTTTTGTCCCGTTTTGTTGAAGGCGGACGTTTCCGACGAGGAGCAGACAAACAATATGTTCAAGGAGTTTTTTTCCATTTACGGAAAACTTGACGTGCTTGTAAACAATGCGGGAATTTCCCTTGTGAAAGTAATTCAGGATACCTCATCGGAAGATTGGGATAAAATTTTTTCGGTAAACGCCAAATCGGTGTTTTTGTGCAGTAAGGCGGTCACAAACAAGATGGTTTATGAAGGCGGCGGCTCGATAATCAACGTCGCGTCCATCTGGGGAGAAACGGGCGCAAGTTGCGAGGCGGCGTATTCAGCCTCAAAAGGCGCGGTAATAGCGTTTACCAAAGCGCTTGCAAAAGAACTTGCCCCTTCCAACGTTAGGGTAAACTGCGTTTCCCCCGGCGTTATAGATACGGAAATGAACGCGCACCTCACCGCTCGGGAAATGGAAGATTTAGCAGAAGAAGTCCCACTCGGCAGAATAGGTTTGCCTTCGGAAGTTGCCGAAGCGTGCGTGTTTCTTGCCGAAAGCACGTACGTCACGGGCGAAGTGCTTTCCGTCGGCGGCGGTTTCGGCAAATAACCCTTTAATGGGCAAAAATTTTCGTAATTAAGCGGGTTTTTTGTTTTTTAACAAATTTTTTAACAAAAAAAAGTATTTTAAAAAAGTTTTTCGTAATATTTAAGAGTAGAAACTTTACGGCGGAGCAAAGCGTATGCAAAATCTGAAAGAAAGAACTTACGAAATAGAGCGGGCTTTTCTTTCGCAGTACGCGTGCAAGTCCGAGGATACGAAAGGCAGATTAAAAAGCGAAGCGCCTTGCGATATGCGCACCGAGTTTCAACGCGACAGGGACAGAATTATTTATTGCAAAGCCTTCCGCAGACTTAAAAACAAAACTCAGGTGTTTTTTTCGCCCGAAGGCGACCACTATATAACGCGGCTTACGCATACTCTGGACGTGGCGCAAATTGCGCGTTCAATCGCCCGCGCGCTCGCATTAAACGAGGATTTGACGGAAGCTATTGCGCTTGGGCACGACTTGGGGCATACTCCTTTCGGGCACAGCGGCGAAAGAATACTTTCAAAACTCGCACCGGCGGGCTTCAAGCACAACAAGCAGTCTTTAAGGGTTGTCGACGTGCTTGAAAAAGACGGAGCGGGCTTAAATTTAACTTGGGAAGTGCGGGACGGCATTTTAAATCACAGAAAAAGCGATACTCCCGCCACGCTGGAAGGCAGGTGCGTTTCGGTGGCGGACAGAGTTGCGTACATAAATCACGACCTTGACGACGCGGTTCGCGCAGGCATACTCAAAGCGGAAGATATTCCAAAAGACATAACCCAAGTTCTGGGCTCTTGCTCGCGTGAAAGAATAAATACCGCGGTTACGTCCGTTTATAAAACTTCATACGGTAAAAATACGGTGGAAATGGACAAGTCCGTAAACCGTGCAAGCGAGGCTTTGCGCGCGTTTATGTTTGAAAGAGTATATCTTTCGGAAAGCGCCCGCGGAGAGGAGGAAAAGGCGGAAAGAATGCTTTCGGCGCTGTATTCGCACTTTGTCGCAAAACCGGAGGACTTGCCAGAAACATATATAAAAATTTTAGAAATTTACGGTAAGGAGCAGGCTGTTTGCGATTATCTGTCGTCAATGACGGACAGATACGCAGTATATACCTTCAACAGGTTGTTCGTGCCTAAGGGCTGGACGTTCAACAACGAAAAATAACTTTTTACGGCTTTGCCGCATATTTTATAAATCATAAATAACAATGGCGAACGAATTACAGGGGTTTTTGCAGACCCTGAAAGAAAAAAACAATATATTGGAGGTGGCAAGCGGTTACATTTCGCTTGAACGTCGCGGCGGCACCCATTGGGCTTGCTGTCCGTTTCATCACGAAAAAACTCCGTCGTTCGCCATAAACGAGTCCGACCAATACTATCATTGCTTCGGCTGCGGAGAGTCGGGCGACGTTATCAAATTTGTGCAAAGTATGGAAAACGTCGACTTTATGGACGCGGTTAAAATGCTTGCCGAGCGCGCAAATCTGACGGTGCCGCAAACGGGCTTCGACAGCGGCAAAACTGTGGAAGCAAAGCGCAAAAAGGACGCCGTTTTAAAAATTTTGAACGATTGCGCACACTTTTATTTGAAAAATCTTAATTCGGGAGAAGCCGACGAGCATATAAATTATATATTGAAGAGGCAAATTCCGTCCGACATTGTAAGAAAATTCGGCTTCGGCGCAAGTTTAAATTACGGCGATTTGCCGCAGTATTTGCTTTCAAAAGGCTATTTAAAACAGGATATGATAGACAGCGGCGCCGTTTCGGAAGTAAACGGCAGGCTTACGGACGCGCAGGGCGGCAGGCTGATAATACCGATTATCAACGCAATGAACGAGGTCATAGGCTTCGGCGGGCGCGCGCTTAAAAAGACGGACGTCGCGAAGTATAAAAACACGCGCGAAACCATCGTTTTCAACAAAAGCAAAACGCTTTATAACATAAACCTTTTAAAAAAACTGAGAAAGACCCAAACTATAAATGACGTGATTATGGTTGAAGGGTATATGGACACCGTATCACTCTATCAGGCGGGCTTCAAAAACGTAGTCGCAAGTATGGGCACGTCGCTCACTCAGGAGCAGGCGCGCTTGCTAAAAAGATATACCGACAACGTTTTTATAAGTTATGACGGCGACGCTGCCGGGCAAAAAGCCAATATGCGCGGGCTTGAAATACTTAAAAGCGAGGGGCTTAACGTAAAAGTCGTGCCTTTGCCCGAAGGACTTGACCCGGACGACGTAATAAAACGATACGGCGCGGAGGGTTACAAAAAGTGCCTTGACGCGGCTATGCCTCTCATTGACTTTAAACTGCAAACGGCAAAATCCGCCTTCAACCTGAATAAAACGGAAGATAAAAGAAAATACGTAGCCGAGGCTATAAAAATCATTTCTACTGCGGAAAGCGCTTCCGTGCAGGAAGATTTGCTTAAAAAACTGCGCGACGAAACGGGAATAACTTACGAATCTTTAAAGCGCGATTTAAATTCGTCCCCGCGCGTTCCCAAACCCGCCGAAAGCGAAAGACCGGAAAGAAAGGACGATTCTTCCGTAACAGACAAGGCGTCGCGCTTTGTCGTGGCGGCGTTTCTGTTCGGCGCAAAATTCGCAAAGGAAGCGGACGTTTCTTCAATACCGTTCAAAAACGACGTCCATAACATAATCGCAAATTACATACGCTCTAAAATTTTGCTTGAACAGCGTATTCAGCCTGCGGAATTGTTTGAATTTTTTGAAGAAGATTCCGCCGACTATACCGAACTTACAAAAATATTGGATTTTTCCGACGGCACCGCTTTGAAGGGCGAAGTTGCCGAAAGGTATTTTTACGACTGTATAAAGACGCTTAAAATAAGCGATTTGGACGAAAAGTTGTCTGCCATAAAACAAAAAGCGGAAAAAGAAACCGACATAAACGCCAGAAAGGCGCTTGCGGCTGAACTTCAAAGATTGCTCAATCAAAAGAAAAATATAAAAAGCGGAGAAGGGTTATGAATTTATCCGACCAGAAATTAGGCGAAATATTAAAACACATTATAGAAACTTACGGTTTAAAGGGCTCTATAACCACAAACACTTTGTGCGATATTATGGAAAAGTACGAAACCACGCCCGCGCAAATGGATTTTGTTTATAAATCTATTGCGGAAGCGGGCATCCAGATTATCGACGAAGCCGAGCGCGATAAAGAACTTTACGAACAGGCGCTTTCCGATATAGGGCTTGACGACCCCGTAAAAATGTATCTTAAAGATATAGGCAGGGTGCCCCTTCTTTCCGCCGACGACGAAATAGAGCTGGCGCGCAGAATGCAGGACGGCGACGAAGAAGCCAAGAAAAAACTTTCCGAAGCGAATTTAAGACTTGTAGTTTCAATTGCAAAACGCTACGTCGGGCGCGGAATGCTGTTTCTGGATTTAATTCAGGAAGGCAATCTTGGACTTATGAAGGCGGTTGAAAAATTCGACTACCAGAAAGGCTTTAAGTTTTCCACGTACGCAACGTGGTGGATTAGGCAAGCCATAACGCGCGCGATAGCGGACCAGGCGCGTACTATCCGTATACCCGTGCATATGGTGGAAACAATAAACAAACTTACCCGCGTTTCCCGCATTTTGCTTCAAAAATACGGCAGAGAGCCCACTCCCGCGGAAATAGCCGCCGAAATGAATATAAGCGAGGAGCGCGTGCGCGAAATTCAGCGCATCGCTCAGGACCCCGTTTCTTTGGAAACTCCGATAGGCGAGGAGGAAGACAGCCATCTCGGCGATTTTATCGAGGACGATAAAACAGTCACCCCCTCGGACAGCGTTTCCACAACTATGCTTAAAGAAACGCTTTTATCCGTCTTAAACAGCCTTACCCCCAGGGAAGAAAAGGTTTTGCGTTTAAGATACGGCGTTGACGACGGCAGACCCCGCACGCTTGAAGAAGTTGGCAGAGAGTTTAACGTTACCCGCGAACGCATACGTCAAATCGAGGCGAAAGCGCTTAGAAAACTTCGTCACCCCTCGCGTTCGAAGCACCTTAAAGACTTTTTGGATACATGACGGACAGAATTGAAAAGCTGTGCGCATACCTCGACCCGTGCGAAAGTTTTGCCGACGTGGGTTGCGACCACGGCTATTGCACGTTGTATATGCTTAAAAACGGGTTGTGCAAAAGCGCCGTCATATCTGACGTAAGCGCAAAGTGCCTTTCCAAAGCGGAAAAATTGCTTTCGCACTATATTGCGGAAGGCGCGGTTAAGTCGGTTTGCTGCAACGGACTTGAAAAAATAGATAAACGTACGCAACAAATTCTTATTGCGGGAATGGGCGGCGACGAAATTATAAGCATATTTCAAAATTCTTATATACCGGAATCGTTCGTTCTTCAACCAATGCACAACGCGCGCAAGATAAGGGAATATCTGTTGCAAAACGGCGCCGTTATCACCGAAGATTCGCCTTTTGAAAGCGGCGGAAAAACATATTTTGTGATAAAGGGCAAAAAAAGCGGTGTTTTCCGTCCGTATACCCAAGCGGAACTTGCCTTCGGACAAGCCCTTGAAAACCCCGTGACAGCCGAATATATGCGCGGCGAACTCAAAAAAAACGCGGAATACCTGCGCGGAAATTTAAACCGAACTTCCCGCTTGCAGATAGAAGCGCGGATTAATTTTATCAACGGAGTGTTGAACGGTGAAATTAAATGACGTTTTTGCAAAGCTTGAAAAAGTTGCGCCCGTCGCGCTTTCGGACGAGTTTTGCAAAACTTATAAAATGTATGACAACAGCGGAATTATTTTAAATTGCGGCAATGATATTTGCGGCGCGCTGTTTTCGCTTGATTTTTCTTTGAATACGGTATCTCGGGCGCAAAAGCTTGGATATAACCTTATCGTTACCCATCATCCCGCAATTTACGGCGGTATTTCAAAATTTGACGTAACTTGCGACCCGCAGTCCAAAGCGCTGGCGGAATGTTTCAACAACGGAATATCGGTTGTTTCTATGCACCTCAATTTTGACGCCGCGCCCCAAGGAATTGACTATTATCTTATGCGCGGGCTCGGCGGCGAAAAGGCGGAAATTCTTGCGCCTGTCACTGGCGGCGGTTACGGCAGGTTGTACTCCGTAAAACGGCAATCCTTTTCAAGTTACTTTGAAGGGGTAAAAAAAGAATTTTCGTCAAACAGAGCGCTTGCTTACGGCAACTTTGACAGGACGGTAAAAAAAGTCGCGTCTTTTTGCGGCGCAGGTTGCGACGAACGGGCAATCGAGTTTGCCTATAAGGGAGGCGCGGACGTTTTCGTTTCGTCGGATATGAAGCATCACGAAATAGCGGCGCTTGTATCTATGGGAATAAACGTAGTGCATTTAACGCATTATTCATCGGAAAATTACGGCTTTAATAAAATTTACGAAGGTTTGAAAGGTGAAATAGGCGTTCCTTGCGAGTATTTTTGCGACGGGGAACTTTTATAACTATAAAGCAGGGCGCGGCGGGGTAGTCCCAACACGCATAAAGGAGAATTTTTATGGCACAGATTGAACAACTTTTAAAGTACCAGCAGGAGGATTCAAAACTTCTCAAACTCGAACGCGAAACGGCAAATTCGGACGAGAGAAAAAATTATACTCAGGCAAAAGCGTTTTTGACGAAGGCGCCCGAAAAGCTTGAAGCGCTGGACTCTAAGGCGAAAGAGCTTGAACGCCTTCTGGAACAACTCAATAAACAATACCTTGAAATTGCGGAAACGCTTATCGATTTTGAAAACCTTGACGAACTTGTAGACGGCGGCGCGGAAATTTCGTTTTATAAGAAAAACGTTTTGCAGATTACCGAGCGTTTGAAAAGCATAAAGGCGGAAGTAGCCGCTCTTTCAAAAGCGGTAAAAGACGCCGACGAAGAATATCAATCGATGAAGAAAAAGACTATTTCCGTACAGAAGCAGTACGCGGAATACGCCGAAGTTTATAAAAAATATAAGGAGAGTAAGGTTGCGGAAATGGGCGCAATTCAGCGCGAGCTTGAACGCATTGCCAAAGACGTGCCCGCAGAAGTTATGCAAAGGTATCAGTCCAAGCGTAACGAGCGGATTTTTCCCATTCTTTGCCCTGTAAACGACGGAAGATGCTCGAAGTGCGGAACCGAACTTTCTTTAAGCGCCAAAGAAAAAATAGAGGCGGGCGCGCCTACCGAGTGCGATAATTGCCACAGAATATTATACAAGGCGTAATTATCTGATAAAATCAAATGTAATTTAATCGCAATTTTTGTAAAAAATATACAAAAATTGCGATTTTTTGTTGACAAACAGTTTTTTTAGTGATAATATGTCAACACTCACTACCGAGTGCTTTATTGATATTGGCGGAAAAGTCGTAACAATAGGGAGAAAAAAGGTCGTCCGGCGGATTTCCGTCGGACGTTACTTTTTGTGTAAAACGCTTAAAGTTGAGTTGTTTTTAACAGGCAGGGTAAGGCGATTAATGATTTATAAATTAGACAAATCCAAACGGAGCGGGGTTGAAGGTATAAACCGCAATATTTTTAACGAAATACTTTCATATGTAATTTTGATATTATTCTGGGCTCTGGCAATCGCATTGATAGTTTTAAGTTCCAAAAAACTGTTTTCTGACGCGGCTGTCACCATCTTTGCGTTTGCCTTCGTAATTATTCTGTGTATTATAACCGCCTTAATTTTAGCAAAATCCATTTCCGTTTATAAAAAAATCAGGTTTGCGCGCAACGTTTTAAAAAGCGGTACCCTGACAGACGGAACCGTTACGTCCGTAAACAAACAAAAAATTTGGCGCCACCGCGTTCACCGCAGTTATTCATACCACAAAGTAGTTTTGCAATATGCATTTTTTGATGCGGACAACGTACGGCGATTGGGTGTGTTTACGGGCGGTTATGCGGAAGTTCCTTTTTACGTCGGGCAAAATCTTATGATTGCCTTTAACAAAACCGATAGCGTAATTTTAAACGATTTTACTTTGTCGGAAGGCGCGGAAGAATTTGCGGCAGCCGAGGCGAAACGGGGACAAGTCGATTTTGAAGGTTTAAGCGGCGAATTAATCAAGGTAGACCTTTCTAAGCCGATAGCGCTTGCCAAGTACTCTTATACGCTGCCTTTTAAAACCGTCGCAAGGAAAAAACGGCTTAAACAAATTCTAAAAGACAATCCGCGATTTACCCAAGGCAGATATTTTATAAAAAAATGTACTTATTGCAGCAAAATAAAAAATAACAAGTTTTATTGCTATATAACAAGCGGCGGCATAAAGCACGTGAAGGAATGCTCCGGTGCGGAAGAATTTAACGCCGGCGATAAAGTAACTGTCGCTTATAGCGGAGGCAAGTCCGAAATTGTCGCACATTATACGTTGAAGCAAAAATTTCCTGTAAACAAAATTATAAACGTCAAATAAAAATTACGGCGCGGGCTTTCAGCCCGCGCCGCGTTATCATAAAATTTAAGGCGTAACTCTGTTTATATCTCTGGGGAACATTGTTGCGTTTCTTACGTTTTTAAAGCCCAAAAGGTGCATAGTAAGTCTTTCAAGTCCAAGTCCCAAACCGCCGTGAGGGGGAGCGCCGTACTTGTGCAGCATAAGATAGGTTTCAAATTCGTCGGGATTCATACCCATACGTTTCATCTTTTCAACCTGCATATTGTAATCGTGAATACGCTGTCCGCCGCTAGTAATTTCAAGCCCCCTGAATAGCAGGTCGAAAGACAACGTCACTTCGGGGTCTTCGGGGTCGTCCATAGTGTAGAAGGGGCGCTTTTTGGAAAGATAGTGCGTTACAAACAAAAAGTCAGAGTTAAATTGTTGTTTAGCCCATTTGCCCAAAAACGCTTCTTCTTCGGGCTCAAAGTCCTTCATATCCGTAATGTTTTTCAGTTTTTTAACGCAAAGTTCCTTCGCGTCCTTAAAACGCACGCAAGGGATGGAAGTAATTTCGGGAATATCAACTTTCAGCAATTCCACTTCGGGTGCGTATTCCGTCTTCAACAAATTCATAATGTACTTCAAAACGCCCGTTTCCATATTCATTATGTCGGTGAAATCGTCTATAAAGCCCATTTCAAAGTCCATTGAAATATATTCGTTTAAATGGCGTGAGGTGTCGTGGTGTTCCGCGCGGAATACGGGAGCAATCTCAAAAACCCTCTCGTAAACGGGCACCAACGCCTGTTTGTAAAGCTGCGGGCTTTGGGCAAGATAAACCGTCTTGCCAAAATAGTCAAGCTTAAAAACGTTTGTGCCGCCCTCGGCGCCTGCAAAGTTAATTTTGGGGGAGCGTATTTCGGTAAAATTCTGGTTTTGCAGATATTCGCGGAAGCCGCGCGCAATACCTTCCTGAATTTTGAAGATTGCGCGTTCTTTGGGGTTGCGCAACGTCACGGGACGGTTGTCCAGATTTACTGAAAGTTCGCAGTTGATTTGCTTTTTAGAAATAACCACGGGGGGAACGGCTGCTGGAACGGACAAAATTTCGATATTGTGAATTTGCAGTTCAAATCTTTCGCTGCCGTCGCGGGTTTCGCTTTTTACCACTTTGCCGGTAATTTTTGCGGAAGCCTGTTCAACTATCGTTTCGTCCAGTTTGAAATCTGAAAATTCGGGCGAGTAAACGCATTGAATAAGTTCTCTTGCGGTTCTTAAAAGAATAAAAGCAAAATCGGACATTTCGCGTATGTTGTGAATAGTGCCTTTAACAGTCACAACTTTATCTAAATTTTGCTTGAATTCGGAATAGGGGGTAGAAGTTTTGGGCAAAACGCCTGTAATTTCTTCCATAAGTGCCTCGTATAAATAGTTTATATAAAGAGTTTACGGCTTTTGATTTTAAAAATCAAGCAAATTGAAAACGCCTGCCAAATATTTTAATTTATGTAAAAATTTTTTTCTTGCATTTTTTGTCGCGGGCGGCTATAATTATAAATGTAAACAGGTCTGCGGTGTGCGTGGTATGAAAAATTCGTAATCCACAAAGTAACCAAACGGGAGCGGGCTGTCCGCGGAAATAGGCAAGGTCTGATTTGTTTCGGAAAGTCTGAGGTTCCGCCGCCCCGCACCCACCTGCGAGAAGCGGGTTAATACTTTTTCATATCACGGCACAGGCGGATTTTTTGTTTTTCAAATTTCGGTTCATTGCTTTTTTATAGTTATAATTTTTGTTTGCGCGGATTTTTTTTCGTGCGGTATTTTTTTATTATATAAAAATTTCGTTGCGGAAAAGTGTTTTTCGCTTGCCAAATAAAAAGCGTATGTGTTATAATCACTCGGTAAATAGGTGCGGCCCTGTGGTCAAGCGGTTAAGACGGAGCCCTCTCAAGGCTCAATCCCGGGTTCGATTCCCGGCAGGGTCACCAATACCCCCTCCGAAAGCGGTGGGGGTAAAATTATATATGATAGGCAAAGGAGAAAACGCAGTATAATGACAAAAGCGCAGAAGGATAAGCTGGTTAGTCTTTATTATGATATTGTGGATAAAGCATATTTCTATTATGATATGGATAGCTTTGAACGCGAACAAATCGGGCGCAATATAGATTTCTTTAACAAACCCGAAGAATATCAAATTGAGATGTGGCTCAGACTGCTCGGCAGCGACGGCTATAATCTTCTGTATCTCGGCGCAATGCTTGCGTTAAAGGAAGACGATATGCGCTATCTTGACGACACGCTGTATACCGTTACCACGCTGGAAAGGCTCTCTATGATGTCAACGGATTGGGACCTATTTTCCGTGTTGCTGTCGGCTAACCGTTTCGACGATATAAAGCGTTTTTTTCCGAAGGAAAACGTACAAAGTAAAATCGGCGGCGGTTGGCTGAGAAATCTGGTAATGTATTTGTACTACGGCGAGGAAGCGTGGCGAGCGGAAGCGGTCGATACCGGTAGGCGTTACTCCGAGTCTAAAACTACAATCGAGGGAAAGGCGGTTGTAAACTGTCTTTTGAGTTTGGTCGATAAAGATTTCGACAGGTTTTCCGTAGAGTTGGATAATATATGCAAAGGCAAGCGCCGCTCGAATGAATTCGGCGAAAATAAATTTACCAAACAGTTCCCGTTTTTTGCTTTGGGACTTTACAATTTCGCACGCTTTTTATACGGCGAAAAAGTCGAAAATATCGCACTCCCCGACGATGCCGGAACGCTGATAGAACTGCACGAATACCAAAAAGCCAACGGGTACGCGACGGGTAAGCTTCTTGTGGATTTCAAAAATTCGGTTTCGCTCCTCGACGCCTTGCTCAATATCGAGTTGCCGACCATACATTTGGAGTACGATAAAAAAGGGAAAGGTTATATCGATATCGACAGATACAAAAGCGAGATTACCGAAAGAGCGCTTGAAATTTATACTCGGAACTGAGTTGCATAATTGTCGGCAGTATTTTTATCAAATAAACACGACGAGGGGTATACGCACACCCCGAGAGAGAAGTCGATTTATCGGCTTCTTTTTTTAAGTCGTTTGTATGAACGGCTTTTTCATTTTGCGGAGTTTGAAAAAATGAAATTTTAATTGCTTGAAAGTAACAAATAAAAATTATTTTAAAAAGTTTTTCGCCTTGCGTTGACAATAAAATTTATAAGGATTAAAATTATTTAGATTTCAAACTATTAGAAGTCTAAATAATTTTTTTGCGTTAAACGGTTGTTTTCTAATTTTTTCTGCGACTGCAACGCAAAGTACCGGTGAAAAAATGTGTGATATAACAAAACCGACGACAATTCAAAAAAACAAGCGCCTTTTCGGTAAGCTTTGCTATCTTCATAGGCAAATGTGTAGGGAGAACGCAAAACTTTTTACCGAATACGGAATAAGTCCGGTACAAATGCACGCTATGTCGTACATCAGCAAAAGCGCGGCGGCAGGCAAAAAAGTTTGTCAAAAGGACGTTGAAAAAATTATAAACCTGCGCCCTTCGTCAGTTTCTACGTTGCTCAGCAATCTTGAAAAAGACGGGTTTATCGTTCGCACCGTTTCGGAGGGCGACGCTCGCTCCAAATATTTGGAACTGACCGAAAAGGGAGAGTGTCTTTGCATAAAGGACAAAATGCTTATAGACTCTTGCGACGGCGCAATAGAAGCGGCTTTGGACGCGGACGAACAAATTCAATTCGATAGTTTACTGCAAAAAATTTTAGATTCCATTTCAAAATAATTTCGGAGGTAGCGGTTGTAAAATGATAAAAACACTTTTAAAAAGCGTAAAAGAATATAAACTTCCGTCCATACTTTGCCCGTTAGTGATAATCGGCGAAGCGGTTATGGAAATTATAATACCGTTTTTGATGGCGGACATAGTCGGACAGCTTGAAGCGGTTGCAAAAGCGGATATTGCGGCGGTGGATATGCGGTTTGTTGCCGTGCGCGCCGCCTTGATGATTTTATGCGCTGTGTTTGCGCTTATATGCGGCGTTTTGGGCGGAACTTTGGGCGCGAAAGCCAGCTGTGGATTTGCGCATAACCTGCGTCAGGATATGTACGATAAACTGCAAACGTATTCCTTTGCAAATATAGATAATTTTTCCGATTCAAGTCTTATAACCAGAATAACAACCGACGTTTCAAACGTGCAAAACGCATACCAGATGGCTATTCGTTTGCTTGTTCGCGCACCGGTCTTGTTTATTTCGTCCATAATTATGACTTCTATGATAGAGCCGAAAATGGCGCTTATTTTTGCGAGCGCGTCTGTAATTTTGGGCATAGTCGTCGCTATTTGTATGTTTAAAGTCGTACCGTATTTCAGAACGATGTTCCAAAAATACGACTTGCTAAATTCGGTTGTGCAGGAAGATTTGACTGCAATCCGCGTGGTAAAATCTTACGTGCGCGAAGAACGCGAAATAGGCAAAATGAAGCACGCTTCGGGCGAGGTTTACAAATATTCCGTTAAAGCGGAAAGAATTTTGACGGTTATGATGCCCTGCGCAACGCTTGTTATGTTTATAGTAAACGTCATAATACTTACAACGGGTTCAAACATAGTAAACGGTACGATAGCGGGCAACGTAAAAGCGACGGACATACAAACGCTTATTCAGTATTCCGCGCAGATACTTTCGGGCGTTATGATGGTTGCTATGTGCCTAAACTTTATCTCGCTTTCCAAGGGCTCGATGGACAGAATATGCGAAGTGCTGGAAGAAAAACCTACGCTTTCCCGCCCCGAGCAGCCCGTTTTTGAGGTTGCAAACGGCTCGGTCGATTTTGAAAACGTAAGCTTCGTATACTCGCAAAAAGCCGAAAAAACCGTGCTTTCCAACATAAATTTACATATCGACGAGGGCGAAACGCTGGGTATAATCGGTGCGACGGGCTCGGGCAAGACTTCGCTTGTTTCGCTTATTCCCAGATTGTACGACGCGACGGAAGGCTGTGTGAAAGTGGGCGGAGTAGACGTTAAAAATTACGATTCGTACACATTGCGCAATAAGGTCGCTATGGTTTTGCAGAAAAACGTGCTGTTTTCAGGCTCCGTTGCCGAAAATTTGCGTTGGGGCGACGAAAACGCCACGGACGAGGATTTGCGTTTTGCCGCAAAACAAGCCTGCGCCGACGAGTTTATAGAGGCGCTTCCCGGCGGTTACGACTACGACTTGGGGCAGGGCGGCGTAAACGTTTCCGGCGGTCAGAAGCAAAGGCTTTGCATTGCCCGCGCGCTTTTGAAAAAACCTTCCGTAATCATTTTTGACGACTCTACTTCCGCGGTGGATACCAAAACGGACGCGCAAATCCGCGCGGCGCTTAAAAAATACGCGCCTTCCACTACAAAAATTATAATCGCTCAGCGCGTGGCTTCCGTGCAGGACGCGGATAAAATTATAGTGATGGACGAGGGTAAAATTTCCGGTATGGGCACGCACGAACAACTTCTTGAAAGTAACGCAATATACCGCGAAGTATACGAATCGCAAATGAAAGGAGGCGAGGAAAATGAGTAAAAAACAACGTGCCGCAAAAAGCGCGGCTTTAAAAGGCGGCAAAAAAGCGAAAACGCCTATTAAAACGTTGAAGCGCCTGCTTGTCTATTCGTTTTCACGCAATAAGGTTGCAACGGGCTTCGTTGTGCTGTTCGTATTGTTCGCTTCCGTTGCAAACGTTACGGCGGCTTCGCGCGTTTCCGAAATCGTAAACGAACTTATACTTATAGCCAACGGCGAAACTTCGCCAAATCTCTGGGCGGTGGTTTATCCCAACGTCATAGCAATGGCGTGCATATATCTTACGGGTTCGGTTTCATCGTTTGCGTACAATATCATTATGATGTATATTGCGCAGGGCACTCTCAAAAAAATGCGCGACGAAATGTTTGCGAAAATGCAGCGCCTGCCCCTTAAATACTTCGATACTCACACTCACGGCGACTTAATGAGTTTGTACACCAACGACGTGGACACTATGCGCCAGCTTTTAACGCAGACCATACCGCAAATTCTGTCTTCCGCAATAACTTTAATAGCGGTATTCGCGTTTATGGTGGTGTTCAGCGTAACGCTGCTTTTTGTGGTTATAATAATGCTTGTCGCCATAATTTTCGTCACAAAGTACGTCGGCAGCCGTTCCGCAAAAAACTTTATCGTTCATCAAAAAGCGCTGGGCAATCTCAACGGATACGTTGAGGAAATGACGGCGGGGCAAAAAGTAATAAAAGTTTTCTGTCACGAACGCCGCGCCCGCGAAGGTTTTAAAGAGGTAAACGATAAACTTTACGAAGTAGGCAAAAAAGCAAACTCTTACGCTTTTGTTTTGGGCCCCATAAACAACAATTTAGGCTATCTTCAATACGTGCTTGTTGCGTTGGTTGGCATACTTATAGCGGCTTTCGGCGGAGAAACCGGCTTGCTGTCTATTCAGTGCTCTATTCTGAACGCGGGCGAGGCTAACAGAATGGCGTGTATTGCGGGTATGCTGGTTTCCTTTTTAATGTTCTCGCGGCAGTTCAATATGCCCGTTATGCAGGTTTCGCAACAGTTCAACGCAATTGTTATGGCGCTTGCGGGCGCCGAACGCATATTCGAAATGGTTGACACCGTTCCGGAAGATTGCGGCGGCGATATTACGTTGACTTACGGAGAGAGCGAAAGCGGAAAATGGGCGTGGAAAAAACCTTTAAACGACGGCGGTTTCGAGTATATCCCGCTTAAAGGCGACATTCGTTTCAACGACGTTGTTTTCGGTTATTCCGATGAAAAAGTAATTTTAAAAAACGTTTCGCTTTACGCTAAACCGGGGCAAAAAATCGCCTTCGTAGGTTCCACCGGCGCGGGTAAAACCACAATAACAAACCTTATCAACCGTTTTTACGACATACAGTCGGGAACAATTACTTACGACGGTATAGACGTAAAAGCCATAAACAAGGACGATTTAAGAAAATCCCTCGGCGTTGTTTTGCAGGATACCCATCTGTTTACGGGCACCGTTATGGAAAATATCCGTTACGGCAGGCTTGACGCAAGCGACGACGACTGCATAAAGGCGGCGCGCCTTGCCAACGCAGACTTTTTCATAAGCCGTTTGCCCGAAGGCTATCAGACTATGCTTAAAGGTGACGGAGCAAACTTGTCGCAAGGGCAAAGGCAGCTTCTTGCAATTGCTCGCGCAATGGTTTCGGAATGCCCCGTAATTATTCTGGACGAAGCGACTTCGTCTATCGACACCCGTACGGAAAAACTTATAGAGGAAGGTATGGATAAACTTATGGAAGGCAGAACCGTGTTTGTAATAGCGCACAGGCTTTCAACCGTAAGAAACAGTCACGCCATAATGGTTTTGGAACACGGTGAAATTATCGAGCGCGGCAATCACGAGCAGCTTTTGGAGCAAAAGGGAAAGTATTATCAGCTTTATACGGGCGCGTTCGAGCTGGAATAATATTTATACGCGAATTTTAAATATACCCCCTGCCGAGGCGTTTTTCGTCGGCAGGGGATTTTTATGTCTAAATAACCGCTTCGGCTTAACAAAATTTTTAGTGCGATTAAAAAAATAGTACAAACTGTCAAAGAATAGTACAAACTGTCCCAAACATATGTTATAACCCACGGAAAAACTCCGTAACGGAAGGTAATTGCGTATGTTTTTTGATTTGTTAAGTTTGCTTTTCGGAAAAATTTTTCTGTTTACGGGAATGGTTCAAAACAAAGGAACTTTCCCCAAACCCCTTTCACCGGAGGAGGAAAAGAAATATCTCGAACTTTCGCGCGCGGGCGACAAAAAAGCGAAAGAAATTTTAATAAAGCACAATATGCGGCTTGTAGCACACATAGTAAAAAAGTACTCCGGCGCGGCGGAAACGGACGACTTGATTTCGGTCGGTTCAATAGGTCTTATCAAAGCCATAAACACATATAGGGACGGAAAGGGCACTCAACTTGCAACGTATACGGCAAGATGTATCGAAAACGAAATTTTAATGCTGCTGCGCTCAGGTAAAAAGCATAAAAACGTAGTTTCCATAACCGACCCCGTCGGTACCGACAAGGACGGCAACGAACTTACTTTAATTGATTTGCTGTACGAAAAAGAGGACAGCGTTTTCGCGCAGGTCGAAAAAAGCATTCAGCGCGAAAAATTTGTGGCGATTTTGAAAAAAATTCTTAACGAACGTGAGTTTACCATAATTTCAATGCGCTACGGCTTGGAGGACGGCGCGGCGCTCCCTCAAAGAGAAGTTGCGCAAAAACTTGGAATTTCGCGCTCTTACATTTCAAGGATAGAAAAACGCGCCATAGAAAAAGCGCGCGAATCCCTCAATAAGGACGATTTTTTTACCGATTGACTTGACAAAATTACGTTGCTATGTTAAATTATGCGTATGAAAAATTTTGCGCTTACAACAGGTTTATTCAGCGGGTATCCGTATTGCCGTTATTGCGGTACGGAATTTTTTGCGAGGTAAATCGGGCGAAAGCTGACAAAAAAGTTTATGGTGCGGTTTATCCACGGGTAAACCGCTTTTTAATTGCAAATTTTTAGTATAAGTGTTAAACTTTTTTACGTAAAGGAGAATGTATGAAAATTTACGAAGAACTTCAAAAACGCGGACTTATCGCGCAGGTAACGGACGAAGAAGAAATACGCGCTCTTATAAACGGCGGCGGCGCAAAATTTTATATCGGTTTCGACCCCACTGCGGACAGCCTTACCGCAGGGCACTTTATGGCGCTTTGCCTTATGAAAAGATTGCAAATGGCAGGCAACACGCCGGTTGTGCTGCTTGGCGGCGGAACGGGCTATATTGGCGACCCTTCGGGCAGAACGGATATGCGCAATATGATGACTCCCGAAACTATTCGCCATAACTGCGACTGTTTTAAAAAGCAGATGGAGCGTTTTATAGAATTCGGCGAGGGAAAAGCCATAATTGCAAATAACGCTGACTGGCTTTTAAAACTTAATTACGTTGATTTGCTGCGCGAAGTCGGCGCTTGCTTCACCGTAAACAATATGCTTCGCGCCGAGTGCTATAAGCAGCGTATGGAAAAAGGGCTTTCCTTCCTTGAATTCAATTATATGATAATGCAGGCGTACGATTTTTATCACCTCAATGAAAATTACGGCTGCAATATGCAGTTCGGCGGCGACGACCAGTGGAGCAATATGCTTGCCGGTACCGAACTTATCCGCAAAAAGACGGGCAAAGACGCCTATGCTATGACAATAACTTTATTGTTGAACAGCGAGGGCAAAAAGATGGGCAAAACCGCAAAAGGCGCGGTTTGGCTGGACGAAAATAAAACTTCCGTTTACGATTTCTATCAGTATTGGCGCAATGTCGGCGATACCGAAGTTATGAAGTGCATAAAAATGCTTACTTTTATTCCGCTTGAAGAAATTGAAGAAATGGAAAAGTGGGACGAAAGCCGTATAAACGAAAAGAAAGAAATTTTAGCCTTCGAACTTACCAAACTTGTTCACGGAGAGGAAAAAGCGGCAAAAGCGCAATCGCAGGCGCGCGCAGCGTTCGGCGGCGAGGGCGACCTTCCCGAAAAAACGGTAAAAGCAGATAACGCAACTATAATTCCCGTACTTGTCGCGGCGGGAATTTGCGCAAGCAACGGCGAAGCGCGCAGGCTTATTCAACAGGGCGGAATAACGTTGAACGAAAGTAAAGTTACGGATATAAACGCACCCGTAAAAAGCGGCGACGTTATTCATAAAGGCAAAAAAGTCCATATAAAAATAAATCTTATTTAAAATAATTTAGCAAACATTTTTTAAGCCGTTTGCAACAAGCAATAAAAATGCCGGAAAAATATTTGTCCGTACTCGGCGATTGCCGAAAGCAGAAAATAATTGAAAAATCGCGCTTTATTGCCACTTCCCGCCACGTGGAAAGCGAGGAGGAGGCAAAGCGCTTTATTGCGGAAATTTCAGCCGAATTTTACGACGCAACGCACAATTGTTATGCTTACGTCTGCGATAAATCGGGTAACTTTTTGCGTTTTTCTGACGACGGCGAGCCGCAGGGCACGGCGGGTATGCCTATGCTGGAAGTTATAAAAAACAACTCTCTTTTTGAAACTGCCGTGGTTGTCACGCGCTACTTCGGCGGTATAAAACTCGGTGCGGGCGGGCTTGTCCGCGCGTATGCCGGCGCCGTTGCCGAAAATTTGGTTTCGGCGCAAAAAGTTTTATACGAAACTTGTTTTGAAAGCAGATTTACCGTTGAATATTCAAATATTGACGCCGCTTTGCGTTATTTCGCCGAAAGCGGCGCCGACGTAATTAAAACAGAATATTTAAACGAAGCGGTATTTACGGTCGCCGTCAAAAAAAGCGAATACGCAGATTTTGTCGCGGGATTGATAAACCGACTTTGCGGTAAAGTCAAAACCGAAAGAACGGGAGAGTACTTTTTTCCTTTCAAAATTCGGGGCTAACAATTTTGGAAGGTTGAATTTAACTTTCAGCGAAATTGTCGACAGGAAGATTTTAAAAATTTTTTAAAGCAAATTAAAAGCAAAATTTAAACTATGAAAATATGCGTGATAGGTTACAGCGGTGCGGGCAAATCCACGCTTGCAAAAATTTTAGGCGAAAAATTCAATTTGCCCGTTTTGCACCTTGACGCAACTTTTTGGTACGGCGACTGGCAGAACAGAACAAGGGAGCAACAGTCGGAAATAGTCGGCGACTTTATGCTTAAAAATTCCGACGGCTGGATAATAGACGGAAATTATCTTCGCATTTGCCCTCAACGGTTTACCGAGTGCGACGTAATGTATTTTTTGAACTACAACCGCTTTGTTTGCTTCAAACAAGCCCGCAACCGTTACAAGACGTTTAAAGGCAAGGCGCGCGGCGACTGTCCCTGCGCCGAAAAATTTG
The DNA here is from genome assembly GCA_910585785.1 of uncultured Christensenella sp. Classification (GTDB taxonomy): domain Bacteria; phylum Bacillota; class Clostridia; order Christensenellales; family Borkfalkiaceae; genus Coproplasma. The sequence continues at coordinate 96,887 of CAJUEV010000004.1, read as the reverse complement.
ATTTGGAGTTTGCTTTGTGGATATTGTTTAAAGGCAGAACTATTAAACACAAAAAAAATTTTAAATCGCTTTTGGCAAATTGCCGCGGCAAAACTTTCGTCTTTAAAAACCGCCGCGCGTTAAACGAATATCTGCAAACGCTTGATAAAAATGCGTTGCAATAAAACGGTAGAATTATGGCTGAAATAACATTGATAGAACCGCAAAAAAAGGACAAAACCCGTTGCAACGTCTATGTGGACGGCAGATTTTATTGCGGAATAAAACTTGAAATCGCCGTAAAATACCGTCTTAAAGCGGGTATGCAAATTGAGGAAGGAAGACTGGACGAAATTCAGTTAGCCACCGAAAAGGCGCAGGCGCTGGACAAAGCTATGACGCATATTTCCGCTACAATGAAGACAAAAAAGCAAATCCGCGACTTTCTTATAAGAAAAGGTTATACTTCGGCGGTGTGCGATTACGTGCTTGAAAAAATGGAGCAGTTGAAACTTGCGGACGACTGCGAGTACTGTCGGGCATATGTAAACAGCGTAAGCGGCAAAGGGAAGCGCGCGTTGGAAGCCGACCTTATAAAGCGCGGGGCGGAACGGGCGGCGATTGAAAAAGCGCTTGCTGACAAGGAAGAGGACGCGGACGAGGCGCTGCGCGTTATTGAAAAATATTTGCGAGGCAAAGAAAATACAAAAGAAAACGTTTACAAGGGAATGAAATATCTTTTGTCCAAAGGATATTCTTACGATACCGCAAAGCAGGCGGTGGAAAAATTGGGCGGCGGATATGAAGATTATTGAACTTGAAGAAACGGATTCCACAAATAACTATCTTAAAAGATTGGGCGGCGAAGACGCGATTGTTACCGCTTTAAGGCAGACGGCGGGCAGGGGAACGAAGGGCAGAAGTTTTGCTTCGGCAGACGGCGGGCTTTATATTTCCGTTTTAAAAAACTATCAAAATTTTCCCGCCGAAAACGCCTTTCAAATTATGATAAATTCCTGCGTGGGCGTGTGCGAAACGCTTAAACAATTCGGCATAAGCCCTACCATCCGCTGGGCTAACGACGTGTTGGCGCAAGGAAAAAAAATTTGCGGAACGCTCATAGAAAACACTTTTTCAGGCAATTTTATAAGCCGCTCGATAGTGGGAATGGGTATAAACGTCAATAATGTTTTGCCGAAAGATTTGCGCGGTATCGCAATATCTATGCGGGAAATTTGCGGCGGCGAATTGCCTTTTGACAAAGTGAAATCCGCGCTTATAAAAAACCTTTCCAAAAGTTTTAAAATAGAAGATTACAAAAAATACATTGACTGGTTCGGCAAAACCGTAACCATAAAAACAGGTGCCGGCGAGTTTGAAGCGGAGGCGCTGGACGTGGCGCCTGACGGCAGGCTTATTGTGCGGCGCGATAGCGAAGTTTTGAAAATAAGCTCGGCGGAAGTTTCTTTGAGGTTGTAATATGGAAAGAGTACTAACCGACGTTGAAATGCGGGAGAGCGACCGCCATACAATTGAAAAGTGCGGCATATCTGCGGGGCAATTAATGCAAAACGCGGGCAAGGCGATTGCGGATGAAGTGGAAAAAGCGGCTATTGCGCTTAACGCGGAGTCTATTTTGGTTGTCTGCGGGCTTGGCAACAACGGCGGAGACGGCTACGTCTGCGCGCAGGAACTGTTCAGGCGCAACTTCAACGTAAAAGTATACGCTTTCGAAGGTAGACTTTCGCCTGAATGTATGCTTGCAAAACATAGTTGCAAATGCGGGTATTCGCGTGATATATGCGGTGCAATTATAGTGGACTGCATATTCGGCACGGGACTGTGCCGCAATGTTGACGGAGAATTTGCCGAAGTCATAAACAAAATAAACGAAAGCGGCGCTTACGTAATTTCTGCGGATATTCCAAGCGGAATAAACGGCGGTAACGGACTTAAATACGGAGTTGCGGTAAAGGCGGATTTGACGGTAGCAATAGCGGAATACAAAACGGGGCATTTTTTTAACGACGGAACGGATTATTGCGGTAAAATAATAAAAAGAGAAATAGGCATAATTTGTCCGCAATCCGACTATGCCCTGATTTACGGCGACGGCGATATAACCAAGTTTTTTCCTCCGCGCAAACGTAACTCGCATAAAGGGACATACGGTTCGGCAAATTTAATCGCCGGCTCTCATAAATATTTGGGTGCCGCTGCGCTCGCGGTGCAGTCCGCGCTTAAATCAGGTTGCGGCTACGTTAAACTTACGTCCGAGCAAACGGTAACCGCCGCCCTTGCGCCCGTTTATCCCTCCGTAATTTATACGGAAGAAGCTGACTTGTCTTGCGGCGCAATTGCCGTGGGGATGGGTTGCGGCGTTTCCGAGAAACTGTATTCCCTCTTAAAATATTTACTTTGTGAATTTTCGGGAACGCTGGTTATCGACGCAGACGGGCTCAATTGCCTAGCCGCGTTCGGAACGGATATTTTAAAAGAAAAACGCTGCAACGTGCTTATAACTCCGCACGTTAAAGAGTTTTCGCGCCTTACCGGTAAAAGCGTGGACGAAATTGCCGCCGACCCTATTACAGCGGCAAAAACGTTTGCAAAGGAAAATGGGGTAAGCGTTCTTTTAAAAAGCGCGGTAAGCGTTGTAACGGACGGCGAGCGCGCGGCATTAAATATAGTAGGCAATACCGCATTGGCTAAAGCGGGCAGCGGAGATATTCTTTCAGGTTTCGTTTGCGGAACGCTTGCCCGCGGATTAAGCGCCTATGAAGCGGCTGTCGCCTCGGCATACGTTTTGGGAAGCGCGGCTGAAATTGCCGCCGCCGAAAAGACGGAGTATTGCGCGGACGCCTCCGACGTAATTAATTGCCTGCATTTTGCGATTAAACGCTTGACAAAGTAAATTGCGTTTGATAAAATTCAACCCGTTGAAAGGGAGTAGTTTTTAAGGTTTACGACAACATTCCCCGATTTTAAAATCGTGTCGTAACCCCTTATTTTAAGGAACAAGACTTTCAACCTTAAAGCAATAATTTTGGTCGCTTTAAGGTTGAAAGTCTATTTTATTTTATTCCGATAAAGTCAATAATAAATTCGGCGATTAAAATACGCCCGTTTGGTTTTTAAAATTTCTTTGAAGAAATATATTTAAAAGAGGTAATAAAATGGCTGGTTATTCTTTGGCTGCCGCCAACGTGAACGCAGGTACCGCGGTGCTTAAAATTTTTTTGTTGTTGCTCGGCTTTGTTTTGCTGGTAAAGGGCGCCGATTTTTTTGTGGACGGCGCTTCCGGCATAGCCAAAAAACTTAAAATCTCCACTTTCATAATAGGCGTAACCGTCGTCGCGCTGGGTACAAGCGCGCCCGAACTTTCCGTAACCATAGTCGACGCAATCAATCCGGAAGGCGGCGATTTGATTATGGGTAATATTTTGGGCAGCAACGTCATAAACATTTTGCTTATTTTGGGCGTTTCGGCGTTGATATGCAAATTACCTACCGAAAAAACAACCCGCATTATCGATATGCCTTTTTTAATTTTTACAAGCGTTTTGTTCCTTGTTTTCGGCGTCGTAGGCTATACTTTCGGCAGCACGCCCGACGGCGAAACGTACCTTTCAGGCGTAATAACGTGGTGGAACGGCTTAATTCTTGTTTTGCTTTATATCGCCTTTATGGCGTACAATATCGTTCTTGCAAAAAGACAGTCCAAAGCCGTGCTTGAACAGGCAACGGCGGTGGCTATGACGGCTGACGACGGGCAAAGCGGAGAAGCGCCTTCAACGTTTATTGCCAAAATAAAATATTATTACGAAAATTTAAAAGCAAAAACGTGGTTTTTGATACTTATTGCCGTAGGCGGATTGGGAATGGTCGTCGGCGGCGCAACGCTGGTTGTAAATTCGTCAACCTATATCGCGCAGGACCTTATAGGCATCCCTTCGGAAATTGTAGCGCTTACCGTGGTTGCCTTCGGTACGTCCTTGCCCGAACTTATAACCTCCGTTTCCGCCGCTAAAAAGGGGGACGTAGGTATAGCAACCGGAAACATTATAGGCAGCAATATCGCAAATATTCTGCTTATAGGCGGCGTTGGCGCGTTGTGTTCCGGTTCGCGCGGAATACCTTTCACTATGGAAGGGCTTGTGGGCGGCGTTGTCTCGCTTGTCGCTTCGGTAATGCTTTTCGGCTTTTCACTCGGAAAAACAAAAAGTCTGGGCAAAATAGCGGGAACGGCTATGCTTGTAGGAATGATTTGCTATTACGTAATAATTTTTCTCAACCTTTACGTTTTCAAGTGGTATTATCCGGGCGTATACGTTTCCGCATCCATATTTTAAAAAACGTATTTTTTGACCTTTTTTCAAGGTATAAAGCGCCTGCCGTTAGTCAATATTAATAGCAGGCAGTACATATAATAAAATATACCCTGCCGATAAAGAGGTTATTATGACTATTAAGCGCGGAGAACTCTATTACGCGGATTTGTCGCCGGTAGTCGGCAGCGAGCAGGGCGGCGTACGTCCCGTGCTTGTTGTTCAAAACGACGTCGGCAATAAGTATTCGCCGACGGTGATAGCGGCTGCGGTGACAAGCAAAATTAACAAGGCTAAATTGCCTACGCATATCGAACTTCCATCATCTTCTTACGGTCTTGCAAAAGATTCGGTAATTCTTTTAGAACAAATCCGTACGCTGGATAAGCGCAGACTTAAAGAGCGTATAGGGGAATTAAGCGACGTAACTATGAACAAAGTCGATAAAGCGATTTTAATAAGCCTTGGCTTCACAAAATGATTATATGCCGAAAATTTATTTCGGCATATTTTTATTTCGTCTATATTTCACTTGCCGTTAATTGACAAAACGCGGCAAATAATATATCATAAACAGTATGTTAAAAGATAAGTTGAAGTTAAAACCGCATTTCGGAATAATGAGTATAATTCTTACCGTTATTTCCGCCGTTTTGCTTGCGGCAGACTTACTTACGAAGTATTTAGAGGAAACGTATAACTGGAATTTAAAAATAATCCCTTTCGTGGTGGAAATAGAGGGGGGCGGAGTGCACCGCAACGGCGGCTGCGCGTTCAGTTTTTTAAACGATAACCCGCAAATCGGTCAGCCTATTTTAATAACGCTTACGTTTATATTGTCGGCGTTTCTTATTTTCGGTTTTATTTTTCTGCCCAACCGTTTTAAATTGCTTAAAACCTCGATAGCGATAGTTTTTGCCGGCGCAATAGGCAACCTTGTGGACAGATTGGCATTTTTTTACGTCAGAGACTGGTTCGGTCTTTGGATGTTCGGCGGAATGACGTATTGCAACTTTGCCGACTTTTATATAGTCATCGGCGTAGTGCTTGCGGTTGTGGATTTAATGTTTTTAAACGAATGGGCGGTGTTCCCGCTTACCAAAACGGCGAAAGCCGCGCAGGAAGCGCGCCGCGCTCAGGAAGAAGCGGAAAAAGCCGCGCAATCGGTTGAAGGCGGGGCGTTGAAAGACGCCTGCGCTATGCCAACGACTTACGCCGCGGAAGAAAATAACGTCGAGGCGCAACAACGGCAGCAAGAGCAGCAAAAAGACAAAACGGACGAAGAATGAAAGACGAAGTTTTTACCGCGCGGGATAGTTGTGCCCGCGCCGACGTTTTTTTAAGCGAAAATTTAAACGGATTTACCCGCTCGGCGGTAAAAAAACTTTTTTCAAGCGGTTGCGTTTCAATAAACGGCAAACCGGCAAAGGCTTCGCAAAGCGTCGCCGTAGGGGATTACATTGTGGTAAACGTACCGGAAGCGCGCGAATATACTGCAAAGCCCGAAAATATTCCGTTGGATATAGTTTATCAGGATAGCGATATAGCGGTTATAAACAAGCCGCAGGGTATGACGGTGCACGCAGGCAACGGCAATACGGAAGGCACGCTAGTAAACGCGCTGTTATACAGTCTTGACAGTTTAAGCGGTATAAACGGTGTGTTGCGACCGGGCATAGTGCACAGAATAGACAAGGATACGTCGGGACTGCTTGTCGTTGCAAAAAACGATAAAGCGCATTTTAGCCTTTCAAAACAGATTGAAGAAAAAACCTGTCGCCGTACTTATCTTGCGCTTTTGGAAGGAACGGTAAAAAAGGACGGCGGCACGGTGACGACGTACATAGGAAGGGACCCTTCGGACAGAATTAAAATGGCTGTCGTTCCGCCTGAAAAAGGAAAAATAGCCATAACGGACTACGTTGTTTTAAAACGCTTTAAAGAAAATTTTACACTTTGCCGCTTCGATTTGCGCACGGGCAGAACGCACCAGATACGCGTGCACGCCAAATATTTGGGATTTCCGGTTGTCGGCGACCCTGTTTACGGCATAAAAAAACAGAAGTTTACGCTTGACGGGCAGTTGTTGCACGCGTGGCAATTGAAATTCGTGCACCCGTCTACGGGCGAGGAATTGACGTTTGAAGCGCCTTTGCCCGATTATTTTGAAAAAATTTTGAATAAACTTACTCAAATTTAAAAAGTGTTGCGCAACGCTTGCAAAATGTTTTGTCCGTTGCTATACTTATATTGCAGTAAATTTTAAGGAGAAATTTTATGGCGAAAAAAACTACGACTACTACAACGTCGTCTAATTACGAAATTGTTAAATTCTGCGCTTTTTGGGGACTGGTAATTGCGGCAATCGCCGCGCTTGTCGGCTTTATTATCGCAATACTCGGCGTATGCGGCGTGACCGCAAGCTGGCTTGGCACCGTCAAAAACGCGTGCAACACCGTATCGCAGATTGCGCTTATAATCGCGGCAATCATCCCCGCGTACAGATATTCCCGCGGCAAAGCGACGGTATGGCGCGCTTTCTTCTGGGTTGCGGTAATTCTTATAGTGCTCGGACTTGTGGGCATAAACTTGGTTTTTTAAATTAAAAACATTTCCCCCGACCCTTTGTCGGGGGATTTTTATTGCGGTTTTCCTTTACAAATTTTAACTGTTAATTTATAATGGTTGCGATATGGCAAAACCTTTAATAGCGATTGTCGGCAGACCAAACGTGGGCAAAAGCACGTTTTTTAATAAAGTTGTCGGCAGAAAAGTTTCAATAACTGAGGATAAGCCCGGCGTTACGCGCGACAGACTTTACGCTGACGGCGAATGGCGGGGAAAAGCCTTTTCAATAGTGGATACCGGTGGCATAGAAATGCGGTCGGAAGATACTATGTGGCGCGAAATAAAAAAGCAAGCGGAAGTGGCGATAGATACCGCGCAGGTAATTTTGTTGTTTGTGGACGGCAAGCAGGGGCTTACTTCTTCGGACTACGACGTCGCGGATATGCTCAGGCGCAGCAAAAAGCCCGTAATTCTGGCGGTAAATAAAATCGACGACTATTCGCCGGACAAGGTGTTTGAGTTTTATTCTCTGGGACTGGGCGAACCTTACCCCGTTTCGGCGGAACACGGTACGGGCGTTGGCGATATTCTTGACGAGGCTGTCAGCTGGTTTGAAAAAGGCGAAAATTTTGAGGACGACAGCGTAAAAATAGCGGTAGTCGGCAAGCCCAACGCAGGCAAAAGCAGCCTTGTAAATAAACTTCTCGGTTTCGAGCGCTCGATAGTGACGGACATCGCGGGAACTACTCGCGACGCTATCGATACAAAATTTTCGTACAACGGAAAAGATTACACTATAATAGACACCGCGGGCATTCGCAAAAAAAGCAAGGTTGAGGACGACGTGGAGTATTATTCCGTTTTGCGCGCCTTCGACGCGGTGCGCCGCGCGGACGTATGCCTTCTTGTCGTGGATTCAACCGAAGGACTGACTGAGCAGGACACCAAGATAATAGGATACGTTCACGAGCAAGGCAAACCTTCCGTAATTGTAATGAATAAGTGGGACCTTATAGAAAAGGATTCCAATACTATAAACAAGTTCGAGCAGAAATTGAAAGAGGATTTGAAGTTTATGGACTATTTCAAATCCGTATACGTTTCCGCAAAAACGGGACAGCGCACCGAAAAGATTATCGCGGTAATTGACGAAGTGCTTGCCCACGCAAATTTCAAAATATCCACGGGCACTTTCAACGACCTTATTGCGGATACCGTTCGCGCTAACGAACCCCCTTCATACAACGGCAGAAGGCTTAAAATTTATTATTCTTCGCAAGTCGGCGTTGCTCCGCCCACGTTTGTTTTGAAGGTGAACTCCTGCGAACTTATGCACTTTTCTTACGAGCGTTTTCTTGAAAACGTCATTAGAAAAAATTTCGATTTTTCGGGTACGCCGATACGACTGCTTATAAGGGAGAATTCCGAAAAATGACGACTTTGCTTCAAACTACCGTCAAAAGCATAACTTTCGGCAACAGCTGGTACTGGTTTTTGCTGGGCGCGGTAATTTGCTATTTTATCGGCTGTTTCAATTTCGCCGTGCTTATTTCGCACTTTAAAAAGTCGGATATACGCGGCGTGGGCAGCGGCAACCCCGGCAGTATGAATATGACGCGTACTTTCGGCTTTAAAATAGGCGCTATAAACTTCTTTTGCGACGCTATAAAAGGCGGTTTGCCCGCGCTTATCGGTTGGATAATTTTCAAAAATTACGTTTTTGCGGGAACGGAGGTGCTGGTTTCCGACTTTGTGCGCTATCTTTTCGGCACTTTTGTAATTATAGGTCACGTGTTTCCCGTAACGATGAGGTTTAAAGGCGGCAAAGGTATTGCTTCAACTATGGGATTGTTTCTTTTTTCAATCCCCTGCGATTGCTGGTGGTATTTCTTTATCGTCGCGGCGTATTTCTGCGCGGTGCTCTCGTATATCGCGCTGACCGAATGGGGCAGTATGGGTTCGTTAATGGGGGTTGCCGGCTTGACTATCTGGCAGGCGGCAATATTTGCGGTAAGATATTCGCAACAGCTGTTAAATCCGATAATTATATCAGTTTTTATGATGTTGCTTGCAATAAACTTGCTTACGTGGCTTAGGCACAGCGTAAACATTTTCAAACTGATGGCGGGGGAAGAACACCGTACCTCTATTTTAAAACACAAAAAGAAATCAAAATAAAATTACGCGCGGACGGC
>CAJUEV010000004.1:0-87807 GCA_910585785.1 uncultured Christensenella sp. | reverse complement strand
GCAAAAGCCGTCCGCGCGTTTAATGTTTTTCAAATCAATTTTCAGCGCCGTTTTCTTTTGATTTAATAGTAAACTCTATTTTGGGATTTATTTTAAGCAGTTCGTCGGTAAAATCTTCATACCAGTCCTCTTTTACCGCAATAACTATATAATTTTTGTCGTCAAAATATACGCTTAGTTTATGATTTGTTCTGTCAATCATAATCGTTTCAATTTTTTGCACGTCGTATTTGCTTTTTATAATGCCGAAACTTGTTTTAAGCGTTTTACCGTCGATAGAGTAGTAAGAGGCGACTTTCAGGCTTACCAGCACAACAAACAGCAATGTTGCGACAAAATACATAAGCACGTATCTAACTATGGGATAAATTTTGTCTTCTTCGCCCACGCCTTGCGTTATGACGAAATAAGTGTTAACGCCGAAGGCTATAACCGCCAGCGCGATTCCTATATAAATAAAAGCGTTTGTCGCTTTCGAAAATTTGAATTCGAATTTCTTCATAACCGTATTATATCGCCGAAGTATAAAAAAATCAACGGTTTTTACAAAAAAGCACCGCGGTTTATGCAGCGTATTTAATAGAGATTAAAGCAAGAATGATAAAACTCTGCTTTTAATTACGGTTATGCTATAATCAAATCAGGATAAACGGTAATTTAAAAAACCGACAAATTGGAATTGGTGGAGATAAACAAAATGTGTGTTATATTGAAAAGTACTCCCACAAAATATGAAAAAATGATGCACGAACTTGTAACGCCGTTGTTTGAACTGTTTACTATGCGGAAAGACGATGCGGCGAGTATCGTTATCCATTATAAAAACACTAATAATACTTCTGATAAAAAACACAAATTTGTGCTCCGATTAATTGACGGTATATGGCTGGTTGATGAAAAGTGCTACGGTTTCGAAGATGAAAAAATATGGCATTCGGATAGCATTTAAGAAAGATAACTTTCAATTCTATCGTTTAAAAAAGAAAATAAAAAATTATAGCGCACCATACTTCGTAAGCGAAGATAGTGCGCTATTTCTTTGTCCGAAAGGAAATCCCAATAACAGATACCCTTATGCGTTGTAATTTTTTCAGCCGTTGCCCTCGGGCAAATTCTGTCCGCCGTTTTTGGACGGTAACGAGTCGGGAGCGTCGTCCGGTCTGGGAAAACGGAATTTGAATTTAGAGTCGCGCTTGCGGCAAATATTTTGCATTTCCGCCGCAGGCTTCTTTTTTCCGTGCTTACGTCTTGCGTGCGGACCGTCCTTGCGCTTGCAATTGTGTTCGGGGCACTTGTCCGCGTCCTCGCCGTTGCCGTCGGGAGCGTCTTTACGCAAATCGTCTTCCGTGTCTATAATAGTTTGCAGCGCGCGCGTTTCGGAAGGGGAGTCAACGTCTTTTGCGCAGCCCGCAAAGCAAGCGGCGCAGCCTGCCGTAAAAATAGAAATAATAAGGAGCAAAGATTTTTTCATACCATAAGTATGTTAAATTTAAAACCGCTTATTCATACGCTTGAATTTTTTTTATTAAGGTGTTAAAATAAAATCCTGAACTTAAAGGTATTTCCTGAGGGTAAAGGCTTTTTCGCGCGGCATACGTCCTCGCGGTTTTGTCGTACCCTCTTGAAGGAGGGATTTTTTTATGTCCGAAAGCAGGCTTGCGGTAATAAGTATAATAGTTGAAAATCGTTTGCAAAGCGCAAACGTAAACGCGCTTTTATCGGAATTCGGCGAATACATAATAGGCAGAATGGGCGTGCCTTACAACAAAAAGTCAGTTGCCGTAATAAGCGTGGTTCTGGACGCTCCCGCGGAAACAATAAATAAACTTACGGGAAAAATAGGTATGCTTGGCGGCGTTTCCGCAAAGACGCTTATGTCCCGCATATAATTTAAATTTGAAAATTTTTTGAGGTAAAAGGGAATAACCTGATACCGAAAGGAGAAACGTTGTGAAAAAAATTTTAATCGCTTTAATTTGCGCGGTTATGCTTTGCGCTTCGGCGGTTTTCGCCGCCTGCGGAAAAAATCAAACGGACGGTATTACGGTATACACGCCCGACGGCGCGCCCGCGCTGGCAATTGCAAGGCTTATGTCGGAAGAAAAAAATTTCAATAAAAACGTGAAATACCGCGTTGTTTCAGCCGAAGAAATTTCGTCCTGCGTAACTTATAACGACGAAAGCAAAAATGCAGATTTGTGCATACTTCCCGTAAACGCGGCAAGCAAACTGCTTGGCACGGGAGCAAGATATAAAATGCTGGGCGCGGTAACGCACGGAAATCTGTTTATTTTATCGGGAAAGGACAAACCTTCGCTCACTGCCGAAAATTTTGCCGAAACCGTCAGAGGGGCTAAAATCGGCGTTGTAAATATGGCGGCTTTCCCCGGCGCGGCTTGCAAGCTTGTGCTTGATAAGTACGGCATATTGCGGGACGTAACGCTTGAAAGCGTGCTGCCCGCGCAGGTTTCGGGCACGGAAACCGCATACGACTATTTTGTCGTTCCCGAGCCCGCCGCAAGCACAAGGGTGGCAAATGCAAACCTCAATTTAAAGCAAGCCGGCAGTTTGCAGTCGCTTTACGGCAAGGACGGCTATCCTCAGGCGGTGCTTGTCGCAAAAAATTCGCTTATAGAAAAAGACGGCAAATTTATTGCCGAGTTTATGAATGAAATGGAGGGCGCGGCAGATTGGTTGCTTGATGAAAATGTAAGCGCCGAAACTATTTTTAACGCTGTTAAAAGCCACTATGCCGACCCCGAAAACACAAAGCCCGCGTTTACCGCGGCAAACCTTACCAAAAGCGTAATAGCAAATTGCGCCGTCAGATTTGTCGATTCTTCGCAATGTAAAGAGCGCGTAAAAACGTTTTTGGACGAACTTATAAGCGTAAACGACGTGGCGGCGACTAAGGTTGCCGAAGGGTTTTTCTATTCTGCTTAAATAAAATGAACGCGGTAAAAGATTTTTTTAAACAAAGAAAATTCAATATTATAGGTTCGCTGGCGGCAATCGCGCTTATGTGGATAGTATGGTTAATCGCGTACTATTCCGCAGGCAACAAGCAGATAGTGCCTTCTTTTTCGGAAACCGCCGTGTGTTTTTGGCATAACCTTTCTTCGGCAGAGTTCTGGGCGGCGGTAGGAGGTTCGCTGTTAAGGACGGTCGCGGCTTTTTTAATTTCTTTCGCCGCCGCGGTTTGCGCAGCCGCCGCTTCGTTAAGTAAGACGGTTAAGGCAATATTTAAACCGCTTATGACTTTTGTTCGCGTGCTGCCTACGCTTGCGGTAAGCCTAATTATTTTGAAGATAACTTCCGGCAACAGGTCGGTATCCCCCGCGGCTGTTACCGTGCTTGTGCTTTTTCCCGCCATATACGCGCAGTTTATTGCAGCGGCGGAAGGTATTGACGCAGGATTGTTTGAAATGGCGAAAGTTTATAACGTAAACAAGCGCGACAAACTTTTCAAAATTTATCTGCCGCAAATTCTTCCAAACGCGCTTTCGCAAACGGGCGCAAATCTTTCGTTGGGGCTTAAAGTTACTGTTTCGGCGGAAGTGCTTGTAAACACGGCAAAAGGTTTGGGCGGAATGATGCAGGAAAGCAGCCTTGCGGCGGAAACTGCAAACCTTGCCGCGCTTACGCTTGCCGCGGTTGTTGTGGGACTTTTGCTTGACGCGGTCTGCTCGCAATTAAAACGACTAACGCAAAAATGGAATTAAAAAATGATAGAAATCAAAAACCTAACTAAAAATTACGGACAAAATCGCGTTTACGATGGTTTTAATCTGGCTTTAAACGAAGGCGAAATCACGTGCGTCCTCGGCGAAAGCGGCTGCGGAAAAACCACGCTTTTAAACTGCTTGGCGGGTTTGACTGATTTTCAAGGAGAAGCCCCTTCTTTAAAATGTTCGTACGTATTTCAGTCGCCGAGGCTTGTCCCCAATTTGACGGTTGAGCAAAACCTTGCCTTAATCTGTAAGGATAAAAACAAAATTTATGAAATGCTTGCGCGCGTCAATCTTTCGGATAAAGCCGCCGCCTATCCCAAAACGTTGTCCGGCGGGGAGGCTCAGCGCGTGGCGTTGGCGCGCGCTTTTTTGTACGAAGGCGAAATTCTTCTTATGGACGAGCCTTTTTCGTCGCTGGATTTAAAACTAAAAAAACAAATTTACGAACTGTTTTCGGAAGTCTGGCAAAAGGATAAAAGAACGGTGCTTTTTGTCACGCACGACGTTGACGAGGCGCTTTGTTTAGGCGGCAGAATTATTGTTTTAAAGGACGGAAAAACGGTTTTCGATTGTGCGTCGGCAAAAAACGAAGATTACGGAGCAAAAAGGGAAAAACTTGTTTCGGCGCTTATCAACGGTTGAAACGGCTATGATTTTATTTAAATAAACGGCCTTGGTTTTTGTTTTGCTTGACATAAAGGGCGCCTGAAATTATAATGGCGGTGTAAAAATTAAAGGGAGTTATTATGAAAAAGTTTTTGAAAGAATTTAAAGATTTTGTTTCGCGCGGCAACATTTTGGATATGGCTGTCGGCGTAATAATAGGCGGCGCTTTCAGCACAATAGTCAATTCGCTTGTAAACGACATTATTATGCCGCTTCTTAAACTTGCCACGGGCGACGGAATAAAGGGCTTGTCGGTTCAGTTGAATAAGTGGGTCGAGCCCGTGCTTGCCGACGGCAGCGCAAACCCTGCGGCTATTTACTGGAATTACGGCAATTTTTTAATGGCTATAATAAATTTTCTGATTATTGCTATATGTCTGTTTTTGGGCGTAAAAATTATTATGGCAATAAAAAAGGCGGGACACAACGCAGCCGAAAAACAGAGAAAAAAGATTGAAAAACAACTTAAAAAGGGAAAAATAACCGAGGAGGAAGCGGCTGTTAAAGTAGCCGAAGCGGTTGCTCCCGTTGTCGAACAGACGCCCGCCGTCCCTGTGGAAACCACCGACGATTTGTTGCGAGAAATACGCGACCTTTTGAAGGCGAAGCAATCGGACGGCGAATCCGCAAACGAAAATAAGCAATAAAAAATAAATCCCGCCGCGCGTTACGTGCGGCGGGTATATTTTTACGCTTGTTAAACGGTTTGCTGTTTGTCAACCGTTTGATAGCGGTAAAAGTTAAATTTTTACTTTTAAATTTTTAAAAAAGTTCATTCAAACATTTTTCTTTTCACAATATATTGTGTTATAATCAATGCGTATTCGATAAATGTTGTATGTTTTTTACGCAACCACGAAAAACGACATCCCCGAACGGAACGCTACTATGCAAAAATAGACGTTGAGTACGGCGATAACGGGCAGAAGAATCATAAGCAACAGGTTTTTCAGACGGTAACGCATAACGAACATAGAAACGTAAATGGCTATGGCCCCGCCAAGCAGCGCGGTAAGCAAAAGTTTGCCGTCCCCGCTTTTTGATAATCCGTTTTCGTCTGCGGATTCGTCGCGCTGGGCTTTGACAAGCATAATTGCGAATACGTTGATTGCAAGTATATAAACTATAAAAATTACGTACAGCAAAACCATATAAACAGTATGTTTCGCTTTGCGGAAAATAATATTTTTAAACGTTATTTTTTGCGGGCTAGGTTTAAAAACAACGGAATTTTCCTTAAACGGAGATTGATATGGCAAAAATAGCAATTATAATGGGCAGTAAATCTGATTTGGGAGTGGTAAAACCCGCGGCGGATATTATAAAAAGTTTCGGCGCGGAAGCGGTGGTAAGGGTAATTTCCGCGCACCGCACCCCCGAAGAAGCGCACGAGTTTTCCGCAAACGCAGAAAAAAACGGCTTTGAAGTCATAATCTGCGCGGCAGGCAAAGCGGCGCACCTCGGCGGCGTAATCGCTGCCAATACAACGTTGCCCGTCATAGGGCTTCCCGTAAAAACCGATATGATGGGCGGACTGGACAGTCTGCTGTCTATCGTGCAAATGCCCTCCGGCATACCCGTCGCTTGCGTAGGGGTAAACGGCGGAGAAAACGCGGGGCTTCTCGCTTTGCAGATTCTGGGCGTAAAATACCCCGATATAGCAAAGAAACTCAAAGACTACAAAAATAATATGAGAGAAAAGATAAACGCTGACGATATAGCAGTTCAGCGTGAAATTTCGCAAACCTGAATAATGCCCGCAGCGCTTTCTGCGGGTATTTATAATTAAAGAATAACTTTTTTAGGTCCGTTTCAGACGGAAATTTAAACTATATCAAATAAAATCAAATTTTTTCAGGAGATAAATTTTATGATTAAGAAGGAACAGCTTTACGAAGGCAAGGCAAAAAAAGTGTTTGCAACCGACAACGCGGATTACGTAATAGTTTCTTATAAGGACGACGCAACCGCTTTCAACGGCTTGAAAAAAGGAACTATTGCGGGAAAAGGCGCAATAAACAACGTTATGAGCAATAAAATGATGGAGATGCTTGAAAAGAAGGGCATACCCACGCATTTCGTAGAGCAGATTGACGAGCGTAACACCGTTGTAAAAAAGGTGAACATAGTTCCCCTTGAAGTAATCATAAGAAACGTTGCCGCTGGTAGTTTTTCAAAGAGATACGGCGTTGCGGAAGGAACCGAATTTACCGCTCCCACAATAGAGTTTTCTTATAAAAACGACGATTTGGGCGACCCGCTTATCAACGATTATCACGCTTTGGCGCTTGGACTTGCCACCGCGGAAGAAATTGACACAATCAAAAAAATGGCTTTCGCCGTAAACGACGCTTTGAAAACCTTCTTTAAGGAACTTAACATAGACCTTATCGACTTCAAACTTGAATTCGGCAGATTTAAGGGACAAATCGTGCTTGCGGACGAAATTTCTCCCGACACTTGCCGCTTCTGGGAGGCTGGCACGTGGGATACCACCAAGCACGTAAGTCTTGATAAGGACAGATTCCGCCGTGATTTGGGCGGAGTTGAGGACGCTTACGCTGAAATTTTCAAACGCATAAACAAGTAATTCGGCGTTATAAATCAACTAAAAAAACGAAAATCAAAGGTTAATATGTATTTAAGAACAGAGAAAGCCCCTTTTGACAGTATGCAGGAGGAGTGCGGCGTTTTCGGTGTATACTCGCAGGAAAACCGCAACGTCGCCCATACCGTCTATTACGGTCTTTACGCGCTTCAACACAGGGGGCAGGAAAGCGGCGGTATTGCGGTCGCTTATGCGGATAAAATAAGTTATTACAAGGGAATGGGACTTGTTGCCGACGTGTTTGCGGGCGGCAATCTTGAATCGTTGCCCGAAGGCGATATTGCGATAGGTCACGTCCGTTATTCAACCACGGGCGCAAGCCAGCTGCTCAACGCTCAACCCGTTGTGTTTACGGGCAAATGCGGAAAAATGGCGGTTGCGCATAACGGCAATCTTACCAACACCAAAAGTCTGCGCGACAGTCTTATAGCGCAAAACGCGGTTTTTCAGACGAGTATAGACAGCGAAGTTATAGCGGTGCTTATAAACAGCCTTTCGGAAGGGGATATTATTACGGGCGTTAAGCGCGCTTGCGCAAAATTCAAAGGTTCGTACGCACTGGTTATTATGACCTGCGATAAACTTATCGCCGTGCGCGACCCCTTCGGCATACGTCCGCTTTGCATAGGAATGAAGGATGACGACGTGGTAGTCGCAAGTGAAACGTGCGCTTTGGACGCGGTTGGCGCAAACTTTTTGCGCGACGTAAAGCCGGGTGAAATAGTGGTTGTCGATAGCGACGGCTTGCACTCATACTTTATGGACAACCTTCCCAAAAAAGCGAGTATGTGCATATTCGAATACGTGTATTTCGCACGCCACGACTCCGTGCTGGACGGTTACAGTGTGTACGAAGCGCGCAAAATGGCGGGCAAACTGCTTGCAAAATATTATCCCGTCAAAGCCGATTTGGTTTCGGGCGTGCCCGACTCGGGCAACGTCGCAGCGCGCGGCTTTGCGGAAGAAAGCGGCATACCTTTTGTAGAAGCGCTTGCAAAAAACCGTTACGTCGGAAGGACGTTTATTCAGCCCGACCAACGCCAGAGGGAAAACAGCCTCAACGTAAAAATGAACGCGTTGCGCGGCAACGTTCGCGGCAAAAGAGTAATTTTGATTGACGACAGCATAGTCCGCGGCACAACAATGCGCAAAATCGTAAAAATGCTGCGGGACGCGGGCGCGAAGGAAGTACATATCAGAATTTGTTCCCCCATAATAAAACATCCCTGCCATCTCGGCATAGATATTCAGACGTATTCGCAACTTATCGGCGCGTATAAGGACGAAAATCAGATTTGCGAAAGCCTTGGCGCGGACAGCGTAAGGTATCTTTCGATAGAGCAGCTTTTGTCCACTTGCGAAGGCGCGCATATAGGATTTTGTCTGGGTTGCTTCAACGGACAGTATCCGTACCCGCTGGAAGGGTACGAGGCGGATAAAAACAAGCTGGAATAATTTTTATCTTGCCGACAAACTTTTATCATAACAAAAAATTCAAGGAGTTAAAATGAGCATTTCTTATAAAGACAGCGGCGTGGACGTTGAAAGAGGTTACGAAGCGGTTAAACTTATGAAGGAGCACGTAAAATCCACTTATACAAGCGGAGTTCTTGGGGATATAGGCTCGTTCGGCGGGTTCTTTACTATGCCAAAAGATATAAAGCGTCCCGTTTTGGTTGCCGGTACCGACGGAGTTGGCACCAAATTGAAATACGCCATAATTTCAGGCAAGCACGACACAATCGGTATCGACGCCGTGGCTATGTGCGTCAACGACATAGTTTGTCAGGGCGCAAGACCGTTGTTCTTTTTGGATTATTTCGCAACGGGCGCGCTCAGCCCCGAAAAGGTTGCAACCGTTGTGGCGGGCGTTGCGGAAGGTTGCCGTCAGTGCGGCGCGGCGTTAATCGGCGGCGAAACTGCCGAAATGCCCGGTTTTTACCGTCAGGGCGATTATGATATAGCGGGTTTTGCCGTTGGCGCGGTAGACCGCAAAAAAATTATAAACGGCAGCACAATAAAGCCCGGCGACGTGCTTATAGGGCTTAAATCCAGCGGAATCCATTCCAACGGATATTCATTGGTAAGAAAACTTTTCGGCGAAAACATTTACGAACTTAACAGGTTTGACGACGAGCTTGGCGCAAAACCCATCGACGTTTTGCTTACGCCTACAAGAATATACGTTAAAAGCATACTCGCGCTAATCAAAAACGTAAACGTAAAGGGAATTGCGCACATTACGGGCGGCGGATTTATTGAAAATATTCCCCGCATTTTTCCCGAAGGCGTGGGCTGCGTAATAGACACCAAGTCTTACGAAGTGCCCGCCGTATTCCGCGTTATGAAGCAGAAGGCGGAACTTAGCGACGAGCAAATTTATAACACTTTCAATATGGGCATAGGTATGGTAGTCTGCGTTAAAAAGCACGACGTAAAAAAGGCGATTGCTCAGCTTGAAAGCACTGGCGAGCAGTGCGTTGTGCTCGGCAAGACGGTAAAAGGCAAGGGAGTAACCCTAAAATGAAGCGTATAGCCGTTTTTGCTTCGGGCGGTGGGACGGATTTTCAGTCCGTTATAGACGCTAACGAACGCGAAAATTTTTGCGAAATTGCGTATTTGATAGCTTCAAAAAACGGAATAGGCGCAATAGAAAGGGCGCAAAAGCACGGAATAAAAACGGCGGTTTTTTCCAAAAAGGACTACCCCGACCTTGAAGCGCTTTACGCCGAACTTACGTATTTGCTTAATATGAACGGCGTGGATTACATAGTGCTTGCGGGCTGGCTTAAAATTATTCCTGAAAGTTTTATTAAGGCTTTCAAGGACAGAATTATCAATATTCACCCGTCGCTTATTCCCGCTTTTTGCGGCGCGGGCTATTACGGGCTTAAAGTGCACTCCGCGGTTTTGGAATACGGCGCAAAAGTTTCGGGTTGCACGGTGCATTTTGTAAACGAAGTGCCGGACGGCGGCGCAATAATAGCGCAGAGGGCGGTAGGCGTGCAGGACGGCGACACGCCCGAAAGTTTGCAGGAAAGAATTTTGCGCGAAGAACACAAACTTCTTCCTTACTGCGTCAAAAAACTTTGTCAGGGAAAAATTACGAAAAACGGCAGAAAAGTTACCGTTGGATAAGGAGTTAAATTATGAAAATGAAAAAGAGAGCGCTTGTCAGCGTTTCCGATAAGACGGGAGTAGTGGAATTTTGCAAAGGACTTGTTGCAAACGGGTTTGAAATTATTTCCACGGGCGGCACGGCGAAGGCGTTGAAGGAAGCGGGACTTAAAGTTATAGGAATATCCGAAATTACAGGCTTTCCCGAGTGTCTTGACGGCAGAGTAAAAACTTTGCACCCCAACGTGCACGCAGGACTTTTGGCTATGCGTTCAAACTCCGAACATATGGCTCAGCTTGAAAAACTTAAAATAAACACAATCGACGTTGTCTGTGTAAATTTATATCCCTTCAAAGCCACGCTTGCAAAGGGCGCGGACTTTGCCGAATGCGTTGAAAACATAGATATAGGCGGACCTACTATGATTAGGGCTGCCGCAAAAAATTATCAGGACGTAGCGGTTATAGTCGACCCCAAAGACTATGGAAAGGTACTTGAAGAACTTGCAAACGGCGGCGTTTCGCTTGAAACCAAAAAATATCTTCAATACAAGGTGTTTGCGCATACCGCGGTATACGACAGCCTTATTTCAAACTATCTTGCGGCACAACTTGGCATAACCTTCCCCGACGAGGTTACTTTCGCTTATGAAAAAGCGCAGGATATGCGCTACGGAGAAAATCCCGACCAAAAGGCCGTTTTCTATAACGAGCAGTTTATACGCAAAGGCTCGCTTTCTTCCGCAAAGCAGCTTTGGGGTAAAGAACTTTCCTACAATAACATAAACGACGCCAACGGCGCTTTGGAACTTTTGAAGGAGTTCGGTTCCGTTCCCGCGGTGGTTGCGTGTAAGCACGCAAATCCTTGCGGCGTAGGTACGGGCGATTGCGTTTATCAGGCGTATATGCGCGCATACGAAAGCGACCCCGTTTCGGTTTTCGGCGGTATTCTTGCAATAAACGGCGAAGTTGACGAACTTACCGCAACCGAAATAAATAAAATTTTTATAGAAATAGTTATGGCGCCGTCCTATTCCGAAAAGGCGCTTGAAATACTCAAACAAAAGAAAAATATCCGTCTTTTGCAGATTGACGATATTTCCGCCCGCAGAGAAAGCACGGCCTTCGATATGAAAAAAGTTTACGGCGGTTTGCTTGTGCAGCAGTATGACGAAAGTTTGATTGCCGGCGAGGATACGGGCGTTTTTAATAAAAAAGCGGACGTCGAAACCGTCACTTTATCAAGCGGAAAACAAAGAAAAAATTACGGCACGGGCGTTGTCACCGACCGTGTGCCCACAGCGGAAGAAGTGGAGGCAATGCTGTTCAACTGGAAGGTTGTAAAGCATACCAAATCTAACGCGATAGTAATTGGCAAACAAGGCAGAACAACGGGCATAGGTATGGGGCAAACAAATCGTATCTGGGCGGCGAAGCAGGCGATAGAGCACGCGGGTAAAGAAGCGGCTGGCTCGGTTATGGCTTCGGACGCGTTTTTCCCGTTCCCCGACTGCGTTGAGGAATGCGTAAAGGCGGGAATAACCGCCATAATTCAGCCGGGCGGCTCTATTCAGGACGAAGCCTCGGTAGAAGCCTGCAACAAAGCCGGCATTGCAATGGTGTTTGTCGGTAATCGCCACTTCAAACATTGATTTAAGCGGTTAAATTTACCGTTGCCCCCGACATATATCACGATTAAACACATTTTCAGGATAAATTTATGAACGTACTCGTCATAGGTAACGGGGGGAGAGAACACGCAATTCTCCTCGCCCTCAAAAAAAGCAAACGCGTAGAAAAACTATATTGTATGAAAGGCAACGCAGGCACTGCGCAGATTGCCGAAAACGTAAACGTTGATTATATGAATATCGCGGCGGTAAAAAAATACGTCGGCGAGCATCCCGAAATCGACTATATTGTAGTTGCGCCGGACGACCCGCTTGCGCTTGGGCTTGTGGACGAACTTGAAGCAATGGGAAAGCGTTGTTTCGGACCCAATAAAAATGCGGCGATAATAGAGGCAAGCAAGGCTTTTTCTAAAAATCTTATGAAAAAGTATAATATACCCACTGCCGAGTCTGAAATTTTCAGCGACTATGAGAAGGCCTTGACGTACGTCCGTGCAAAAGGCGCTCCGATAGTTTTAAAGGCGGACGGGCTGGCTTTGGGCAAAGGCGTGCTTATATGCGAGGACTTGAAGCAGGCGGAAGAAGGGCTTAAAGAAATTATGCTGGATAAAGCCTTCGGTGCGGCGGGCAACGTCGTGGTAATTGAGGAGTGCCTTAAAGGTTTAAAGTATACACCCGGCGAAGAAGTTTCGGTGCTTGCTTTCACGGACGGCAAAACTATCGTTCCTATGATAACGTCCTGCGACCATAAGCGCGTGTACGACGGCGACAAAGGGCTTAACACGGGCGGTATGGGTACGTTTTCGCCTTGTCCGTTCTGGACGGATGAACTTGAAAAGGAAGTTTACGAAAAAATTATGCTCCCCACCGTCAACGCTATGAACGCCGAGGGAAGGACTTTTAAAGGTTGCCTTTATTTCGGACTTATGCGTACCGATAAGGGTATGAAAGTAGTCGAATACAATTCACGTTTCGGCGACCCTGAAACGCAGGTAATTTTGCCTATGTTAAAGACTGACTTACTTGATATTTTCGAGGCGGTTACGGACGGAAGGCTTGCGGACGTGAAAATAGAATGGGAGGACGGCGCCTGCGTTTGCGTTGTGCTTGCAAGCGGCGGCTATCCTCTCGGATATGCAAAGGGTAAGCAAATAAATATAGGCGACGTAGGCGACGCCGTTTTGGTGCACGCGGGTACGGCTATTAAAGACGGCAAACTTGTAACAGGCGGCGGCAGAGTTTTGGGCGTTGTTGCAAAGGGCGAAACTGTTGAACAGGCGCGCAAAAAAGCATATAAAGCCGTTGAAAATATCAGCTGGGAAGGAATGCAGTACCGCAAGGACATAGGCTTGAAATACAGACAGGGCTGAAACAAATCCGATTTTCATATATAAACCGTAAAATACAGCGCAAAGGTAAAGGTTATGAATATTTACAGAATTTTTGTTGAAAAGAAAGACAATTTACAGGCAAAAAAAATTAAGGAAGAAATCCGCAACCTTCTTAAAACGGAAGCGGACGACGTACGCAGCCTTATAAGGTACGACGTGGAAGGATTGTCGGAAGACGAGTTTAAAGCCGCCGTTCCCTGCGTGTTTTCCGAGACTCCCGTAGACGACGTATATTTTGAAATGTTTGAAGCGGAAAGCGGATATAAAGTTTTTGCCGCGGCTTATCTTACGGGGCAATACGACCAGCGCGCGGACAGCGCCGCGCAATGCGTGCAGCTTCTTACGCAGAAAGAGCGCCCTCTCATCAAATGCGCTACCGTTTACGCTATTTCGGGTGTTACTGACGAGCAGTTGTCGCGCATAAAAAAGCACCTTATAAATCCCGTTGAAAGCGAGGAAGTTTCGCTTGACAAGCCCGAAACGCTTTTGCGTGCGGCGGACGTTGCGGAAGAAGTGAAGGACGTGGACGGCTTTATAAAATTCACGGATAAGGACGTCAAAAATTATCACACCAAAATGGGGCTGGCAATGTCCGTTGAAGACCTTGCTTTCGTGCGCGATTACTTCAAAAAGGAAAAGCGCAACCCCACCGAAACGGAAATACGCGTTATCGACACGTATTGGTCCGACCATTGCCGCCATACCACTTTTTCAACCGAACTTCAAAATATTTCGGTAAACGGCGACAACGCGCACGTTGAAAAGGCGTTGCAACTTTATAAAGATTTATTTGCGGAAATGTACGAAGGGCGCGAGGACAAATATCCTTGCCTTATGGACGTTGCCACAATCGGCGCAAAAAAACTTAAAAAAGACGGAAAACTCGACAACTTGGACGAGTCGGACGAAATAAACGCGTGTTCCATAAAAATAGACGCCACGCTTGACGGAATAAACCAAAAATATACCGTAATGTTCAAAAACGAAACGCACAACCACCCTACGGAGATAGAGCCGTTCGGCGGCGCCGCAACCTGTCTTGGCGGTGCCATACGCGACCCTTTGTCGGGAAGGACTTACGTTTTGCAGTCTATGCGCGTTACGGGCGCGGCAGACCCTACCGAACCTCTGGAAAATACCATTGAAGGCAAACTTCCCCAAAGGGTAATTACAAAAACCGCCGCGGCAGGATTTTCCTCTTACGGCAATCAGATAGGGCTTGCAACCGGACAGGTTGACGAAGTTTATCACCCCGGTTATAAGGCAAAGCGCCTTGAAACGGGTTTTGTAGTCGGCGGCGCCAAATCGGATATGATTTACCGCGAAAAACCCGAAAAGGGCGACGTAATTTTGTTGCTTGGCGGCGAAACGGGCAGGGACGGCTGCGGCGGCGCAACCGGTTCTTCCAAAGCGCACGACGTAAAGTCGGTGCAGACCTGCGGCGCGGAAGTGCAGAAGGGTAACGCGCTTACTGAAAGAAAACTGCAAAGACTTTTCCTTAATCCCCGCGCTACGGGAATGATTAAAAAATGTAACGACTTCGGCGCGGGCGGCGTTTCCGTGGCGATAGGCGAACTTGCCGACGGACTGGATATTTTTCTTGACAGGGTGCCTAAAAAATATCAGGGACTTAACGGCACCGAACTTGCCATTTCCGAATCGCAGGAGCGTATGGCGGTTGTAATAAAGCCGGAAGACGCTCGCGAATTTATAGACCTTGCCGCGGAAGAAAATCTTTCCGCAACGCCCGTTGCTTTCGTTATGGACCACGGCAGAATCAGAATGTTCCACCGCGGAAAAACGATAGTGGATATAGCTCGCGCTTTTCTTGACACAAACGGCGTAAAACAGAGGACGGACGCAGAAATAAACGAAACCGTAACAGAGTTTTTCAACGAGCCGGAAGCCGCGGATTCCTTTAACGAAAAATTGATTTCCGTTTTGTCATCGCTTAACGTATGTTCCAAAAAGGGACTTGCGGAAATGTTTGACTCTACAATAGGAGCAAAGTCCGTATATATGCCATTCGGAGGCAAATATCAGTTGACTCCCGTAATTGCAATGGCTGCAAAACTTACGGGCGGCGAAACGGACGATTGCACCGTTTCCGCATACGGTTATAACCCCGAACTTATGTCGTCCTCGCCTTTTACGGGCGCTATATATTCGATTGTCGCTTCCGTTTCAAAGGCGGTGGCGGCAGGTGCAAAAGCCGAAGATATAAGACTGACTTTGCAAGAATTCTTTATGCGCCTTCGCGACGATAAAAAGCGTTGGGGCGTGCCTCTTGCCGCGCTTTTGGGCGCGCTATATGCGCAAATCAATATCGGTTTGGCTGCGATTGGCGGAAAAGACTCTATGAGCGGGTCTTTCGAAGATATTGACGTTCCGCCTACGTTGATTTCGTTTGCATTGGCGCCTGCAAAGGCTTCCGCGCTGATAACAAACGTTCTTTCTTCCGCGGGAGCAAAACTTTATCTTTTAAACATCAAAAAAGACGAAAATCAGATTCCCGATTTTGAATATCTTAAAACGCTGTATTCTGCCGTTAACTCGGGTATATCCGCGGGGCAAATCGATTTTGCAACCGTCGTTGAAAATGGCGGCGCGGCAGCAGCGGTGGCTAAATCCTGCTTTGGCAACGGGCTTGGCTTTGCCTTCGAGTGCGGTTACGGCGAATTGTTTAAAGAAAATTACGGCAGTATAATAGTTTCTGTTTCCGACGAGGACGTTCTGGAAGGACTTGATTACGTAGTTTTGGGAACGGTAACCGAAAAAGACTTTACCCTTGACGGTCAAAAGGTAGAAAGCGGAGCCGCATTAAGCGCCTATACGGGAAAATTGGAAAGCGTATTCCCTTCAACCGCTCTTGCGGAAGGTAAAACACCCGATTGCGATTGCCCGATAAGGCTTAAATACACTAATATATCTGTAAAAACCGCAAAACCGCGAGTATTTATACCCGCGTTCCCCGGCACTAACTGCGAACTTGACACCGAAAGGGCTTTCCGCCGCGCAGGCGCCGAAACGGAAATTCTTGTTATAAAAAACAGAACGCCCAAGGACATTGAAGAAAGCGTGCAGGCGATAATCGGCGCGATAGACCGCGCAAACATAATCGCCTTCCCCGGCGGATTTTCCGGCGGCGACGAGCCGGACGGTTCGGGCAAATTTATTGCGACAACGTTCAACAACCCCGCGATTTCTGAACGAATTATGGAGTTTTTGAGGGTGCGCGACGGACTTGCTTTGGGTATATGCAACGGTTTTCAGGCGCTTATAAAACTCGGACTTGTACCTTACGGCAGAATACGCCCGCTTACCGAAACTTCGCCCACGCTTACTTACAACAATATTTCGCGCCACGTTTCCACAATGGCAAACATACGCGTTTCTTCCGTAATAAGCCCTTGGCTGTCCGCTTGCAAAGTGGGAGAAGTGTATTCCGTCCCCGTTTCTCACGGAGAGGGTAAAATAGTCGCTCCCGAAGAAGAACTCGCGCTTATGAAAAAACGCGGACAAATCGCCACGCAATACGTCGATTTGAATGGCGCGCCCACTATGGAAAGCCCATTCAATCCCAACGGCAGCACCTGGGCGATAGAGGGAATAACCTCCCCCGACGGCAGAGTTTTCGGCAAAATGGGGCATAGCGAAAGAATAGGAATGAATTTGTATAAAAATTTCAGCGGTTCCTTCGATATGCGCATATTCGAAAGCGGCGTAAAATACTTTAAATAATTAAAGAAAAATATAAATTTTAAGGAAGCAAACCTATAAATGAAATGTTTATATTGCGGTTGCGAGGACAGTAAGGTTATCGACAGCCGTTCGGCGGAAGAAGGAAGGACCATTCGCCGCAGGCGCGAGTGTACCAACTGCGGCAGAAGGTTTACCACTTACGAAACTATTGAAGACACTCCCGTGCTTGTTGTCAAGTCAAGCGGGCTCAGGCAGGCTTTCGACGCGCAGAAGGTGAAAAACGGAATTATCAAAGCCTGTGAAAAACGCCCCGTTTCTATGAGCGCGATAGACGAAATGGTTTCGGTAGTCGCAAAAAAGATTTACAACTCTATGGAGCAGGAAGTTTCTTCCAAACTCATAGGCGAAATGGTTATGGACGAACTTAAAAAGTACGACGAGGTCGCTTACGTTCGCTATGCCAGCGTTTACCGTTCGTTCAAGGATATAGAAAGTTTTATGCAGGAGCTGCAAAAACTTATAGACAACAAAAAACCGTAATGAGTAAATTAACCCAAAAAGTCAGTATAGGCGGAGTTTATGTCGGCGGCGGCGAAAGCGTAAAAATACAGTCGATGTGCACCGTAAAAACTTCCGAAACGGAAAAAACGATAGCGCAGATTCGCGGGCTTGAACAA
Source organism: uncultured Christensenella sp. (assembly GCA_910585785.1). Taxonomy (GTDB): domain Bacteria; phylum Bacillota; class Clostridia; order Christensenellales; family Borkfalkiaceae; genus Coproplasma. Next base: position 70,284 of record CAJUEV010000004.1, on the reverse strand, counting down.
GCGGGCTGCGAAATTATCCGCGTTTCCGTACTTGACGAGGACGACGCGCTTTCAATTGGCAAAATACGCGCAGGCATAAAAATACCTATTGTTGCGGATATTCATTTTTCCGCCAAACTTGCGGTTTTATCCGTTGAAAACGGCGCCGATAAAATACGTATAAATCCCGGAAATATAGGCGGGGAGGACAAAATCCGTCTTGTAGCCGACTGCTTGAAGGCACATAAAATTCCCGTCAGAGTGGGCGCAAACACAGGCAGCGTTGAAAAAGAATTTCTTGAAAAGTACGGCAAAAACGAGCGTTCGCTTGTAGAAAGCGCGCTTAAAAGCGTTGCCTCGCTTGAAAAATACGGCGTAAACGATATCGTTGTTTCGGTAAAGGCTTCAAGCGCGCCGCTTACGGTAAAGGCGTATAAACTGCTTTCGCAAAAAACTGACTATCCCTTGCATATCGGCGTAACCGAAGCGGGAACGGAGGCGATGGCGGTGGTAAAGTCGTCCGCCGCGTTGGGTGCTTTGCTTCTTGAAGGAATAGGCGATACGTTGCGCGTTTCCGTCACCGACGACCCCGTAAAGGAAATTTATGCCGCAAAAAGGCTTTTACGCGCGCTGGAACTTGACAAAAACTATGTCGACGTAGTTTCCTGCCCGACTTGCGGGCGGTGCCTTTGGAACTCTATGGAGTTGGCTAAAAAAGTTTCCGCCTACGTTGAAAATTTTTCAAAACCGTTAAAAATCGCCGTGATGGGTTGCGTTGTAAACGGACCGGGAGAGGCGAAGGATTGCGATTTGGGCATAGCCGGCGCAAGCGACTATTGCGTAATTTTCAAAAACGGTGAAATAACCGAAAAAATTCCCGCAGACTGCGCCGAAAAAAGATTTTTTGAAGAAATCGACGCGTTGTTGGCGGAAAAACAGTAAAAACAACTTACGTTTTGCGTTTTTTTTGCGCAATGCGAAATTTAAAGTAAAGGTATGTTGCAAGAAGTTTTGACGGAACTGCGTTCCGTTTCCGAAAATTTCAAAAATTGTATTTTGCGCTCTGTCGAAGTTTACAGGGCGCGTCGTTTGGTTATCGTGGCAATAATCACTGACGCCGCTTTTACTCCTTCGGACAAAACAAAAGCGCAGGCAGCAATAAAAAAATTTGTTCCCGCGTATTTCGATTGCACGTTGGAAATTACCAAACTCACGCCCGATTGCGATATGGTAAAGCGCAAAATTTTCGACGCCGTTGGCGTATTGTCGAAGGCGGTTTTTTCAACTTTGTCAGCCGACGATATAACGGTGGAAAAGCGCGAGGACGGTTTTCATTATTCAATAGCGGTAGCCCCCAGCTTTGTTGACGACGGGTTGTGCGTAAGGATTACCGAATACCTTAAAAAGAATTATTGCGGCGAGTTTTTCGGCAAGTGCGTCGCTTCCGAAATAAATTTAGAAGAGATTGAAACGGAAGAAGACAGGGACGAGATTGAGTACGAAACTCCCGTGCGCACGTTTAAAATTTGCGATTTCGAGTTTCTCGAAGGCGAAAAAATTCGCGATACCGCGGTTTATATGGCGGACTTGAATTTTCCCTCGGAAGAAGTAACGGTGTGCGGTATAATTGACGACATAAGAGAGCGCAGTTACGTAAACAAAAAGGGAATAGAAAAAACGTACCTTTCCGTTACGCTAAACGACACTACCGCGGCCTGTACGGTTACATACTTTCTCCGCCAGAAGTCTGCGGAAAAAATTCTTGCCTTAAAAGTCGGCGACAGTGTGGTATGCACGGGTGCCAACGAAGAATTTAAAGGCAGTTTGCGTTTTACCGCAAAAACAATCGATTTGGGAAAAATGCCGCAGGACTTCGTTGCGGAAAAACGCGAGTCCAAGCCCGTTCCGCAATTTTATCATACCGTTTTCCCTCAACCGTATTACGATGTCGAGCAGGCGGATTTTTTCACTCAAAGAATTATTCCCGAATGTCTTAAAGGCAAAAGTTTCGTAGTTTTCGATTTGGAAACAACGGGGCTTAACAGTTCGCCCGTTTCGGGAAATATGGACAGAATAATAGAAATAGGCGCCTACAAAATAATAGACGGCGAAATAACCGAGTATTTTTCAACCTTTATCAATCCCGAGCGCAAACTTTCAGATGAAATTATCAAACTTACGGGCATTACGGAAGAAATGGTTGCTCCCGCGCCTTTAACAGAAAGCGTTATGCCGGATTTTTTTAAATTCTGTAACGGAAGTATACTTGTCGGACACAACGTGGTTGGCTTCGACTATAAATTTGTTGATTATTATTGGTCGCAATGCGGTTACGTTTTCGACAGAAAACTGATAGATACTATTCCGCTTTCGCAGGAATTGCTTACCGGTTTGCCGAACTATAAACTGAATACTATTGCGGCAAAGTTTAACATAACTTTCAACCACCACAGGGCGGTTGACGACGCGCTTGCAACGGCAAAAATATTTATTGAGCTTATAAAAATTAAAAATTCTTTGCCAAAACTGCAATAAAGTGAAAATTGTGCTTGCAATTTACGGCGGTATATGTTAAAATGTAACAGACCTTAATAGTAATATTGAGATTGAGTGCCTGTTAGGGCACTCAATCTTTTTAGAGAAATTATGACGATTAAACCTGTAAACGAAATACAAGAGTTTCTTGAAAAATACGCAACGCCGATGGGTATAGAAATCGTAGACGTGGAGTGGAGCGACAAAGCCGCTTCGCTTACGGTATTTATAGAAACGGAAACGGGCGTGGATTTGGACACGTGCGAAAAATTCCATAACGCCATTATGGAACCTATTGACGGTTTTGACCCCACGTTTGACAAACCTTATACGTTAAACGTTTCAAGTCCGGGACTTGACCGCCCCTTTAAAACGCCGCGCGATTTTGAAAGAAATTTAAACAAGGAAGTTGAAATAAAACTTTTCGCTCCCTTAAAGGGCAGCAAATTTATCGAAGGCGTACTTGAAGCGTTCGACGACAATACTATTACGGTAAATTCGGGTAAAGAAGTTATAAAACTTGCCCGCAATAAGATAGCAAAAATAAACAAAGCAATAAAATTCAACGATTAAAACCATAAAATAAACCAAACAAAACAATCGGGAGATAAAAAATGAGCAATAAATACAGCAAAGATTTTTTTGCCGCGCTTGACGCGTTGGAAAAGGAAAAAGGAATACCCCAGTCGGTATTTTTGGAAGCGCTTGAAAACGCGCTTATTTCCGCTTGCAAAAAGCAGTATTCGGGTACGGTAGGCGCAATAGATATCAAAATGAATCCCGAAAAAGGTTCGATAGACTTTTATGCGGTAAAAACCGTTGTTGAAGAAGTTGCGGACCGCGAAAACGAAATTTCGCTTGAAGACGCGCGCGCTGTCAAAAAAGGCTATAAACTCGGCGACAGATTTACCGAAAAATTCGTTCCCGAAGATTTCAGCAGAATTGCGGCGCAAACGGCAAAACAGGTAATTCTGCAAAAAATTCACGAAACCGAGCGCGACGCTGCAATGAGCGAGTTTTCCAATAAGGAAGGCGAACTTATGGTGGGCGTTATAAGAAAAATAGACGCTAAAAACGTTTACGTTGAGTTGGGCAAGGGACAGATTGAAGGACTTATGCTTCCTTCCGACCAGGTTCCCGGCGAAAAATACAACTTAAACGACAAAATAAAAGTTTTTGTAAAGCGCGTTAAAAGCGGATTTAAAGGCGCGCAAGTGCTTGTAAGCCGCTCGGCTGCGGGACTGGTTAAAAAACTGTTTGAAGAAGAAGTTCCCGAAATCAAACAGGGAACGGTAGTTATCAAAGAACTCAGCCGCGAAGCGGGCGCAAGAACTAAAATGGCAATTTATTCGGAAGATTCCAGAGTGGACGCCATCGGCGCTTGCGTAGGCAACAAGGGCGCAAGGGTAAACGCGATTGTGGACGAACTCCGCGGCGAAAAAATAGACATTATTCCTTGGAGCGAAAACCCTCTCGAATTTATTGCGAAAGCGCTTTCGCCGGCGCAGGTTATTTCGGTAACGCAGCTTGACGGCGAAAAGACGGCTATGGCGGTTGTTCCCGACGATAAACTTTCGCTTGCGATAGGTAAGGACGGACAGAACGCGCGCCTTGCGGTAAGACTTACGGGCTGGAAAATAGACGTAAAAAGCAAATCCGCAGCCGAAAAATTAGGTATAGGCATAGGCGCGGATGCTACGGAAGCGGAAGAAAATCTTTCCGACGAGTAAAATATAAATCTTGGTGTACAGGACGGAATAATGCCCAAACAGAAAAAAATACCGCTGCGTATGTGCATAGCGTGCAGAGAATTGAAAGAAAAACGTGATATGCTTCGGCTTGTTAAAAACGGCGAAGGCAAAATTTTTCTTGATTTTTCCTGGAAGGCGGCGGGCAGAGGCGCATATATATGCGACAATCCCGAGTGCGTAAAAAAACTTAAACGCCAGAAACTTTTAAACAAAGTATTTTCCTGCGCGGTTGACGACGAGGTTTATTCCGCTGTCGAGGAGGAATATTTTGTCAAGCGGGAAAATTGAAACGTATTTGGGATTTTGCATAAAATCCGGCAACATAACGTTGGGCAGCGGAGCAATTTCAACGCTTTGCGGCGGGGTGCATCTGCTTATTGTGGACGGCAATTCGGCTAAAAATTCAAAGCGCCTTGCGCTTAAATTTAAAAACCGTTTCAATTGTCCGCTGCTTATATGCAAAAGCGGATTTGAAAAAGCGGTAAACCGCGAGGGTTGTAAACTTGCGGCTGTAAAAGAAGAAAATTTAGCAAAAGCGATTTTGCAAACAAAAGACGAAAATTACGAATTATTTTGCGGAGGCGGTAATTTTTAAAAATGGCGAAAAAGTACGAGAATATTGAAAATATAGGCAAGTTGATTTCCGGCGGGGCGGTATCGGAACTTTCCAAAAAAGTGTCGGGGGCGGAAAAAACGGCTGCCGACATTCTTAAAAAAATAAACGAAATGGAAGCGGCTTTGCATAAAAAGAAGCTTGATGAAGAACAGGCAGCCGCTGCCGCACGCGTTGCGGAAACGGAAGAAGCAAAGCGCGAAGAGGTGAAAACCGAGGAGAAACCTGTCGAGCAGGCTCAACCTCAGGCAGAGCCTATCAAAACCGAACCGGTTGTTGCCGAAGCGGCTTCCGTCAAGGAAGAAGCGCAGCCTGCAAAAACCGAACAGGTTTCCTCAGTCGCTGCAAAAACGGAAGAAAAGCCCGCTCCCGCAGAACAACCTGCGAAGGAAGCGGCGCCCGCGGCTCCGCAAAGACCTTCGTATATCCGCGGACATATTCCTTTGGATACCCGTCCCGTAAGAGGTGAAAACAAAACGTTTATCAACCGCGACAACCGTCCTCCCAGACCCGATTCAAGAGGACCGCGTCCCGCAAACGGATATCAGCAGAGAAATAATCAAAACGGACAGACGGGCGCTACAAGCCGTCCCGCTACCGGCGGACAGCGTTTCAAAGCCCCCGCGCCGGCGGTTGCTCCCGCAAAAGGCGGCAAAAACTTCGGACCCGATAAAAAGAAGCAGAGTTACGATAAAACTTATGTCGAAAAGAGTCACGCGCCCCTTTCAAAACGCGCGTTGCAAAAACAGCTTGGCGCAAGTATTGACGACTTTGACGAAAACAAGAGCGGTTACAGAAAGTTAAGAGTTAAAAAAGGCAAGCAGCAGACTGCGCAAACCATAAAAATAGAGCACGCGGTTGTTACTACCGACGATATTCCTTTGAAAGTGCTGTCCGAAAAACTCGGCGTAGGCGCGGCTGAGATAACCAAGCGCCTTTTCAAGGAAGGCATAATGAAAACAGTCAACGAGTCCGTTGACTACGATACCGCGGCGCTTATAGCGGCGGGATTGGGCATAGAACTTGAATACAAGCCCGAAAAAACCGCGGAAGAAGTGCTTTTCGAGCAGCAGGCAGATACGGTTGAAGAAATCGAAAGCCTTGTGCCCCGCGCTCCCGTAGTTACGGTTATGGGACACGTAGACCACGGCAAAACTTCGCTTTTGGACTATATAAGAAAAGCGCACGTAACTTCCGGCGAAGCCGGCGGTATTACGCAACACATAGGCGCTTACACCGTTTCCGTGCAAGGCAAGGGAATAACGTTTATAGACACCCCCGGTCACGAGGCGTTTACGGCAATGCGCGCAAGGGGTGCGCAGGTAACCGATATTGTTATACTTGTAGTTGCCGCAGACGACGGCATAATGCCCCAGACGGTTGAAGCGATAAACCACGCAAAGGCGGCAAACGTAGATATTATCGTCGCCGTCAACAAAATAGACAAACCCAGCGCCAATCCCGAAAAGGTTAAGCAGGAACTTACCGAGTATAATCTCGTTCCCGAAGAATGGGGCGGCGATACTATGGTTTGCCCTGTTTCCTGCAAAACGGGCGAAGGCATAAACACCTTGCTTGAAAGCCTTCTTTTGAAAGCGGAAATGAAGGAGTTGCTTGCAAACCCCGCAAGGGAAGCAAGAGGCGTTATAATAGAAGCGCAACTTGACAAGGGCAAAGGTCCGGTTGCAACCGTACTTATTCAAAACGGCACGTTGCGCACTGGCGACAATCTTGTTTCGGGTATGGTTTCCGGTAAAGTCCGCGCAATGATTGACGACAGGGGCAGGACGGTAAAAGAAGCAGGACCTTCAATGGCGGTAAACGTTTTGGGACTTGACGCCGTTCCCAACTCCGGCGAAACTATAAACGCCGTTTCTTCCGAACTTATGAAGCGCGTTCAGGCTGAAAGAAAGAGAAAACTCAGCGTTGATATGACCAAAAATTCGCCCAAGGTTTCCGCGGACGACCCGTTTGCAATGATGGGCGAGGAAGAAAAGAAAAATCTTAACCTTATTATCAAGGGCGACGTGCAAGGCTCTGTCGAGGCTATCAAACAGTCCGTCGTCAAACTTAACAACGAAGAAGTTCAGGTCAAAGTTATACACAGCGCGGCGGGCGCGGTAACCGAAAGCGACGTTATGCTTGCGGAATCGTCCAATGCGATAATTCTTGCTTTCAACGTAAGACCGGACCCCAAAGCGAAGGCGCTTGCCGAACGCAGCAAGGTGGACGTAAGAACTTATCGAATTATTTACGACTTGCTTGACGATATGGAAGCCGCGCTTAAAGGTATGCGCGCTCCCAAATATCAGGAAATTATGCTTGGCAAGTGCGAAGTCAGACAAACCTTCAAAATTACGGGCGCGGGAAATATCGCGGGCTGTATGGTTCTTGACGGAAAAATCGTGCGTGGCGGCAAACTGAGAATTTACCGCGACAATATTTTGATTGTAGAAGGCGGAGTGCGGCAGCTTAAACGCTTTAAAGACGACGTTAAAGAAGTTGCGGCGGGTTACGAGTGCGGTTGCGCGATTGAAGGTTTTAACGACATAAAAATAGGCGATATTATAGAATGCTATCAGATTGAGCAGATAGCGGCGGATTAATTATGAAAAGCATACGCGGAGAACGTCTTGGCGGCGAGTTTCAAAAAGAAATTTCAAACATAATTTCGTTGAAGGTGAGGGCTAACTATCCATCGCTTTCGGCAATTGTCAGCATAACGGAAGCGGATATCGCTCCCGATTTGAAAAGCGCTAAAATTTACGTAAGCATTTACGATACGGACAAAGCGCGCGCGCAAAACAGTTTTGAAATTTTGAAGGAAAACGCAGGATTTATCCGTCGCGAGCTTTCAAAAGTTATGCGTCTGAGAACAGTACCCGAACTTCGTTTTATAAAAGATGAGAGTATGGCTTACGGTGAAAAAATAGACAAAATTATATCCGACCTTGAAGGGGACAATGAACGCAAAGATTGAAGAAATCGCAAAAAAACTGAATAAAGCGAAAAATATTGCGGTGTTTTGTCACGTGCGTCCTGACGGCGACGCGCTGGGCGGCGGACTCGCGCTTTATCTTGCGTTGAAAAATGCGGGTAAAAACGTGGTTTTCGCTTGCGAGGACGACGTTCCCGCAAAATTTTTCTTTATTCCTGCAATGTCGGAAGTTAAAATAGAAATTCCCGACTTAGATTACGACTTGCTTGTAAGCGTTGATTGCGCCGATATTGCAAGAATGGGAATTTTTGCAAAACGCTTTTTAAAGTTTAAAGAAACGGTTAATATAGACCATCACATTTCAAACAGCCGTTTTGCAAAGTACAATTACGTTATCGACTGTCCCGCTTCGTGCGAAATTCTAACTGAAATTTTTAAAACGGCAAAGTTTGAAGTTACGCCGCAAATAGCCGACGCGCTGATGCTCGGGCTTATAACCGACAGCGGAAATTTCGTTCATATGGACGTGACGGAAAAAACCTTTCAAACGGCGGCGTTTTTGCGCGGTAAAGGCGCCGATTGCACTAAAATTCATTACGAAATGTTTTCACGCCAGCCCAAATCGCGCGCGTTGCTCTACGGTAAGGTTATGTCCGCAATGAGATTTGCGCTGGATGATAAGCTTGCGTTCGTCGTAGTTTCAGTAAAGGATTTAGAGGACGCCGGCGCTGATAAATCGCTTACGGAAGGATTTGTGGATTTTCCTTTGACAATTGACGGCGTGGAAGTTTCAATTGCGCTGATGGAAGCGAAGAAGGACCAGTATAAAGTTTCTTTAAGAAGCAAGGGCAAAGTAAACGTAAACGAAGTGGCGGGTGAATTCGGCGGCGGCGGGCACGTTCTTGCCAGCGGATGTATGCTTTCAGGCTCACTTGAACACGTAATAGACAAACTCACTTATTCTATATATCGGAATTTATGACGGGCTTCATCAATATTAATAAAGAGAAGGGTGCGACGTCCGCGCAGGAAGTAAACAAAATAAAACGCCTTACGGGTTCGCCTTGCGGGCATATGGGTACGCTTGACCCTATGGCGTCCGGCGTACTGCCGATAGCGTTGGGCAATGCCGCGCGGCTTTTCGATTATTTTCTTGATAAACAAAAGACGTATATCGCGGACTTCCGTTTCGGTGTTGACAGCGACACGTTGGACATCACCGGCACGCTGTGCGAAAATGTCGGGCGCGTGCCGGATATTGCGGAAATAGAAGCGGTAACGGGCAACTTTGTAGGAGAAACAGAGCAGATTCCTCCCAAATACTCGGCAAAAAACGTAAACGGCAAGCGCGGATACGAACTTGCCCGCGCGGGAGTGCAATTTGAACTCGCTCCCAAAAAAGTAAAAATTTATTCGATTAAATTCATCAAAAAAACAGATAACGACGTTTTCCGTTTTGAAATTGTTTGCGGCGGAGGAACGTATATACGCTCGATAGCGAGAGATATGGGAAAGGCGCTTGATACGTTTGCCGTAATGAGCGCGCTGGAAAGAACGCAAAGCGGAATTTTTTCTATTGAAAATTCGGTACAAACGAGGTCTTTGACGGCTGAAAATATAAATGACTACATAATTCCTACGGAAAGCGTTTTGCCTTACGAAAGCATCGTCCCCGACAAACAAACGGCGGAAAAACTTTTTAACGGACTTAGCGTGCCTAGCGAACGCCCGGACGGAATTTATAAAATTTTCACAAGTAACAACTCGTTTTACGGACTTGCAGAAGTCAATAAATCTGTATTAAAGGTAGGGAAGAAATTATGTTAGAAATCGTCGGTTATAACGAAGATGAATACGGTTTTCCGTGTTTGCTGGTGCTTGGGTGTTTTGACGGCGTTCATATCGGTCACGCGGAGTTGCTTAAAAAAGCTAAACTTCAAGCAAAAATAAACGGTCTTGATTTGGGCGTTATGATGTTTGCCGAGGGAAAAGGCGGCAAGCAGGTTTATACTTTTGAAGAAAGAGTAAAGCTTTTAGAGCAGTTTAACGTTAAATTCGTTTTAAAAATTGACTTTACAAACGAGTTCAAGACAACTAAACCTCTCGACTTTTTGCAGAATATAGAAGATAAACTCAACGTAAAAGCGTATATGAGCGGCAAAGACTTCCGTTTCGGCGCAGGCGCGAAAGGCAAGTCTTCAACCCTTAAAAATTATGCCGAGGACGAGGAAAACGGAGTTTGGTATATGTCCGTAAAGGACGTCCTTGACGGCGCGGAAAAAGTAAGTACGACTCTTATTAAAAGTTTGCTTGAAAGCGGCGAAGTTGCCCGCGCAAACGAGTTGCTTGGCAGAAACTTTTCCGTAACCGGAAAAGTATGCGACGGCGCGAACAGGGGCGGCAAACTTGTCGGCTATCCCACGTTAAATTTAATATATCCGGAAAACAAAGCGGACTTAAAACGCGGAGTTTACGAGGTGAAGTGCGTTGTTTGCGGCGAGGAATATAAAGGCGTAGCAAATTACGGCGCAAGACCTACTTTTGACGATGCGGAAGACGTGCTTGAAGTCCATTTAAGCGGATATAACGGAAATTGCCGCGGCGAGGAAGTCACCGTTGAATTTGTAAAATATATCAGAGAAATCCGCAAATTTAACAGCGTGGAAGAATTGGCGGCGCAGATTGCCGCAGATTTGGGCGGCGAAAGCGTTTGCGTTATAGAAAATACCGAAATTGCGGAAGAACCCGCAACGGAAAACTTGCAGGTTGAGGAAACGTGCGCGGCGGAAACAGAACCCGCGGTTGAAATTTCCGAACAAGCGGAACAAGTAGTTTGCGAAGCAGCGGTAGAAACGGCTGTTTCCGATGCTGACGACGGCGTCTTGGCAGATTCGGACGAAGTTCCCCAATCGCAGGAAACGGACGAAACTCCCGCCGATTTTGAGGAAGAAAATATTTGTGCAGAGGAAAGCGTTCCTCTTGCCGAAAGTGACGAACAGCAAAACGCGGACAACTCGGAATTCGAAGACGAACTTAACGAAGTTTATGAAGGCGAAGTGGAAGCCGAGCCCGTAAGCGAGATTGAAACCGAGCAAGTAAACGACGCAGATGAAAATAAAATAGGCTTTTCGGAAGATGATACGGTGGAAAACGCCGCCGAGGAAGTCAATTTTGACAACGGCGAACTTGCCGCTGAAAACGAAAATCCCGAGGACGAGGGGTATACTCAGGTAGAAACCGCCGAATCCGACGAAAATTCTACTCAGGTAGAAATTGCCGAGGAATCAACCGAAATAGTGGAAGGCGCCGAAGAAGCGGAAACGGTTGAAGAAACTCCTTCCGAAAATGAAGAAGTTATTGAAGATGAAGTTGTCGAAACGGACGATATTAAAGAAAGCGAAGAAAGTTACACTCAGGTTGAAATAGCTGAAAATGAAGAAATTCCCGAAACGGAAGAAGCAGCCGAGTTGACGGAAGACGTTACAGAAGATAACGGGGACAATAACTGATGTGCCACAAAACTTTACCTGAAAATTATATCTATCACGATACGATTGACTTAAAAAACAACAAAAAGCACTTTTGGATTGTTATGGGCTTAGGTTTGGTTTTATGCGCCGTATTAATAGCCGTAGGCTGGTGCATTGTCAGACTTCCATATATTTATGACTTTATCGAGCAAGCGGAAAATTTAGGTATAAGTATTGCGGCAATTGCAACGGTAGTCGTCGGTTCGGTTTTGTACATTATTGGGCACGAAGCCGTCCACGGACTGTATATGTATCTCTTTTGCAGAGCAAAAATCAAGTACGGCTTTGTTGGCTGGGCGGCGTATGCTGGAAGCAGTGCTTATTACGATAAAATGCACTATGTCGTCATATCTCTTGCGCCCGTAACGATTTGGGGAATTGTTTTTGCCATCCTAAACGTATTTTTTCACGAAGGAATTTGGTTTTGGGTTATTTGGATTTTACAAATAGCCAACATCAGCGGCGCGTCGGGCGATTTCTTCTGCGCGGTTAAAGTGCTGACGTACCCTAAGGATATACTTGTTTGCGATTCCGGAATGGATATGAAAGTTTACCGTAAAATGACGGATGAAGAAGCGGCGAAAGCTGCAAATTTGAATAGTGAAAACGAAACCGAAAGCACAGAGGAAAACGGAGAGGCTAAATTTGATTAAATTCGGACCCAGCGGCAATTGCGAGGCGTTTTACGCCGCAGGATATAAACATACCGAGCAATCGGCGGAGTTTTGTAAAAATTTAAATCTTTCCTGCTTTGAATATTCATTCGGCAGGGGCGTAAAAATGACTAAAAGCAAGGCGCTTAGCATAGGCGACGCGTTTAAAAAGGCAGGCGTGGAAATAAGCGTGCACGCGCCCTATTTTATCAATTTTGCCAACCCCGACGACGAAGCCGCCGCAAAGTCTTACGGCTACGTTTTGGACAGCGCGGAATATCTTTCGCTTTTCGGCGGTGAAAGGGTGGTTTTTCATCCCGCGGCGCAGGGCAAAGTCAGCCGTGAAGAAGCGGTTAAAAAAGCTGAGGACAGGCTTAAAATTCTGCGCGATTTAATTTATGAAAAAGGTTTTCAAAATTTAAAATTCTGTCCCGAAACAATGGGCAAAATTGCGCAAATAGGCACTTTGGAAGAAGTAGTTCGCTTTTGCAAAATCGATAGTTGTTTTGTCCCCGCGATTGACTTCGGTCACATAAACGCGCGCGAGCAAGGCAGTTTAAAGACGGAAGAAGACTATCAAAGCCGGTTAGAGTATATGATTGCCGAACTCGGCTATGACAGGGTGAAAAATTTTCACGTTCATTTTTCAAAAATAATGTACGGCGGCAGGGGTGAAATAAAACACCTTACCTTCGAGGACAAGCAGTACGGACCGGAATTTGCCCCTCTTGCAGTCGCTTTAAAAAAACTTAAACTCGAACCGTATATAGTAAGCGAATCTGCCGGAACACAGGCGGAAGACGCTTGCGAAATGATGAGAATTTACAATTCTGTTGACATTCAAAATTGAATTTGATAAAATATTTTTGTATTTGACTGGTGACATATGGCTTATACCAACGTAAAAAAAATATTTGCACAAGTCGGCGCGGAAGCTGTTTTAACCGAGCCCGCAGATTTGCGCCAATACCTTACAGGGTTTGAAAGTTCGTTCGGTTACGTTTTAAGCGATAAAAACGGTTCGGTTTTCTATACCGACCCGCGATATTTAGAGGCGGCTTCGTCTGCGCTTGAAGGTTCCGACGTAAGCGTAAAAATTTTTGAAGGTTCGCTGGAAAATCTTTTAAAACCTTACAAAACCGTTGCGGTACCCCTTTCAAGGACAAGCTATCCCGAGTGGAAGCGCCTTGCCGACGCGGGGTTGCAGGTTATCGACAGTGAAAGCGCTTTTGTAAACGCAATGTCGGTCAAGCAACAGTACGAACTTGATTTAATAAAATCAGCGTGCGAAATAACGGATAAAGCGTTTGTTTCGTTGCTTTCCGTAATAAAAGAGGGAATTAGCGAAAACGACCTTGCCGCAGAATTAGAGTACTTTATGCGCAAATACGGCGCAAGCGGCACAAGTTTTTCAACAATCGCGTGTTTCGGCGAAAATTCAAGCGTTCCGCATCACGAAACAGGTATGCGCAAACTTAAATTCGGCGATATAATTTTAGTAGACTTCGGCTGTAAAGTCGGTGGATACTGTTCAGACTGTACGCGTACGTTTTTGTTCGGCGACGATAAAAAGAACGAAGACTTTAAAAAAGCTTACGGACACGTTCTTAACGCGCATATGCTTGTCAAAGAAAAGGTCACGTCCGGTATGACTGGACGGCAAGCGGACGCCATTGCAAGAGATTATTTATCAGCGCACGGACTTGGCAAATATTTTTCACATTCGCTCGGTCACGGAATTGGCATAAACATTCACGAGTTCCCACGTTTATCCGCAAAAAGCGGGGACGTTTTAGTGGACGGTATGGTATTTTCGGACGAGCCCGGCGTGTATTTTGAAGGGGACTTCGGTATAAGAATAGAAGATACAGTCACCCTTGAACGCGGCGCCGCGCTCAGTCTTACGGATTCCGATAAAAAATTATTGATTTTATAAATTCAGTTAAAATACAAGGAGTTAAAAATATGGCATCAATTTTAGCAGGCGATATCAGAAAGGGCACAACTTTCGAATATAACGGAAAAGGCGTATATACGGTTACGGAATTTCAGCACGTTAAACCCGGCAAAGGCGCGGCTTTCGTAAGAGCTACACTTAAAAACGTAGTTACGGGGCAGGTGCTTTCCGATATGACGTTCAACCCCACGGCAAAACTTGAAACGGCTCAGGTTGAAACCAAGAAAATGAGCTATTCTTATACCGACGGCGAGTTTTATTACTTTATGGACCCCGAAACGTTTGATATGATAACGTTGAATTTGGGACAGGTTGAGGACGCCCTCAAATATATCAAGGAAAACGACACCGTAACGGTTAAATCGCTTAACGGCTCGGCTTTTTCCGTTGAACCCGAAAACTTTGTTGAACTTAAAATAACAGAGTGCGAGCCCGGCGTCAAAGGCAACACCGCAACCAACGCAATGAAAAACGCCGTAGTTGAAACCGGCGCTACCATTCAGGTGCCTATGTTTGTTGAAGAAGGCGAAATTATCCGTATAGACACACGTACGGGCGAGTATATGTCGCGCGTCGGCAAATAATGAAAGCGGTTATTCAACGCGTAAAGCGTACGGCGCTTTCCGTTGACGGAAAACTTATTTCCGAAATTCCTTACGGGCTTGCCGTGTATTTGGGCGTTAAAGCAGGCGACGGCGAAGCGCAGGCGGAGCAGATTGCAAAAAAAATTTCGGCTATGCGCATTTTTGAGGACGCGCAAGGCAAAATGAACCTTTCCGTTCAGGACGTAGGCGGCGAAATTTTGCTTATATCCCAGTTTACTCTTTACGGCGATTGTTCGCACGGCAACCGTCCCAGCTTTATTTTGGCGGAGCGCCCAGAAAGAGCGAACGAATTGTATAATTATGTTGCAAATCTTTTGAAGCGGAGCGGACTGAACGTGAAGCAGGGCGTTTTCGGCGCCGATATGAAGATAGAGCAATTCAACGACGGACCCGTTACAATAATATACGAAACTTAAAATTCAGGGCGATAAAATTCGCCCTGTTTGACTTTAAATTTATGAAGATACGGTTTTTAGGTACGGCTGCGGCGGAAGGTTTTCCCGCTGTATTCTGTAATTGCGAATATTGCAAAAATGTACGGTTGCTTGGCGGCGGCGAGTTCCGTACGCGCTCGCAAGTGCTTATAGACGGGGCGCTGTCGGTAGATTATCCACCCGAAGCATACGCAAACAGCCTTAAATTCGGAGTGGAATTGGGCAAACTTAAATATATTTTGGCGACCCATTCTCATATGGACCATTTTTACGCGCACGATTTTATTTTGCGCGGATACAAGTATGCTTCCGTCGACCAGCCCGTTTTGCATATTTACGGCAATAAAGAAGTTGAAAAGGTGTTTTGCGAGTGTACCGCGCGCGAAATGAAGCCGCAAGTCGCGCCAAACATTGTTTTTCATACACTAAAACCTTATATGTGTTTGCAAGTTGGCGAATATAAAGTTTTGACTATACCCGCTATGCACTCAAAAACGGAGAACTGTCTGCTTTATTATATAGAAAACAGCGGAAAAGGCTATCTGCATTTGTACGATACGGGCGGTTTGGAGGATAAAACTTTTAAATTTCTGGTTGAAAACCGCGCGTTTGCGCAGACGGTGGCGATAGACTGCACCTTTGCCGACCATTCCGCAGGCGAAGGCGCGCGCCATATGGGCATTTCAGAAGTTATGTCTATAAAGCAAAGACTTATGGAAAGCGGAGTAACAGACGAAAACACAAAAATTATAATCACTCATTTTTCACATAACAGCAATCCCGTTCGCGCTCGGCTTGCCGAACTTGAAAAACGATATAACGTAATTGCCGCTTACGACGGGTTTGAAATTGAAATATAAAAATTATATTAAGCCGCAATTAAAGCATAAAACAAATTTTTTACTTTATCGGGGTAACGCATATGGGTAAGGCGCGTCCTTATGTCTTGGGCTGGAAAGGTATTTTAATTACGATAGCCTTGGCTTTGTTTTTTATATTTGGCATAACGACGGGCTTTTTAAATTACGCATATCGTATTGAACTTCAAAAAATGGTTGACAAGGGCGAAATTGCGGAAGCCGAAATTGTTGCGCTGATTTATAGTCCTTTCAGCAGTGATTCCGCGTATCGTTTACAATACATATATGTTGACGAAAACAGCGGCATTACTTACAAGGGCTATTGCGGGCGCGGCGACTATAAAACGGAAGAAAGCGATAAAAATCGTATAGGCGAAAAGGTTGAAATATACATAGGCGGTTATGGCAAGTTACGCAAAAAGCCGCTTTGCAGGGCGGTTTGTTTCGGTACCGACCTTGAAGTTGAAAAAGCGCTTATAGCACCTTGCATATTCATTTTTTTATTTTGCGTGTATTTGGTTTTGTTTATATTGTTTATGTTGGGAAGTTACGGCATATTGCCCGAGTATCGGGATAAAAAAACAGATGACGGTAAATAAGCCGTGAAAATAATTATGCGTTTTTTCGGACATTTGAAAACGGTGGCAATCCACAGGCGGACTGTCAGGAAGTTATGTTTTAAGTGCGGCTTGTTCTGGCAGGGGCTGACGCATGACTTGTCAAAATATTCCGCTGCGGAGTTTTTTGCAGGAGTCAAGTATTATCAGGGCGACCGCAGCCCGCAGGCAAAGGAAAGAGAAGTAAAGGGCTATTCGGCGGCGTGGCTTCATCACAAGGGCAAAAACAAACATCACTACGAGTATTGGACGGATTTTGCGGATGGAAAAAAGGTTTACGTGCAAATGCCAGCAAAATATTTTGCGGAAATGATTTGCGACAGAATTGCCGCAAGTAAGGTTTATAAAAAGAAGGAGTATACGGACGGTTGTCCGCTTGAATACTTTGAAACAAAAACCGATAAATCGGCGATGAACGAAAAAACCTGCGAAGATTTACATTATTTTTTGACTTTGTTAAAGGATAAAGGCGAAAAAACCGCCTTGGCTGAATTAAAACAATTCGTAAAACAAAGCCGTAAAAAGCGATAAATTGAATTTTGGCAAAATAAATCCCCCGCTTTGCATATTTTATAAAGCGGGGGACTGTTTTTTTATTTTGTTCTTGCAACGTTTACGTTGTCTTTCTTTCTGTTTCTCAAATCTTTTACGGGGTGTTCGCTGTCCTGATAGCGGTAGTCCTGTCCAAGGCGTTCAATAGCCTTTTTTATGACGAGATGGGAAGGATTTCTTTCGGGGTCTCCCGACATATATTTTTGATAATTGAAAAATCTGTGGTCGTTCGGCAGTTTTTTAACGTCCTTATAGTCAGGCTTTTTCTGCGTGTTATCGGCGGTAAGGTATATGGTGTTTTCCAAAACTTTTCTTATATATTCTTTGTTTCCGCCGAGTTTTAAAAGTTTGGGAAATTCTCCCGTTCCGCACAAACTTTCAAAAGTTTTCTTTTCATATTTCTTCAAAAGTTTAGCGGCGGTTTTCAAGTGCGAAACTTCCATTTTAAAGTGCTCGGTCCATATTTTTTTAATCGCTTCGTCGCTTTCGTCCTGCATTGCAGAGTAGTACAGCCAGCACTCGCAATATTCGTGCATAACCCATTGTTCAAGCCACGTCAAATTGGGGTCTTTAAGGCTTTCGTATTGGGTCACGTGCGCTTCTTCAATCATTGCTATTTCCGCATATAATTTTCTGCCTACGTCGTTTTTATACCATTGGGCAATGTTCATATAGTAATTCATAGTCTGTTGTTCGGCAGCCGTAATTGTGCTTGCAACAAGTTTTGAATATAAATCCGCTTTATTTGCGTCCATATGCGGCTTTACGTCGTCCGCAGGGTAGCGGTGCTCGGCAACGGTAGGTCTGCCGGGCATAATTTCGGTATATTTTCCCACAAGCATATCCGCGTCTATGTTTTTGTCCGTTTTCAACAAATTTGCATAGCGGTAGAGATGGTCAAAATCTTCCAAAAGCGCAAAATTAAGCGCCTTAATATTGTTTTCGTCTTTCTCATTACGGGCAAGTATAGCGGTCAAATCCACGGCAAGCTGTTCATACGCTATCGTAGTTTCCAAAATACTTTCGTTTATGGGCTTTAAGCAGCTTATGCGCTTTTGCTGTTGTTGTTCCTGACGGCGCACAACGGCAAGCGCAGCAACTATTTCGGGTTCGTCGCAGTGTCTGGCAAAGTTATGCATAAACCACTGAGATTCAAACTCCGTGCCGTTCATAAGTATTACGCGCGTCTTTGTATAGGGCGAAGTTGTGTTTTTGTTGTAACTTTTGGGATACATTTTTTTCAACGGTAAAAAATTGTTTTCAAGTGATTTGCACTTTTCTTTTATAGGGTTCATTTTAAATTCCTCCGCTGAAATTGTTGTCATTTTCGCAAGTTTATAATCAAAATAAGCAAAAATTATTGCTTTTTTGCTTACGCATTTGCGTTTGTTATATTAAAGATATATAATTATGTAAATAAATTATAAAAAGCGGGAGGCGCGGCGTGCTTAAAAACAATTATAAAGTAATTATAGTCGGCGCAGGTCCTTCCGGTCTTTCAACCGCGTTAAATTTGTTAAAAGAAGGCGTTAGCGATATCTTGGTTATAGAAAAATTAAGTTTTCCAAGATACAAGTGCTGCGCGGGTTATATAACGAGTAAGACTAAAAACGAGTATGCAAAATTGGGTTTGAATATAGAAAACTGCAATTACTCGCTTATCAAAAGTTTCAATATTTTTTATAAAAATAAGCAACGATTAAATATATCCAACAAATTTCTGTTTACAAACAGCAAAATCGACAGGGTAGAGTTGGATTACGCGCTTTTTAAAACCGCAAAAGAAAATGGCGTAAATATATTGGAAAACACAAAGATTTCAGAACACGACGAAAAAAACCGTTTGCTGACTTTAACCAACGGTAAAAAGGTTGTTTACGACTATCTTGTGTTTGCCGACGGAACTACGGGATTCGGCAGTAAATACCGTAAAGCACGCAATAAAAATATAGCTATGCAGCTTGTCTTTGAAAGCGATATAAAGGAAAGCATAGACATCCATTTCGGAATAACAAAGCACGGGTACGGTTGGGTAAGTTCGTACAACGGCGTTACAAACGTCGGTATAACGGACGTCTATAATCCAAAAATAAATTACAAAAAAGTTTTTGACGAATTTTTAATTAAACTTGATATATCGGCGGATATAAGCGGGTTAAAGGGTGCATTTACACCTATGAACGCAGGGCAACCCGTTTTGTTCGGCAACGTTTGTTATGTCGGCGACGCCGTCGGCGCCTGCGACCCGATGACGTTGTCGGGTTTAAGATACGCTTTGAAAAGCGGAGAAATGTGCGCGCTGGCAATATCCGAAAACGACCTTTCGATTTATAAAAAATATATAAAAAATCTGGGCGCTCGCTTCTTTTTTATGCGTGTAATGCAAAAGATTTTTTATTTTGCCCCCGTACTATGGCTTGGTTTCAACTTTTTTTGTCGCTTTTTCGGCGGAGTTGTTTCAAAAATTTTCAATAACTTTTTCGTCAATAAAAAATAAATTTTACAAAAAATATTTGTTTAACGCTTTCCTTTTAAAATCTAATATGTTATATTGTTAATGCTCAGTTGTATAAACACCGTTAAGCGGGTGGTTAAGTTTGCAGCGGCATATATTTTCAATTTTTTTAACGCAGGTGTCGCCTATCGGTATGGCGCCAGCTTCCCAAGCTGGTATCGGCGGGTCCGACTCCCGTCACCTGCTCCAAAGCAAAAGCACCCGATAAGGGTGCTTTTATGTAATAATCTAATAAAACTATGATAAATGAATTTACTGTTAACGAAGCGATTGAAGAAATAAATAATTTACCCAAAGGGACAGAATTTACATTCGCAGATATTCTGTGCCGCAAAAATATTGCAGAAGCGGAAATGTTTGACTACTTCTCTGCGGTATACAAAAAAGTAAAAAATAACGTGGAAATCCCGAAGGAATATTCAGAGCTCTTTTTGGGGCTTCCTTACAACATTCCGTACGTAAAAAAATAAAAAAGCGGTTAAAAAAATTCAACAAATTATTTGCTTGACGGCAAACAGAAAAGGGACAAAAGTGGCGGAAATTTTTTCAAGAACGGAAGCGCTATTCGGCAAAGAGGCAATGCAAATACTTTACCGTTCGCGCGTTGCGGTTTTCGGCGCAGGCGGAGTGGGCGGCTATGCCGTCGAGGCTTTGGCAAGGTCTGGCATAGGCGCGCTGGACGTTATAGATAACGACAAAATAAGCCTTTCAAATATCAATCGCCAAATTATAGCAACGGTAAACAGTGTGGGAAGGTATAAGGCGGAAGTCGCCGCCGAACGCATAAAAGAAATAAACCCCGATTGCCGCGTGACGGCGCACAAAGTTTTCTTTCTTCCGGAAAACAGCGGCTTATTCGATTTTTCGCAGTACGATTACGTCTTGGACGCGATAGACACGGTCACGGCAAAAATATCGATTATCGAAAACGCCAAAAAATGCGGCGTTCGCGTCATAAGTTGTATGGGTACGGGCAATAAAGTTGACCCTTCAAAACTTACGGTTGCCGACATAAGCGAAACGTCTGTTTGTCCGCTTGCTCGCGTAATGCGGCGCGAACTTAAAAATGCGGGAATAAGCGGAGTTAAAGTTGTGTATTCGAAGGAAGAACCGTTGAAACCCGTTATAAAACTAAGCGACAACGGTTTAAAGCGTGACGTCCCCGCAAGCTGCGCCTTTGTGCCGTCCGCGGCGGGGCTGCTAATGGCGGGCGAAGTGATAAAGGATTTAATAGGTTTCAAACGTTGAAAAGCGAGGCTACGAAATGGCAATTTATAATTCGTTATTCAGTTTAATAGGTAACACCCCTATTTTAAATGCGGAAAGATTTGCAAAGGCAGAGAATATAAACGCAGTTTTGCTTGCCAAACTTGAATATTTCAATCCCGCAGGCTCGGTAAAGGACAGAGTAGCCAAAAATATGATAGAGCAGGCGGAAGCGGAAGGCAAGTTAAAAAAGGGTTATACCATTATAGAGCCCACTTCGGGCAATACGGGTATAGGGCTTGCGGCAGTCGGCGCGGCAAAGGGATATAAAGTTATAATTACTATGCCCGACAATATGAGCGCTGAACGCCGCAGTCTTATAAAGGCTTACGGGGCGGAAATAATTCTGACGGATGGTGCAAAGGGGATGGCGGGCGCAATACAAAAAGCGGAAGAACTTGCCGCAACTTTGCCCAATTCGTTGATAGCCGGGCAGTTTACAAATCCCGCCAATCCGTCCGCGCATTTTGCTTCTACCGGACCGGAAATTTGGGAAGATACGCAGGGCGAAGTTGAAGTTTTGGTTGCGGGTGTAGGAACGGGCGGCACTATTAGCGGCGCGGGAAAATATTTAAAAAGTAAAAATCCCGCAATAAAAGTTATTGCGGTAGAGCCGAAAAGTTCGCCCGTGCTGTCAAAGGGAACTTCGGGCGCGCATAAAATTCAGGGAATAGGCGCGGGATTCGTTCCCAAAACGCTTGATACCGATATTTATGACGAAGTTATAACGGTTTCGGATAAAAGCGCGTACGCCGCAAGTAAAAAATTTGCCCAAACCGAGGGTATTCTTGTCGGAGTTTCCTCCGGCGCGGCGTTGCACGCGGCGGTGGAAATTGCCGGTCGTAAAGAATATATCGGCAAAAAAATAGCGGTCATTTTACCGGATTCGGGCGAAAGATATCTTTCGGTAAACCTTTTTGAATAAATAAAGTCGGCAAGGTTACTTAAAATTATGAAAGTTTTAAAGGATATAAGTTACGGTAAAGAAGCGCGGCAAAAATTGGATTTATATTTGCCGGATAAAGAAAATTGTCCGCTTATTATCTATTTTCACGGCGGCGGAATTGAAAGCGGCGATAAATCCGACGCAAATTATGCGGCTATGGCAAAGCAGTTTAACAGTGCGGGTTACGCCTTTGCTTCTGTAAATTACGGTTTATATACGCAGGGCGCGCGGTTTCCCGATTTTATTTACGATTGTGCCAAAGCGGTCGGCTTTGTAAAGTCGCGCGCGGCTGAGTGGGGGTGCGGCAACCTTATAATTGCGGGGCAGTCTGCCGGCGCCTGGCTTGCGCTTATGCTTTGCGTTAATTCTAAATATCTAAAAAGCGAAGATGTGGAAACGTCGGATATTTCTGCTTGGCTTATCGACAGCGCTCAGACAACGTCGCACTTCAACGTTTTGAAGTATGAAAAAAACGTTGATAGCAGGTTGCAGAGAATAGACGAATTTGCGCCGCTGTATTATGTGGACGAAAATTTGCGGTTTAATCGTATGCTGGTATGCTTTTATTCCGAGGATATGCCTTGCCGTAAGGAGCAAAATTTGCTTTTTATCCGCACGGTTAAGGAGTTTTTTCCGCAAGCGGACTTGCAGTGGGTGCAATTGCAGGGCGGGCACTGCCGCGGCTCTTGCATAGCGGACGATGACGGCGGTTTCGCCTTTGTAAAAACCGCGCTTTCGTTTTTGGGTTAAAGCAAAATAAATTTCTTCAAAAACCGTCTTTCAATGGCTATTTTTTTGACAATAGCGGTTGAATCAGGACGGTTTTTATGTTATAATAACCAAAATCAGTCATAAGTTAAAATATTGTCGGACTATGTTTAAAGCGCTATTTTCAAAATTAAAAGAATCTTTAATATCTGTACTGCCCGTAACGGTTATAGTACTTATTATATCGTTTACCCCGCTTGTCGATTTAGAGCCGACCGAAACAATTGCCTTTGCGGTTTCGGCGGTTATGCTTATACTCGGCATAGGCTTGTTCAACCTCGGCGCCGACCTTGCAATGACGCCTATGGGCGGACACGTCGGTTCCGGTCTTACAAAATCAAAAAAAGTGATGGTGCTTATTGCCGTCTGCTTTGTGATGGGGCTTTTGATAACGATAGCCGAACCGGATTTATCCGTCTTGGCAAATCAGGTAAAGGACATAATGCCGGGGGAAGGCGAAGTAAGCAAGTGGATACTTATAATCACCGTAGGGCTGGGAGTGGGTATTTTTCTTGTAATAGCCATATTGAAAATTATTTTCCGCAAAGACTTATCCGCGCTTTTGATGTTTTTCTATATGATGTTATTCGCCGTGTGCGCAATGTTGGCGGAAAGCGGAAAGTTTAAACTTTTGCCTCTTTCTTTCGATTCGGGCGGAGTTACTACCGGTCCTATAACCGTTCCGTTTATAATGGCGCTGGGCGTGGGAATTTCTTCGACGATAGGCGGAAAAAACTCAACCGAAAACAGCTTCGGGCTCATTGCGCTTTGCTCAATAGGACCCATAATCGCCGTAATGATGCTGTCTATGACGACGAGCGGCAGTCTTGATACATACGACACCTCAATTTACGATATTGCCGAAAGTCTGGGCGGCAACTTCGGTCCGTTGCTCTTAAAAAAATTAGGCGATGTGGCGCTTGCCTTGGGGCTTGTCGTTGCGTTCTTCTTCATATTGCAGTTCACTGTTTTAAAACTTCCCAAACAAAAATTGATTCAGATAGGCATAGGAATAGCCTATACGTTTTTGGGCTTGGTAATTTTTCTTGTTGCGGTCGAAGTCGGGTTTATGCCCGTCGGCTTCAAAATAGGCAAGCAAATCGCCGAAAAAAGCGAAGCGCTTTTGGTGGTTTTCGGCTTTGTGTTGGGAATGGTGGTCGTTCTTGCCGAACCCGCCGTTCACGTTTTAAACAAACAGGTTGAAGACGTTACGGGCGGCGGCGTCAAAAAAATAGAGATGCTTATTGCGTTGTCGGTTGCCGTTGGCATATCCATAGGGCTTACGCTTATAAGAATGATTTTCAAGTTCTCTATTTTGTATTATCTGATACCCGGCTATCTTATTTCGCTGGGACTGTCGTTTTTCGTTCCCAAAATATATACCGCAATCGCCTTTGACTCCGGCGGCGTTGCCAGCGGTCCGCTGACTTCAAGTTTTATTCTTCCGCTTGCAATAGGCGCGTGTACAACGCTTTGGGGAGAAGGTGAAATTTATTCGTTTGCATACGGAGTTGTTGCTATGGTTGCAATGACGCCGCTTATAACTATTCAGATACTCGGCTTTAAAGCCGTTATGTCGTCCAAAGTTCGCGCAAAAATTACAATGAAGCGTATACTTGCCGCCGACGACGAGCAGATTATATATTTCAAGTAGGAGGGAGCGACGGTGGAAAAAAATAATACCGATAAGGAAAAACGTTCGTCGCGCGGCGCCGTAAAAAAAGCGGTGAAAGCCGCGGTTCAACGCAACAAGCAGGTCAATCCCAATACCGTTACTTCCAACAGGCTCGAACTGTTGATAACGGTAATAGGCAGAAACAAGGCGGAGTATTATCAGGATTTAATTTTGTCGTTTGACGTAAATATGCAGATAACCGCGCTTGCAAACGGCACCGCGCCCGAAAAAATGCTTACGCTTCTGGGACTTACCGACAGCGAAAAAGCGGTTATTTTCAGCGTGATTCAGGAAGAAAAAATTCCTCGCGCAATAAGTTTGCTGGAAGAAAAGTTTAAAACCATAAAGGGCGGCAACGGAATAGCCTTTACAATTCCGCTTACAAGCGTTATAGGTAAACTGATTTTCGGATTTTTAAGTAACAACAGAATGACTGTGCAGGAGGCAAATAAATGAATACCGCTTACGAAGTAATTTTTTGTATAGTAAATTCCGGTTTCTCGGAAACGGTTATGGACGCCGCCAAAGAGGTTGGCGCGCGCGGCGGCACGGTTATTCACGCAAGAGGAACGGCAAATAAAGAAGCGGAAGAATTTTTCCACATAACAATCCAGCCCGATAAAGAAATAGTTATGATTCTCGTCCCCGCGGATATAAAGGATAAAGTTCTTCACGCGGTTTATCAACAGGCGGGGCTTAAAACTGCGGGTCAGGGTATTGCTTTTTCTATGGCGGTAAGCAACGTTGTCGGACTTTCGGGCGGAAGTACGGTTGAAAGTGCTGAGCCGAAAGAACAATCGCAGGAATATAAACCCGAAGCAAACGAAACCGACGAAAACGCTGATAGGAAATGATAAAAGCGTCTTTTATAGGCTGTTTAGAGATAAAAGCAAAGTCAAAAAAATTAAATACTGTTTCGCGATGATATAAGTACGGTAAATAATAATTTAGCGGAGTATCTATGGACGTTAAAGATATAGGAATAAAAAAGAATAGAGTTTTAATATCTTTTCTATTGGTATTATTGGCGGTTGCTTTTGGTCTAATATCTTTCTTTGTTTGGAGTAATTATTTGCATCTGTCTGACTATGAATATTTAAGCAAAAACGGTATTGAGGTCGAAGCAGAAATAGTTGACTGCATATACCATAGAGAAGCAAATCATAGTACGGGTAATTGGGTATTGATTTATGAATACAAAAGCGAGTGGGGAACAGTGTACCGTGAAAGCATAGGTCATTATTCTTCCGAAAGTGTCGCACAAGAGTATTTGGGTAAGAAAATAACAGTTATAATCGACCCTAATAGTTCGTCATCTTATTCGGGGTTAAAGTTAGAAGATATAATAACAACGCCTGCGGATTATGCGAAAGGATTAAGCATTGCAATTATATTCAGTATTCCCGTTCCCATTGTGTTGTACTTGCTTATATACCGTTGTATCTACCGCAACGTAATGAATAAGAAAATCAAGAAGAAAGTTTACGGCAGCTCATATAACAACGACAGAATTATTCACACGCCGCTACCGAATACCGTTACGCAAGGCGAAGTAACAAAAGTTCGCAAATGGATAGTTTGCTATGTGAAAGTTAAGTATCAAGACAACAATAGCGTAATGAGAGAAAAATGGGCGCAGTCTTGGTTTACGCACAAGGAAGCGAAATATTTACAGCAAAAGAAAACTATCAATATCGTACCCTACAAAAATACCTACGGCATTTTTGAAGAAATGCCCGCTATGAATTAATAAAAACAATCATATAAATTTATCATTATAAACATCAAAAAATATAGCGCACTATACTTCATTTACGAAGTATAGTGCGCTATTTGTTTTTCCGCAAAAAGCCTTTATGACAGGAGCCCATATTTTAAAGAGCGCTTTTGTCAGAAAATAGGCTTTTAATTTTTTGGTACATTTGTGATAAGTTTAAGAAGTGGCTTAAAATAAATCAAAAACGAGGCGAAATCAAATGATTTTACCCCGTTTTTTTGGTTGAGGCGACGGGACTTGAACCCACGACCTTCTGGTCCCTAACCAGACGCGCTACCAAACTGCGCTACGCCTCAATATTCGTATTCAATTGTTTACTTATCGCGCAAAACCGTTACGCAACTGATAAAAGCGGTGCGCTTTTGTTAAGCAATATAATTATACTTAAATAAATAAAAAAAGCAAACGCTTTTAAGCGCTTTTATAAAAAAATTTCAATTGATATAAATAAAATATTTACATTGCAAAATGTGTCTGCTATAATAACGGCATTATGGTTGCAGCATTGATAATTTCAGTATTGCTGTCCGCCGTATCCCTTGCAATGGACGCTTTTGCGGTATCCGTTTGCGACGGGATGGTGTACCGCAATTTAAATAAGCGTAAAGGCGTTTTAATTCCGCTTACGTTCGGTCTGTTTCAGGCGGGTATGCCAATAATCGGCTTTTACGTCGGTTTGGCTTTCAGACAGTTTGAAAAATTTGACGTTTACGACCATTGGATAGCTTTCGTTCTGCTTGCGATTATCGGCGGTAAAATGATTTACGACGGCGTAAAGGAGTTGAAGGGAAAAGAGTCGGAAGAAATTAAGCCGAAAAACTTTTCCTACCCAAACGTATTGTTGCAAGGGGTGGCTACAAGTATCGACGCGCTGTTCGTAGGCTTTACACTAAACGCAATGATTGGCGAACTTACGCCTATGCAACTTTGGGCGTGGACAAGCGTGGCGATAATAGGCGTCGTTACGTTTATAATTTCGCTCATTGGCTTGATAATAGGCATAAAGGTGGGGCAACTTTTCAAAAGAAAAGCAAGCGTGGCAGAAATAGTCGGCGGCGTTATTTTAATTTTGATAGCCGTCAAAATTGTATTAGGCGGCTACGGAATAATCAATTTTTAGTTCCGTACAACGTGCCGTAAATTTCTTTAATAATTCGCTCGTTACCGCATTTGACGGCGCTTGCCGCAAGTGCGGTTTTTAATTTTTCATCAGAAAACAATTCATAAACGCCAGCAATCAGCGTTTTTTCGGAAAGTTCGCGCTCTCTCAATACTTTGCAAAGTCCTCGCGCAACAAAAAACTCGGCGTTTTTTATTTGGTCGCCGCGGCTTCTTTTGTTTTCAAGCGGTATAAACAGCGTGGGTATTTTCAAAGCGACAAGTTCGTGCGCGGTATTGGAACCGCAGCGCGATACCGCGCCGTCCGCGCAAGCGTAGGCCAGTCCCATATCGTCGGTAAATTCAATTTGTCTGTAACCGTAAATATTTGTCGCCACAGTGTTTCCCTTGCCGCAAATATGCAAAATGTTATAGTCCTTGCAAAGCTTTGCCGCAGATTTTCTTATGGTATGGTTAATTATTTCCGAGCCGTTTCCGCCACCGGTAACAAGAAGAGTAGGGCGCATATCCAGTTGAAAATATTCGCGCGCTTCAACCTTGCTTCTGTCAAAAAGGTTTTTTCTCATAGGAGTTCCCGTGCATATGCCGTTTGCAAACTCGCGCGCGGCGGAGGGAAAGGAAGTTAAAACTTTTTTGCAGCGCCTTGCAATCAATTTGTTTGCCAAGCCGGCGCTTACGTCCGACTCGTGCGTAATAACGGGAATATTTCTCTTTTTTGCAGCCAACGCCGGCGGCATACACGCATATCCGCCTTTGCAAAAAATCAAGTCCGGTTTAACGTCGTCCAAAATTTTTCCGGCAGTTTTAACACTTTTAATAAGTTTAAACGGCAGCGCAAGATTTTTAAAAATTTTTCCGCGCACAAACTTGACTGCGTCGCACTCGTAAAATTCAATGTTGTTGCTCTTGCAAATGCGTTTTTCAATTCCGTCCGTGCCCATATAACACGCCTCTATGTTTTCGCCTAAATTTTCAATAACGGCAATGTTTGGTATAACGTGTCCGGCGCTTCCGCCGCCGCAAAACATAATCTTTTTCATAGCAATAATATATTTATTATCGCCTTAATTTATGTAAATAATAATGCGGACGCAAATAATCTGTCCGCAAGCAATTTAAAATTTATTTTTACGCCGTAATTTTACTGAAAATAAACTCTACAATTACGCTGGTTTCTCTTATAAGTTCGTCAAGCGGCTTTACTTCATTTTCCGCGTGCGCCCACTTCAAAAAACTTTCTATTACGCCTGCGGTTGTAAATGTCAACTGATATACCGCGCCGTCCGCGTCAAAAGCGGGTCTTGTTTTTTTCAAAGCCTTTGTTTCCGCTTCGATAAAAATTTCTTTCAGACGTTCGGAAATGTATTTTGCCTCTTTCGAAAAAAGCAAATACTGCCTTAAAAGTTCGGTTTCTTCAAGCGCCGCCGTCAAATTTGTAAACAAGCGGCAGATAGAACCGTAAATATCCGTTATGTCGAACGCTTCAAGGTCGGCTGAAATTTTTGCGGAAAGCTCATATTCAATATCCGCGGCGACTGATTTTACGTCCTTATAATGCAGATAGAAGGTAGAGCGGTTTATATCCGCTTTTTCAGAAATGTCGGTTATGGTTATTTTGTTTGGCTCTTTTTCAACGGCAAGTTGCATATAAGCGTTTTTAATGCCCGCTTTCGTCTTTAAAATTCTTTTGTCAATTGACATAAAATTAAGTTTCCGTTTTTTATTGGCGGAATTAATTATACAACCTTGCGACTTTCAAATCAAATTAAAACTTGACATACCTGCAAATAAGTTGTAAAATTTATTTATGGAAGTAGGGTATATTATTGCAATAGTGCTTGGCTGCGTGTTTGCGGCTATGCTTTTGACATTTATAATTTTGTACGCAAGGGCAAGAAAGCGCGACAAGGAACGCAACGAACAGCTTGAAAAAATGTACTGCGACCCCAACTTAAAGAAAATGGAGTACGACTTCGGCGCATACGGCGAAGATATCGAAGCATACAAACACGGCGGCGACGGCGAGCGCAACGCTTCCGACGACGACCAGCAATTATCTTTTTTAAGCCCTGTCGAAAACGAGGGTATGGAAGAGATTACGGGAAATTATAAACCGTAAAAATTTATGGATATAGCGGTTTTACAATGGTTTGACTCGGTTTTTCACGAAATAATCTGGTTGAACTATACGATGAAATATATAACTTACCTTGGCGAATTCGGTGCGGCGGCAATTATTTCCGCCGTAATACTTTTTATATTCAAAAAGACTCGCTGGGTGGGAGTGGGCGTTGCGGCGGCTTTTGCTGTGGACGTTTTGATAGTAAATATAATATTAAAATTGTCCGTCGACCGCGCAAGACCTTGGCAAACTTATCCCGAATTGGGTTTTCAGGAGTTTCATCAACTTATCGGCGTGCGCGAGCCTTCCGATTCGTCTTTTCCTTCCGGACATACCGCTGCGTTATTTGCCGCCGCCGTCTGTATGATTATGTATTTTAAGGCGAAGGGTATACCCGCGATAATAGTCGCGCTTTTGGTTGCGCTTTCAAGAATTTATTTGTGTATGCATTATCCCACGGACGTTATAGGCGGAATTTTGATAGGTTCCGCTTGCGGCATTGCCGGTTATTTCATTTCAAAAGCGCTAAAAATTTTGTTTGATAAGAAATTCAAGAAGAAACAGCCCGAAGGCGAAGCGCCTGCAACGGACAACGGTGGTGGAACTGCCGAAGCCCAAACAGACGAAACCAAAAATAAACAACAGTAAAGTTAATAACCGCCCCGAACAAATTGTAAGTTCGGGGCGGTACTTTCACTTCATTTTGAATTTGATAATAAGCGGTTTGCCCATTATATTTTTAGTTATTGTAAACTTGCCTTTTTCAATTTTAATGTTTTCTCTGAATTTGTATCCGAATATTCCAATTTCGCCCGTAATTTCGCGCGTTTCCTCATTCACCGAGTAGTTGCCTTCAAGCGATTGGCGGGGACCGTCTTTCTGTTTATAAATCATTTCAAAAGTTTTGTCGTCAAGTATATTAAATTTGATGTAATCGTACTTTTCCAGCAAGTCTGCTTCGCCTAATTTACCTTCAACGCATTCGTATTCGCCTATATAGGGATGAGTCAGCGACTTTACAGAACCGTTCACCGCAGCGTCGCACGCGGGGAAAAGCAGCAGTATTAAAGTGAGAATGGGAAAAATTAAAATCGTTTTCAACTTCATAGCCAAAACAGTATGTGCAAAAGCGCAAAATTAATCCCCCGCTAAAAAAACGTGCTTTCAATTGAGAATAAGTTGCACTTTTAAGCGAGAACAAAAGCTCTCAAACAATTTGTTCGAGAGCTTTTAACAATATATAATTTACAAATAAAAATTGAAATTTACAACTCTATTAGCTTAATTATCATATTTATGTTAATTTGATATAAAATTCAATGTATATTGAATATCATTTTTCAATAATGTAAAAATCAGAGTTTTAGTTTTGCTCCCGTCGTTATATTTTGTTGTCGAAACATTTGCGTTTCCCGATAATTCGCTAATGGTAACTTGATATACTATTGTTTCTATGTCTATCACATCAACCTTTTTATAAGTACCGCTAAATGATTTATTTGTATCTGTGCTATCCATTATAGTGATTATTCCGTCTTTTGCAACAAGAATAATGTCAACAACTGGAATGTTTGTATCTTCCACTATCCAAAATTCATTTCGGGCAATAACTTCACTTTCCTGATTTTCAATATTTGCTCGTATAGCTACTTGTAGTTTCCAATTCGTATTTTCAATGTTCACATCGGTGTTAGTGCAAGCACATAGTACACTACTTAAAATTAGTATTATTGTCGCTACGATAAAAATCAATATTTTTTTCATAATAATTTAATTCCTCTAAATTACTGTTTATCGTACAATCATTATAGCCACATTTAACGCAAAAATTAAGCGGTAAGTATAGTACTATACTTATTGCATTGTTTAGTTCGTCCTGCGGGACAAGCATTGTTTTATTCAAAAACACGGTGCGCTGTTTGGCGTTGCGAGATGAGTGAGCGCATTATACCGCGCGAACGATGACGGAGAACGGTACCTTGCGCCGTTCGAGAAAATTGACCACAAATAAAAAAATACAAGCAAAAAGGCGTAGCTCTACGCCACGCAAATTCTATCTTGTTCGCGTTTTACCATAATCCCTTGTGGGAACTATGGTAAAACGGAGGATTTTTTCTTTTGTATTTTATAATTTTGTCTTTGGTAACAAAGTTTAACTTTATTTTAAGCTTTGCCTATGCTTCCGAAAATTTCCATCTTTTCACGTACGGTCGCTTTAATTGCCTCGCAGCCGGGCGCAAGCAGTTTGCGGGGGTCAAAGCCCTTGCCTACAAGGTCCTTGCCTTCTTCAATGTACTTTCTTGTCGCTTCCTGAAAAGCAAGCTGGCATTCGGTGTTTACGTTTATTTTAGCCACGCCGAGGGAAATTGCCTTTTTAATCATATCTGTGGGGATTCCGGTGCCGCCGTGAAGAACAAGGGGCATCTTGCCGACTTTGTCTTTAACCGCAGCCAAAGTTTCAAAACTGAGTCCAGCCCAGTCTGCGGGGTATTTGCCGTGAATATTGCCTATTCCCGCGGCAAGCATAGTAACGCCTAAATCGGCTATCTTTTTGCACTCGTCGGGGTCGGCGCACTCGCCTTTGCCTATAACGCCGTCTTCTTCGCCGCCAATTGCGCCGACTTCGGCTTCAAGGCTTAAACCCTTTTTCTTGCAAACCGCAACAAGTTCTTTGGTTTTTTCTACGTTTTCGGCAATAGGGAAGTGCGAGCCGTCAAACATAATGGAGGAGAAGCCCGCTTCAATGCACTTGTAGCAGCCTTCGTATGTGCCGTGGTCAAGATGCAGCGCCACGGGAACGGTTATGTTAAGTTCTTCAAGCATTGCGGAAACCATTGCGGCAACCGTTTTAACACCCGTCATATATTTGCCCGCGCCTTCCGAAACGCCGAGTATAACGGGGGATTTAAGTT
Organism: uncultured Christensenella sp.; assembly: GCA_910585785.1. GTDB lineage: Bacteria > Bacillota > Clostridia > Christensenellales > Borkfalkiaceae > Coproplasma. The sequence goes on along the minus strand of CAJUEV010000004.1, from coordinate 38,160 downwards.
CCTCCGCAGTCAAAAGAATGGATTTTGTCCATTCAAGATTGTTTATGTTGAACTGCCCTACGGCGTATTTGCCGTCCCTTGCTTTTTCAAGCATTTCCTTTGCGGACACTAACTTGTTTGCCATAAAAACCTCCGAAACGTTAATTTTAATTATTTAAGTATAAAAAATACCTTATTAATTATAATTCATAGCGCTAAAAATTTCAAGTTGTTTTACAAAATTTATCTTCGCAAAATTAATGAATTTTGCAGGGAAAGGAAATATCTGTTAAAATTGTTGACTTAAAAAAAGTTATTTGATATAATTATTTTGATTTTAGGTAAACTAAAATTACAAATTCAAAAAAAATTCGGAGGAATTTATTTTTATGGCAAATGTAAAAGTTGCAATCAACGGTTTCGGCCGTATAGGTCGTCTCGCGTTCAGACAGATGTTCGATGCAGAGGGATATGAAGTAGTCGCTATCAACGACCTGACAAGCCCTAAAATGCTTGCTCATCTTTTGAAGTACGACTCTGCTCAGGGCAGATACAAGTACTGCGAATCCGTTGTTGCGGGTGAAGATTCCATTACGGTAAACGGCAAAACCATTAAGATTTATGCCGAAAAGGACGCAATCAATCTTCCTTGGAAGGAATTGGACGTTGACGTCGTTTTGGAATGCACGGGTTTCTATTGCTCGAAAGAAAAGGCTTCCGCACATATTAAAGCGGGCGCAAAGAAGTGCGTTATTTCCGCTCCCGCAGGTAACGACTTGCCCACGGTTGTTTTCAGCGTAAACGAAAAAACTCTGAAAGCAAGCGACACGGTTATTTCCGCGGCAAGCTGCACCACCAACTGCCTTGCTCCTATGGCAGATACGCTTAACAAACTCTGCAAAATCAGAAAAGGTTATATGACGACCATTCACGCATACACCGGCGACCAGATGGTTCTTGACGGTCCTCACCGCAAGGGCGATTTGAGAAGGGCGAGAGCGGCTGCCGTAAACATCGTTCCCAACTCTACGGGTGCTGCAAAGGCTATCGGTCTTGTTATTCCCGAATTGAACGGCGTGCTTGACGGCTGCGCACAGCGCGTACCCGTTCCCACCGGTTCGCTTACCCAGCTTATCGCTGTTTGCGAAGGCGAAATCGACGCTAAGGCTGTTAACGGCGCAATGAAAGCCGCTGCTTCCGCTTCCTACGGCTATACCGAAGAAGAAATCGTTTCTTCCGACGTTGTAGGTATGAACTATGGTTCGTTGTTTGACGCTACGCAGACTAAATGTATGCCCCTCGGCGACGGCACGACTCTTGTAAAAGTAGTAAGCTGGTACGATAACGAAAATTCTTACACTTCTCAGATGGTAAGAACAATCAAGTACTTTGCGGAACTTAAAAAATAATTAATTATAATTTTAAGCAATCCTGTCGGACAAATTTGTCCGACAGGATTTTTATGCTTTGAAATCGGCTTGACAATACGCGGCTAAGCGTTATAATATAAATACTTTTTGAAAGAAGGCTTGTTTTTATGATAAACGTTTTAAAGAAAATAAAAAACGAAAAGTCGCTTTGCGAAGTTTATACTACAAGCGGCGCCGATTCGTTTACCGTCGGCTTTGTTTATGATTGCGACGACGATTTTTACATATTGGAATGCGTTTCACCCGACGGAAGGTGGGACGGTTTTCAGTGCAGAGAAACGGAAGATATAACAATGATAAGGCAGGAAACCCCCTGCATAAAAGCGTTGCAAAAACTTATGCCGTTTTATAATTTTTATCATAAAGATATGAATGCCGACGGCAAGGATTCGCTGGATACGGTTTTGCAATACGTACGTAAAAACAGAAAAATTTGCAGAATAGAAACGTACAGGGACAGCGGAATGAGCGGGTTTGTGCTTGACGCTGCCGAAAACGTTGTCACCGTTTCGCTAATAAACGGCGGTGGACAGAATATGGGTATAGGTTACGTGCTTAAAGAAGATATCGATTTTATTTCGGTTGATTCCGAAGACGAGTTGAGGCTTGAAATTTTGTCAAAACAAAAATAAAATAGAAAAACAAAAGCGCCGTGCGGATAACTAACCGCACGGCGCTTTTTATAAAAACCGTGTTAAGCTTTGGAATAAAATTCAAGTACTTTACCCATTGTTTCGTGGTTTACGTCGTTGTATTTATGCTTGTCGATAGATTTAAAAAAATCTTTTTCTTCGTCTTGCGGAATATTGCCGTTATACTTTTCGTACAAAGCGTTGTAAGCGTCGTTTTTTTGTTTTCTGTAAGCAACTACGCTTTCATCGTCGGGATTTAAAATTCCGCTGTGTTCGCCGTTTTCAATAAAATAGTATTCAAATTTCTCGTTTGTGATTTCTTCGCGGTGGTTGTAAATACTGTCAATCCAAACGGTATCGTCTTTTCCGCCCTGAACGGCAAGTACGGGCAAATTAGATTTATTTATGCCTTTTACGCCGGTAAAGCCGTACGCCCCGTGCGAGTCTATTCTCGCCCAGAAGGAGGCGAAGGGGAAAAGTACGTGCGCAAAATTTCCAAGCCCCATAGTGTTTATCATCCATTCTTTCATAATGCCGGCGTTTGAATCGTATCCGGCAATGGACGCAACCGCTTTAATATTTTTGTGTTCGAAGTTGAGTACGGCGGTTACAGCGTGCCCGCCCCAGCTGTGTCCGAAAAGATAAATAGGTAAATCTTTAACTTCGCTGTCCTTTTCAACAAACAAAAGCGCGTTATGTAAATCGACAGGAGATTGCGAAAGCCCCGTAGTGCCTTTCCCGTCGCTGCGGGCTGTTCCCGTGCAATCGTAAGTTAGTACGCGAAAGCCGTTTTCAACAAAAAACATCATTTCCGAGTAGTAGTCGTTGGAGTGCGCGCCTATTCCGTGGGAAATTACCGCAAGTTTTTTGCTGCTTTTATCACCCCAAAGATGCCCGCGCAAAGTGTTTTTGCCGCTTTTAAATTCAATTTCGCGTTTTTCTATCCCCGTTTCGTCGGCAGAAAACACCGTGCTTACGGAGTAGTCGTCCGCGTCGACTCTGCCGAACATATCGTTAAGTAAAATTTTACAAACCGTCAAAGTAACGATAAGCGTCAAAGCGATAAAAGCCGCAAGCGCAATTGCAACTCCTGCAATTATCTTTTTCTTTTTAGTCATATAAAACCCTCTTATAAATAAATTTTAAACGTTGAAGCGGAAAAGTACCACGTCGCCGTCCTTAATAACGTATTCTTTACCCTCCGAGCGGACTTTGCCCTTTTCACGCGCGCCTACAAGCCCGCCGCAATCAAGCAAAGTTTCCCATTCTACGACTTCGGCGCGGATAAATCCTTTTTCAAAGTCGGTGTGAATTTTGCCGGCCGCTTGCGGTGCCTTGGTGCCTTTTACGATAGTCCAGGCGCGAGTTTCCTTCTCGCCTGCGGTGAGGTAAGAGATTAGCCCCAATAAAGCGTAACTTTTTTTAATTAATCTGTTAAGTCCGCTTTCTTCAAGTCCGAGTTCCTGCAAAAATATTGCGCTTTCGTCAGGCTCCATTTGCGAAAGTTCTTCTTCCGTCTTTGCGCATATAACCAAAACTTCGCTGCCTTCGGTCTTTGCGTATTCTTTTACCTTAACAACCAACGGAATTTCGTCTTCGGACTTGCCCATATCAAATTCGGAAATGTTAGCCGCGTAAATAACGGGCTTGTCCGTCAGTAAAAACAAGTTTTCCAAAAGCGGTTTTTCTTCGTCCGTACATTTGAAAAGGCGCGCAGGCTTTTCTTCGCTTAAAAACTTTTCCAACTTCTCCAAAAAAGCGTATTCTGCCGCGGCTTCCTTATTTGCGCCGCCGCGCGCCGCGCTGCGTATTCTGTCCGCACGTTTTTGCACCGCCTCGATGTCCGAAAGAATAAGTTCAAGCGTAATAGTCTGTATGTCGGCAACAGGGTCTATTTTATTATTTACGTGCGTAATATTTTCGTCCTCAAAGCAACGCACAACGTGTACAATGGCGTCGCATTCACGCACGTGCGACAAAAATTTGTTTCCCAAACCTTCCCCGCGGGAAGCGCCTTTGACAAGTCCCGCAATGTCCACAAATTCCACAATGGCGGGGGTAACTTTTTTGCTTGAATACAGCGCCGCAAGTTTGTCCAGCCTTTCGTCGGGCACGGCAACCACGCCTACGTTGGGTTCTATCGTGCAAAACGGGTAATTTGCGGCTTCCGCGCCTGCGTGCGTTATAGCGTTGAATAAAGTCGATTTGCCTACGTTTGGTAAGCCGACAACACCTAATTTCATAATTGACCTTCCGATTAAGATTTACAGACTAAATTATAATATATGGCGTAAAAAAATCAAAACGAATAGGGCGGTAAAGTTGCCAAAATTTAGCCGTTATGATAAAATTATTTCCAAAGGAAATAAAAAAATGGATTATAAACAGTATATTGCCGAAAGGCTGAACGTTGCGGACGTTTCCGCGGAAGAAATTTATACTGCAATCGCGTTGCCGCCCAATTCCGAAATGGGCGATTATGCGTTGCCCTGCTTTAAGTTTGCAAAAGTTTTAAGAAAGAGCCCCGTTGCAATAGCAGAGGACCTTAAAAATTCGTTTGTCTGCGACGGAGTTATAAGCGAAGTTTCCGCCGTAAACGGATATTTGAATTTCAAAATCAATAAAATCGGACTTGCGGCGGCTACTTTGAAAAACGTTTTGTCGGCTGGTGAAAATTACGGTTCGGCGCAGATAGGCAAAGGAAAAACTATTTGCATAGATTATTCGTCCGTAAACGTGGCAAAGCCCTTTCATATCGGGCATTTGTCTACTACGGTTATAGGCGGCGCGCTGTATAAATTATTTAAATATCTCGGTTACAACGTTGTCGGAATAAACCACTTGGGCGACTACGGCACCCAGTTTGGAAAGTTGATTTGCGCTTATAAAAAATGGGGCGATAAGGACGAGGTGCAAAAGGGCGGAATACATGCCATTAACGATTTGTACGTTCGTTTCAACAACGAAGCCACCGCCGAAATGGAGAGCGAAGCGCGCGAATATTTCAGACTGATTGAAAGCGGCGATAAAGAGGCGAACGAACTTTTCGAGTGGTTTAAATCGCTTACTTTGGAATACGTAAAAACCATTTACGAAAAATTGAATATCACCTTTGACAGTTATGCGGGCGAACGTTTTTATACTGACAAAATGCAGCCCGTAATAGACGAATTGAAGGCAAAAAACCTGCTTAAAGAAAGCGAAGGCGCGCAAATTGTAGACTTGGACGAGTACGGAATGCCGCCTTGCCTTATTCTGCGTTCGGACGGGGCTTCGCTTTACGCCACGCGCGACCTTGCCGCGGCGGTTTACCGTAAAAATACTTACGATTTTTACAAGTGTTTGTACGTGGTTGCCTATCAGCAAAATCTTCATTTTAAGCAGTTTTTTAAAGTACTTGAACTTATGGGTAAAGACTGGGCGAAGGATATGGTGCACGTCGCTTACGGTATGGTTTCGCTTGAAGACGGCGCAATGTCCACGCGAAAGGGTAAAGTAGTCTGGCTTGAAGACGTAATTGCCCGCTGCGAGGAGAAGGCATACGCGATAATAGACGAGAAAAACAAGGACCTTGAAAACAAGCGTGAAATTGCCACAACCGTCGGCGTGGGCGCGGTGATTTTCGGCGCTTTGTACAACAACAAAATTAAGGATATAACGTTTTCATACGACAAAGTTTTAAGTTTTGAGGGCGAAACAAGCGTTTACGTTCAGTATACGTGCGCGCGCGCGAATTCTGTTTTGCTTAAAAGCGGCGTCAAAGAAACGTTGCCTGAAAATTATTTGCCCAACGCGCAGGAGTCGGAGGTGGTTAAACTTATTGCCACTTTTCCCGACGCGGTAAAAGAAGCCGCCGAAAAATACGAACCTTCCGTCGTGGCGCGTTATGCCGTAGATTTGGCGCAGAAATTCAATAAATTTTATATTGACTGCAAAATTATCACGGCGGAGGGGGAAACAAAAGATTTCCGTCTTGCGTTGACGCGCGCCGCTTTACAGACGATGAAAAACGCGCTTTCGCTGCTGGGTATAGGCATACCGGAAAAAATGTAATGAAAAAAGCAGTATTATTTGATTTGGACGGAACGCTTCTGGATACGTCGCGCGATATTCAGCGCGTGCTTAACGCAAGCCTTAAAAAGTTTTCCGTCCCCGAAATATCTCACGAACAAACTTTGCGTTACGTGGGCAACGGCGCAAAACTTTTGGTTGAGCGCGCGGCAGCCGGTTGCGATAGGGAAGTAATTCAAAAAATTTATGCGGATTTTTCCGAGCGGTTTCCCCATTGCGATAATTCGCTTACGACTCTTTACGCAGGGGAAGACGAGGTTTTGCGCGATTTAAAAGACCGCGGAATCAAAATGGCAATTGTCACCAACAAACCGCAGAAGGCGGCTGAAAACGCCGTTGAGAAACATTTGAAAAAGTATTCGTTCGATTTTGTAATAGGGCAAACGGAAGAGTGTCCGTTGAAGCCGGACCCCTTGTCGACGTTATCGGTTATAAAACGATTCGGATTAATTGTAAGCGAGTGCGTTTTTGTCGGCGACGGAGAAACAGACGTGATTACTTCGGTTAACGCAGGGGTAGATTGCATATCGGTTTTGTGGGGATTTCGCAGCAAAGACGAGCTTGAAGCGGCGGGAGCAAAAGTTTTTGCAAGCACCTATTTTGAACTTAAAAGATTGATTTTATGTAGATAATTCGGCTTTATTGCACAAAATAAAGTAAAAGCATAGTACTATGTCACACATATATTGGAAATTTTAACCAAATTGAAGTTGAAATTTTTGTGAAAGTGTTGAATTGTCTGCAAATGTGTGATAGAATGCTTGTACAGATAAAAAATCTAAAATTCAGGAGTTAATTTATTTTATGAAAAAATGTGTAGTTTGCGGCGAAATAGTCGAAGATGGCGTAGAGGTTTGCCCCGTTTGCAAAGCCAAGAAGTTTGAACCCGTTTCCGAGGACGCTAAGTTCGTCTGCGAGCATATAGTAGGCGACGGCGTTTGCGAAGACGCAGAAATTATGGAAGGGCTTCGCGCCAATTTCTCCGGTGAGTGCACCGAAGTGGGAATGTACCTTGCAATGTCAAGAGTTGCCGACAGAGAAGGATATCCCGAGATAGCGGAGGCTTTCAAGCGTTATGCTTTGGAAGAGGCTGAACACGCGGCAAAATTTGCGGAATTGCTTGGCGAAGTTGTAACGCCTTCTACTAAGAAAAATCTTGAACTTCGTGCGGCGGCGGAAGCAGGCGCTTGCGACGGCAAATTTAAAATTGCAAAACGCGCAAAGCAGCTTGGACTTGACGCCATTCACGACACCGTTCACGAAATGGCAAAAGACGAAGCAAGACACGGCGCGGGTTTTGCGGGTCTTCTTAAAAGATATTTCGGCAAATAATTAAATTAAAATAAAACGGCGGAAATTTTTCCGCCGTTTTTATTTTGCGCTTTTAACTCTTATTCTTTATACCGCATATTATAAAATATGGGCAAGGGGGAAAACCCTTGCGCATTAAACTTATTCGGATAAAGGAAAGATTTACAAATGTGTTATAATTCATCTTGCGGTTGCGGCTGCCACGATTGCGGCTGCGGAAATTCAAGAAATGCGGATATGCGTTGCGGATGCAACAGATGCAATTGCTGCCACCGTTACAATCAGTGCAATATGTGCGGCTTTTTGCGCAATTTGCTCTTCGGCAATAACATAGGCTGCAATTGCTGCAACTGTCGCAGAAATAGTTGCGGTTGCGGCTGTCAAAGCACTGCCTTTACAAATAGCAACAATTGCGGTTGCTTTGACGCGTATTATGCAAGGCAGTACGGTTTGAATATGGGCTGCTGCGGCAGAAACGACTGGTTCGACTGCCAAAGTCGCTCCCATCGCTGCGGCTGCGATAGCGATTAATTTTTTTTAAATAACCGTATTACGCAAAAATTTTAAAGAGCAACCCAACCGGATTGCTCTTTATTCATTTAAAACATCGGTGTACAGCGGCAAATTCTTCTTGTAATTTCTTGCGGTTGCAAATTTTCCGTTATTAATCATTCCCACCACAAAACAGCACATCATAACGTAGCACCAAAGCAAAAATACTATTAACGAGGCTATTTTTCCGTAAAGTTTTTCCGGCGACGCAAATTTCAAATAAACTCCGAAGCCCGCGCCTATTATAAGCCATAACGCGGTGGTAAGCAGACTGCCGACTGCCGCGTTAGCAAGTTTAAGTTTTTGCGGGCAAGCGAAAATGTTTAATATAACCGCCGTTCCGAACATAAGCGCCGTAATAAAAATCAGCGATATACTGTTTGAAAGCCATACGGGCAAAAATTTTTCGGTGAAGGCGGTGCCTATTACCGAAACTGCCGCAACCAGCGCGATTGAAATTATCGCCGCGCAAATAAGCCCTACGGACATTAGTCGTAATCTCAACCCGCTTTTCGTGTCGCTCGCTTCGTAAATTATTTCACCGCTTCTGCGCAGGTGATAAAAAAAGTTTGTTGAAGAATACAGCGAAGTCGCCAAAAAAATTATGCTTATTCCGCCCGTGCCTGAAACGCCTGCACCGTCGGCTGCGCTTTCCGCCGAATTTTTTAAATACCGCAAAATAGGACTTGCGCCTTCAAGCAATCGGTGGTTTAAAAACCTGCTTACGTCAATGTTTCCAATCACAAGAGTAAGCCAGAGCATAAAGGGAGTAATGCTCATAAGTAAAAAATACACAAGAGTTCCCGCTATGGTCGAAAAACGTTTGTCGGTATAATATTTTACAGTTTGTTTTACTGTTTCATAGGCGGTTGAACCGTTTTCCATAACAATATTTTTTGCAATTGCTATAAAAAATATCAAAACGCCGCTTGATAAAGCGTTTAATTGCGCGTATTTACAATAATTAAGGTAATTTTTGTAAAAATTTGAAAATGCAATAAATTTTCTTGCAAAACTTGAATTTTAGTGATATATTTTGTTTACCACATCATTTAAATATACTCGTATTCTATGCCCTGCAAAGGTAATTTTTCGGCATTGTGTATCTCTTTACATAATACTTTGCTTGTGCAATGGTTGTAGAATTAAATGGTGTGGTAACCGATAAGAGATATTTAAGTGCGACAAGGCGTATTATTTTGCGCCTTGTTTTTTTATAAAAATTTTTATCGCGCGCAAATGAAAAACAGCTATAAAGGTAACATTTTGAAGAAATAAAACAAAATTGCCCGCGGACAATCCTTGCTACGGGCAATTTAAAATTTTTACTTGATTAATATTTTATTGCACAAGCAACCGCAAGCGCTCCGGGTCCTATATGGCAGGAAACGCTGAGGGAGAGAGGATTAACGTAAGTAAACTCGATATTGGGAAATTCTTCCATTATCTCCGCTTTAAATTTTTCCGCTTCTTCAAGGTTTTCGGTGTGCGCAATAGCAAGCGTCATTTTACCGGCTGCGGTAAGGTCCTTAAAACGTGTGGTCAAATCTTTTTTAATAGCGCTTATCATTGTCGATTTAGCGTCGGCAAGTTTTCTTACCTTTGCAAATTGGTCAAGTTTTTCACCCTGAATTTGCAAAACGGGTTTAATTTTAAGCAACGTGCCTATTGCGGCAACGGCGGGGGTAAGCCTGCCGCCCTTTTTAAGGTATTTAAGCGTATCTACCATAATGTAAATGCTTGATTGCATTTTGGTGTTCATAAGATAGTCGTATATTTCTTGCGCGGTCTTGCCCTCGTCGGCAAGTTTAATTGCGTCTTCAACGCTTTGTCTTTGGGTTATTGAAATTCTTTGGTTGTCAACCACAAAAACTTTGCCGTTAAACTGTTGTTCCGTTTTGGCGTAGTGCGAAAGGGTATGGCAGGTTTCGGAAAGTCCGCTTGACATAGGTATATAAATTACGGCGTCGTTTGTTTTCAACGCTTCCGCCCATATTTCGCCAACGTCGATAGGATTGGGTTGAGAGGTGGAAACGTTTGCGTCGCCTTTAAGCTTTTCGTAAAATTGTTCCTGCGACAAGGTAAGGTCTTCAAAATACAATTCCTCGTCGATTAGTACGGGCATCGGGACAACGCTTATGCCAAGTTTTTTCGCCTCGTCCTGAGTAATTCCGCTGTTACTGTCTGTGATAATGGCTGTTTTCATTTTCAGTAAAGTTCTCCTATAAAGTTTTAATTATTATATAAGAAATGCCTAATATAAGTCAATTCAATTCGGCAATAACTTCAATTTCTACCAAAGCGCCTTTGGGAATATCCTTTACCGCAACGCAGCTTCTTGCGGGGCAGGAAGTAAAATATTTTGCGTAAACTCCGTTAAAAGCGGCAAAATTAGCAATATCCGATAAAAAACACGTGGTTTTTACAACATTGTCTATTGACGAGCCTGCCGCCTTCAACAATGCGGCTACGTTTTTGCAAACCTGTTCAGTCTGTCCCTCGATGGTGTCCGCTTCAATTTGAGAAGTGGCGGGGTTTACGGGAATTTGCCCCGAAGCAAAAACGTAATTTCCCGTAATTTTTGCCTGTGAATAAGGACCTATAGCGGCGGGAGCGTTGCTTGTGCTTACTGTTTTCATTTATTTTCTCCGTTAAATTAATCTGAACCCGCGTTTTTTTAGCGCGGCTTTAATTTGTTTTATGTGTTCAAAATTTCTTGTTTCTAACTGAATACGCAAATGACATCCGTTTATGTCCGCTTTATGGTGCAAGCGTTCGTGTAAAACTTCGGTTATGTTTCCGCCGCACTCGGCAACTGCCGCCAAAACCTCCACAAGTTGACCAGGTCTATCCTGCAACTCCATAGTTATGGTGCAGCGCCTGCCGGAAATAAGCAGTCCGCGGTTTATTATGCGCGAAAGAATGTTTACGTCAATATTTCCGCCCGAGATAACGCAGCATACGTTTTTGCCTGCGATATCGGGAATTTTACCAAACATTACCGCCGCAAGCGAAACGGCACCCGCGCCTTCCGCAATCATTTTTTGCTTTTCAATAAGCGCAAGAATCGCAGCGGAAACCTGCTCGTCGGTAACGGTGACAATTTCGTCTATGTATGAAGAACAAAGTTCAAATGTAAGCGAGCCGGGCTCCTTAACAGCAATTCCGTCGGCAACGGTGGAAACAGACCCCAAAATTTCTATATGCCGGTCGCGTACCGAGTTTGCCATACTGGGCGCGCCTTCCGACTGAACGCCGTAAATTTTTATTTCAGGTTTAAGCGTTTTTAAGGCGAATGCCGCGCCGGAAGCAAGCCCGCCGCCTCCGATAGGTATAACAACCGCGTCGACTTTTTCCAATTGGTCAAATATTTCAAGTCCGACTGTGCCTTGGCCCGCAATGACGTCTTCGTCGTCGAACGGGTGAATGAAAGTATACCCGTGCTTTGTTTTCAGTCTTTCCGCCTCGTCGTGAGCGTCGTCGTAAACACCGTCCACAAGTATAACTTCCGCGCCGTAACTTTTGGTTGCCTCGATTTTGGAAATGGGCGCGCTTTTGGGCATACATATCTTCGCTTTTAAGCCGAATTTTTTTGAAGCCAGCGCAACGCCTTGCGCGTGGTTTCCCGCAGAACAAGCAATAACGCCGACGGACTTTTCGCTTTCTGAAAGTCGCGATATTTTGTAATACGCGCCCCTTATTTTAAAAGAACCGGTAAGTTGCAGGTTTTCACTTTTTAAATAAAGTTCGCAGCCGCAGGACTTTGAAAGGGAGGGGGAATATATTACGTCGGTTACGCGCGTAATGCCTTTAAGCGCTTTTTGCGCGTCGTAAACTTTTTCGATGGTAAGCATTGAATTCAACCCTCGCTTTTGAAGAATTGTCACGCAAAAAATTATATTTTTTTTGAAGAGCAAAGTCAAGTTTTAAAAAAGGTTTAAATAAATAAAAAGCCGTCCGCTTTTAAACGGACGGCTTTAAACCGTCTTTAATATTTTACCAAAGTGCTGCTTTCAAGTTTTTGGGTTTTAAGCACGTTAATCGTGGTAAATACGTTTGCAACTACAATAAATACAAGCGAAACTAACGTATCGATTATAACTTCCGTACGGAATTCGGGATTGCCTCGCAAAAGTATTAAAAAACCTTCAAAGGCGTTGTTTGTAACCGCCTCGTCGCCGCCGGCAATAATTTCGTTTATAACTATTTGCACGTCAATGCAATAAGCCACCAGCATCGCCAGCAAAATCATCAAAATGGTTACAACCCAAACAACCGCAATTTTGGTTTTATTGTTTTTGCCGCCGAATTTTCCCCACATAAACGCCGCGCCCATAGATGCAAGCGCCGCAGCTACAACGGCAATATATCCTATAAAGTAGAGGAGCACCCATAAAACCGCGCCTGCCAAAGCGCCTACAACCGCGCCCAAAACTCCGCGTAAAGTGTTGTTGGGGGCGCTTGCCATTGCCGTTTCGTTTTGTGAAAGCTGTTCGGCGTATTCGTCAAAGCAGTGCTCGTGGGCGTGGAATACTCTGCCGTACGTACCTACAAGCCTTACGTCTTCGCTGCCTTCAAGCGTTTCGCCGCAGAAGGGGCAGCAGTCGGGCGTTGCAACTTCTGCAAGAAAAGCGGTTATATCCTGCAAAAACGCTATGTATTTTTTGACAAGTCCTAAGGGAGGGTTTATCATACAAAATACCGAATTGGTGGAGTAAGCGGGATTTAATATGCCGTATTTCTTTTTGTTGCTTTCAATCCACTGCGATACTTTTTCCGCCGCTTCCTCGGTAAGGTGAATGTTTACGGTTACGTTAGAGCCGGTAAACGCGTCCATATTACCGCTGATTTGAAAACCGTTCAGTTTGCCGTAAAAACCTTTTTTGGGGTCATAGTTTAGCGAATTCGTCTTTAAAAATTCGTTAAAAATCTTGTTCATACTGCCTCTCTAAAATTTTTTTAACGAAGTCGGTTTTTGTCGTGTTACGACAAAACAACCCCGCGGGGTTGTTAAAAACTTTAATCGTTATGTGGAAACCACGCATACAAGTTATCACATAATTTCGGCTTTGTCAAGATTAAAAATTTTTATTATTTTTTTGTATAAAAAAAGACGGATAGGAGTGTTTATCCGTCCGAATGGCGCAAAGAGAGGGATTCGAACCCCCGTACGGTTGCCCGTAACACGATTTCGAGTCGTGCGCGTTCGACCACTCCGCCATCTTTGCATCGCTTGATAATTCTATAATAAAAAGTTATAAATTTCAAGCGTTTTTAACAAGGGATTTTATAATTTTTAATATTAAAAGTCAAAACCGCCTTAGCTAAGGGGATTAACGTAAGTGTTAAGGCAAAATTTGTCAATTGTCGTCGTTGTTATTTTTCAATTTAAGTTTCTGCTGTTCTAAAAGTTGGCAAAACTGTTCAGACTTTATTTTTTCCGCGCTGTGTTTGCGCAGCAGGGGCATATTTTTAAAGAAGCGGTTTTTTTCGTAAGACATTTCTTCCTTAGTCAGTTCGGAAAAATCTATAACGGATTGCAAATTTACAAAATAAAGTTTCAGTTCGTCGTCTAAACTGTCGTAAATGCGATTCAATTCGCCGTAATATCTGTCAAAATGCTGCGGATATTTCAAATATCTGGATTTATCGTAAATTTCGTACTTCAAGTCTGTAATTTCCGCCCAAAGTTCCGCGTCCGTCTTTTTGTTTCCGTTAAGAATTATTTGAATTTCTTCCGTAATGTCGCCCATACGCGGCGCAAATTTAGCGTGCGAAAGCGCGTTGTTTACGGCTGCGTCGCAAACTTCCTTGGGGTATCCGCCGAAAACGTCCATCCAGCTCTCTATTAGTAAAAGCCGTTCCTCGTCCGTATCAAATCTGTAAGCGTTTTCAAAATTCAATTGTATTTTAAGAATATATCTGAAAATATCCTTTTTCGTTAATTTAGCCATCAGTTATCTCCGTTTTCGTCCATCGCTTCAAGGGTGGATTTCCATTGCTCGATAAGTCCGCGCTTTTTGTTGCCGGAAATATTGCCGCTTGCCTTGCCTGTGCTTGTACGGGGAATTTTTTCCGCCTCGAAAATTCCGTCTTTTTTCCAGGAGGAGAGTATGCCGTTCATATAAGCCATAGGGTTTGCTTTTCCGCACGCAAGTTTTGCCGCTTCAAACAACATTTCGTCCGAAAAATTCCAGTTTCGCCAATTTTCAAGACAATTTTTATCCCAAGCGATAATTTTTCTCGTCAGCCCGCATACCGATAGCAATTCTTTCAGCAATTTACCGTCGGCAACAGTCTTTTCAATATATTCGGTTACGCTTTCATCCGAAACAAGCCCTCTGTCGTAAAGGGAAGTAATAAACTCGTTCATCGCTTCAAAAGATTTTTTATCGCTTTTGAAACAATATTTTGACAAATTTTCAAGACATTCGAATGTATAGCCCAAATTGCACCAGACGTTTACGTAATTATCAACGTACGGAAAATAATTTTGCATATAAACGCCCAAGTTTTTGGCAATTTGCAACGTAAGAGCAATAAACGAGTTTTTGTTTTTGCAGTAATTTTCTATTTCCTTCACGTCAAACATATGGTTTTTGTAAAGTTCCTGCAAAGCGCCGTCAAGTCTGGCGCAGTCTTTTACTTTAAAATGTTTTGCAGCTGCAATCACCGCTTTTTCGTCAAAACCAAGTTCCCGCGTCCATTTCTTGTAAAGCTTGTCGTCGTCTACGTCGGGTTTTCTTGTAATTCCTATCGCGTTGAAAAGATTTATCAGCGCGGGGGTGGAAGATGTGTATGCCGAAAGTTTTTCTTCCGTCTTTTTCGCCGTGGTTACGCCCTCGTCGGCAAAACTTTTGGCAACTTTTTTTATGTAAGCGAGTCTTATGTCCGCGCCTTTTAAGTTAACGCAGTAATTTATAATCATCAAAAGCGCGTTTGGTTCGAATCCGTATTCGTCCAGCAAAATAAAATATTCGCGGAATTCGTTTGTCGAAATCATTCTGCCGCTTATTACGTTTTGCACGCTTTTGTTGAAGTCAGCGTATTTTTCGGGTTTGAATTTTTTAGGAGTGCCGTAAACGTTTTCCGCGTCGAGAATTTTTATTTCAAACGGAGAGTTGCAAACTATTGAAACAAGTTCAAATTCCTCAAGGTGCTCAAATAATTCTTTCGCTTTTTCTTCCGTAATGTCAAGTTTTGCCGCCAAATCCGTAAGCGTATACGAGTTTCCGCCGGTTTGATAAAGGTAAAGCGAGTAAAGATAAACTTTTACCGCGGTCGGGTCCAGAACGGGCATATACTTTGTTATAAACTTGTTTTCCACCTGAGTGAACGATTTTTTTGCAACCTCGTCCGAAACCGAAATAAAAGGCATTTTTTTCAAACTCCGATTTAACGCTTGATTTCTTTTTTGAATAGGGCTATAATTATAGCAATTAAAAAAAGCGTCGAAAATTAAAGGGTAGCATTTATTATAAAGGTATAATATAAAAAAATCAACGCAAAACCTTAATTTTTTCGACTTTAATTTTTATACGTTATGAAAGTTCTGCACACTTCCGATTTGCATATCGGCAAAAAACTTATGGGTAGAGAGCGCTACGCGGAGTACCGCGCGGTTCTTTCGGAAATAAGCGGAATTTGCAAAGCAGAGGGTGTTGAACTTGTTTTAATAGCGGGCGACGTCTTCGATACGTACACTCCGTCCGCCGAAGCGGAAGAAATTTTTTATCAGGGAATCAAGAAACTAGCCGAAAATTGCGCGGTTTTGGTAATTTCCGGCAATCACGACGACTACGTAAGACTGACGGCGGCTTCCTCGTTGGCGCAGGAGTTCAACGTTTATATTGTGGGAAACAATCTTAGCCCGATAGTTTGCGGTAAGCGCGGAAAGGTTTATCCTTCCGAATCGGGCGAAGGCTGGGTCGTTTTCGGCAATGACAATGGCGAAAAACTTTATGTAAATACTTTGCCTTATCCCAACGAAGCGCGTTTTAAAGAGGGCAGAACGGACGAAAGTTTTGAAGAAAAGATGGCGCGCTGGATATCCGCGGGCGAAAGCGGCAAAAAAAGCGGCGTTCCTTCCGTATTTTTGTCGCATCTGTTTGCGGCGGGCGGAGCAGTTTCGGACAGCGAAAGAGAGATTGATTTGGGCGGAGCGCGCGCGGTGCCTTTAAGTATGTTGCCCGAATGCGATTATTGCGCGCTGGGACATTTGCACAAGCGGCAGAAGTTGGGCAAAAACGTTTATTACTGCGGCGCGCCTATGCAATTTTCGTTTGACGAATGCGGGACGGAAAAGACGGTAAACGTTTTCGATATTAATGCGAACGGTATTGAAAACTTTAAACAAATTCCCGTGACGTCGGCTAAAAAACTTATAAGGTTGCAGGCGGACAGCGCGGCGCGCGGCGTAGAACTGCTTATGGCAAACGCAGAATATTACGTTGAACTTACGCTTTGCGTAACTCAGCCATTGACTCCGGCTGAAAGTTCGGCTTTGCGCTTGCAGGAAAATTTGCTTTCGCTGAAAGCGGACGTGAAAAACGCCGCCGAAACTGCGGAAAAAATTTCACGCAAGGACAAATCGGCTTCCCAATTATTTTCCGAGTTTTACAGTTTGCGTTACGGCGCGGAAGTTTCGGGCGAACTTTTGCAACTGTTTCTTTCGCTTACGGAGGAAGAATGAGACCTCTGAAATTGGAATTTAAAGGAATAAACAGTTTTTCCGAGCATACAATAATAGACTTCGAATCGTTGACAAAGACGGGAATTTTCGGGATATTCGGCGATACGGGCAGCGGAAAAAGCACCATTTTGGATTGCATAAATTTTGCGCTGTACGGCAACGTTAAGCGCAGCGAAATTAAGACGGATATAATAAATTACCGTTGCCCTTCCGCGGAAGTAAAGTTTTCATTCAATATTAATAACGAAGGCAAGCGCAAAACCTATACTATTGAAAGGGTGCTTAAAAAGGATAAAAACGGCACGCATAAGGCGATGCTGTACGAAAACGACGGTGAGCGCGAAGTTTGCATTGCGGATAAGGCTTCTTCCGTAGAAAAAAAGATAGAAGAAATTCTGGGCGTGGGCGACGAGGATTTTCGCAAGTGCATAGCCCTGCCTCAGGGTGAGTTCGCCCAATTTGTCAAGTCCACGCCAAGCGTGCGGCTGGCTATAATAGAAAGGCTTTTTTCGCTGTCGAAATACGGCGACAGGCTTAAAGAAAAACTCGGTTTGCGACAACGCGCCGTTGAAGACGAATATCAAAATTTAAGCGGACGTTTGAAAGGATATGAGGACGTTTCGGCAGAAGAATTGAAGATACTTGAAAAAAGTGTTTTAAACGATAAAAAGAGATTGAAAAAACTTAGCGCCGAAGCGAAAACGGCTGCCGATAGTTATGAAAAAGCAAATTTTTTGAATGAAAAGCGCCTTGAACTTGAAAAGACGGTTGAACTCATAGATAAGTTGGGCGCCGAAAAACAACGCATAAACGAACTTAGAGAGGGGCTTGCCGTTTTGCCCGCCTGCAAAGAAGCGGTGAAATTCAACGAGGACGCTTGCAAAAAGCGCGCGGATTCCAAAACTTACGGCGGCGAAGCGGAAATTTTCAGCAAAAAAGCGGAAGCGGAGGCAGCCAAAGCGCGTGCTTTGGAAGAAAATCTTAAAAACGGCAACTTCGATGAGAAAATTTCAGAGCGTATGGCTTTGGCGGCGCATTTTCAAGCTTGTTCCGATAAGCCCGACAAATTAAAAGAAGCGGTAGCGCAACTTGATTTAAAGCGCGCCGAGTTCAAAAAGAAGGAAGAAGAACTCAATAAAATTATATCGGATAAAGCGAAAGCGGACGAAGCCGCGGCGCTTGCCGAACAAGAGCTTGAAAATTTTGACGGCGGTGATTTGCAGCAACTTTTCGATTCGCAATTCAAAGGTGCGGTTTTAAGGGAAGAATATATTGCAAATTTAGATTATTTTGCGTTGCTTAACGGAAAAATAGAAGAATATGAAGACGGCTCGCCGCTATATTCATTTATTTCGGAAGAAACGCGGAATAAATTAAACGAGTATAAGGCGCGTGCGGGGGACGTGAAAGATTTCAATCTTTCCGACGTTAAGGCAAAGATAGAAGGTTTTCAAAAGAACGGCGAACTGCGCGATAAGATGAGGAAAATTCTTTCCGACAGGCGGGAAGCGTTGCACAAACTTTCTTCCGCGGAAGAACTTTGCAAAAGCGAACTTAATACTATCCGGCGCGAGGGAGAGCAGCTTCGCTTGCGCGCCGACGAACTGCGCAAAGAACTTGCCGCGGTATTCGGCGACAAAACTTCCGATTTTGCCGAAGCGGTTAAGGGCAATTGCGCGGCTTTGGAAAAACTTAAAGAGCAAAAGCGGCAGATTACGGAAGAACTTGAAAAGTCCCGCGACGCAAAAAATTTATATGTCCTTTCAGCCGAGAAAAACAAAACTCTGGCGATGTCGTCTTTGACGGAAGCGGAAAATATTGAAAAACGGTTGGAAACTATTTTGGCGGAAAACGGTTTTGAAAACGTTGAAGGATGCGTTAAAATAGTTACCAGATTTATGGATGCCGGCAACGCCGAACAGGCTTTAAAGGAGTACGACGGTAAGCTGATTGCTTTGCGCGAGCGGCGCGCCGAACTTGAAAAGTCGGCTGGCATTTTTGAAGTTTCCGATGCGTGCGTTACGTCCGCCAAAGCGGAAAAGGAACGTCTGGATAAAGAAATAAACGTTTTAACGGGCGAAATTGCCGTAAAGGACTCGCAATATTCGGCGGGCGAAAAACGATTAAACGAAAAAAACGCGCTGCTAAAAGAGTTTTCCGCTGTTGAAAAACAAAGAAATTTGCTATCGCAGTTAAAAGATATAACAAAAAACAACAAATTTTTGGAGTTTATTGCAAACGAATACCTTTGCGACGTTTCGTCCCTTGCGACGGCAACGCTGTTAAAACTTACTGACGGGCGGTATTTTCTTGAATATAAAGAAAATTCGTTTTACGTTGGCGACAATTTCGATTGCGGCAATCTGCGCGGGGTAAACACGCTTTCCGGCGGCGAAACGTTTTTGGTTTCTCTTTCTTTGGCGCTTGCTCTTTCGCAGACAATTTGCGCCAGGTCTATGAAGTCGATAGAGTTTTTCTTTCTTGACGAAGGCTTCGGTACGCTGGATTCAACGCTTGTAGACACGGTAATGAACGCGTTGGAAAAACTTAAAAGTTCAAACTTCACAATCGGCGTAATAAGCCACGTAGAAGAACTGAAACACAGAATAGAAAGTAAAATAACCGTAATAAAAGCAACGGAAAGCCGCGGTTCGAGCGTGCGGGTGAGTTGCTGAGGAGTACAATTTGTCAACGATTTTAACGCCTGTTTCCATCTGGAACAATTTCGACGCTTCGCTGGACGTAAACGCGGAAGTAAAGTCCGCCGCTATTTTGCAGGGAGTAAGAATAGAAAAAGTAAATTTTTTGGGCAGAGAAACCGGCTTCGGAAGAATTAAAATTGCCGCCGCTTTCGCGTGCGACCCACAAACACCGTCCGCAGGAACTGTGCTTATATTGCCTGACAGCGCGGATACGATAGACGAAGGGCTTTTGAAGTTTATCGTCAAGCGCGGGTATTCTGCGCTTATGGTAGATTACCGCGGACAATGGGAAGATTGTTCGTTTTATACCGAATATCCCGATTGCATAGACTACGCAAACACTGCAAAATGCGGCAGAAGAAAAGATTTTGTTGACGACTCCGCCGACAAAACAAGCTGGTACGAGTGGACGGGGGTTGGGCTTTACGCGCGCAAATACATTATTGAGCGCACCGGTTCGGACAATATAGCCGTTCTCGGCTTGCGCGACGGCGGCGAAATAGCGTGGAAACTTGGCGTTGCCGAGCGCTTTTCTTGCATAGTTCCCGTATGTGCGGCGGGCTGGAAGGCGTATACGGGCATAAACAAATACCTTGGCGGCGAATTGCAGCTGGACGACGAGAGATACCGTTTTATAGGCGGTATTGATTCGCAGGCATATGCCCAGCACGTAAAATGTCCGGTGCTAATGCTATGTTCCACCAACGATAACCGATTTGATTACGACAGGGCGTACGATACTTTTTCAAGAATAAATCCCGAATTTATCGGTAGCAGCGCAATTGCGTATTCCGTGCGCGACAATTCAAGCATAGGCGAAAGAAGCATAGACGATATGTTTATGTTTTTCGATAAATATCTTAAAAAACGTCAGGTATTTATACCAAAGCCAGCCGTGGTAAACGTGGAAGTTGACGAAGAATCCAATCTTATAGCCAAAGTCAATTACGATACTCAGGGCGTTGTTGAAAGCTGCTGCGCATATCTTGCGGAAGACGGGCTGAACTCGGCTTTGCGCGACTGGGTAGAGTGCCCTCTTTACGCCAAAACCGAAACGGGCGAACATAAATTTTATTTGAATATTTACGAAAAAACCGCTTCCGTAATAGTTTTCTGTTACGTTAAGTATACAAGCGGTTTTACCGTCTGGTCAAAAATGACGGTGAAGAAAATAAGCGGCAAATTCAGAAATATGCAAAGCAGATGCCGCTTGTTGTATACAAACAAGTCCGGCGCTGAGGGATTTACCATTGCAGACCCCAAAACCAACGCAATCGCGGGCATATTTTTGGCGGACGCTTCCACGCTGCCACATCTTGTGGAAAAAGCGAAGGGTATTAAAGGACTGTATTGCGAATGCGGACTTTCCACGCTTAGGACCAACAATCCAAGGTTCGCCCCCGTTGCCGAAAGCGTGCTCGCTTTGGACGTGTATTGCGACAAAGCGTCAAAAATAACGCTGACGTTTACCGACCTTGCTTCCGGTGAAGAATACTTCAACGAAATTAAAGTTGTGGGCGGAGTTTGGCAAAACGTAATTTCAGACAGTAAACTTTTCAAAACAAAAAGCGGCGCTTCGCTTGAAAGTTTTTCATCAGGTATGAAGCTGACTGTAAACTGCGCCGTGCCGTACGCAATAAATAACGTAACTTGGCTTTAAATTTTGCGGCGCAGGGCAAATGTTTTTGCGATAGGTTGACAATATTGAATATAGTTAAAAAAAGTTTGTACGAAAAGGCTAAGCCGTCATATGCCGGCGCGGTGATAAACGCCGCGCTTGTATTGCTTGCGCTTATTCTTGCCGCCGAAATAACTTTCAGTATGATGTATACGGGCATATACGTCGTCAATGTTTCAATGACGCCCACGCTGACAGGCGCAACCGTGCTATATTACGACGATTACGGCAAACCAGTTGCGGGGACTGACGGCGACTATGTTTATATCAGAAAAGGCGCAAAACCGACTTACGGCGACATAGTGGTGGTAAGTCGCGCGGACGTGGGCGACAACATTATTAAGCGCGCGGTCGCGTTTGAAGGGGACAGGGTGCAGTTTATCGAGGGTTGGCTTTACGTAAATGGCGAAAAACAGCCTGAAAGTTATATTTCGGACAATTACCGTACTGCGCCCAACCATACTCATTACAATTATCCCAGAGGCGAGCAGTACCACACCGTCGGCAAGGATTGCGTGTTTTTGTTGGGCGATAACCGAAATAACAGCAGCGACAGCCGCGATTATGGGGATTTTCGGCTTAAAGACGTGTTGGGCGTGGTGCCTTCGTGGTCTATAAACTGCAAAAAGTTTACAACCGCTATGCACGCTTTTTTCTATTTTACTCTGCGTGGCAAAACTACTGCGGAAATTTTGACTGAAAACGTTTTGTGAAAGACTGAGTTTCGTGATATAATAAAAATCGGTTATAAAAAAAGGTTGCCGCACAAGCGTTTTAGGGCGGTTAGGCAATTAAAAATTTTACGGAGGACTTTACGTATGCGCGCTGTCGTTACTGTGGTCGGCAAGGATAAAACGGGAATAATTGCAAAAGTTTCCGACTTTTTGGCAAAAAGAGGCGTAAATATTTTAGATATCAGCCAAACGATAATGGACAGTTATTTTGCAATGATAATGTTGGTTGATTTATCGAAAGCCGTTAAAGAGCTTGGCTGTATTGCGGACGAATGCGCCGAACTCGGCAAAAGCATAGGTATGTCTATCCATATTCAGCACGAAGCGATTTTTAACGCTATGCACAATGTATAAGGTGAAAAATGTTTAACACTAAGGAAGTCCTTGAAACTATAAATATGGTCGAGAAAGAGCATCTTGACATCCGGACGGTTACAATGGGTGTTTCTCTTTTGCCTTGCATAGGGGGCACAGCCGAAAAAACCGCGAAAAACGTTTACGATTATATTTGCAAAAAGGCTGAAAAAATAGTTAAAGTAACGGAAGATTTATCACGCGAATACGGTATTCCCATTGTAAATAAGCGTATTTCCGTAACTCCCGCAAGCATAATATGCGCGCCGTTCGCAAGCAAATCGTTTTTGATAGGCAAAGCGCTTGACGACGCTGCGAAAACGGTGGGGGTTGATTTTATAGGCGGATATTCCGCGCTTGTTCACAAGGGTATGGCGGATTACGAACGCGAGTTTATTTCAAGTATACCCGAAGTTCTTTCAACCACCGAAAGGCTTTGTTCGTCAATAAACGTCGGCTCGTCAAAATCGGGCATAAATATGGACGCGGTCCGCTATATGGGCGAAATAATCAAACAAACGGCGCAGAAAACAGCGTCTTCCGGCGGTTTCGGTTGCGCCAAACTTGTGGTTTTTTGCAACGCAGTAGAGGACAACCCATTTATGGCTGGCGCTTTCCACGGTGTGGGTGAAAGCGGAACGGTAATAAACGTGGGCGTTTCCGGTCCCGGGGTAGTACAACACGCGATAGAAAGTATTCCGGAAGCAAACCTGTCGGATTTAGCTGAAACTATTAAGCGTACGGCGTTTAAAATAACGCGCGCGGGGCAGCTTATCGCTGCGGAAGCGGCAAAAAGACTTAACGCCGAGTTTGGGATAGTTGATTTGTCTTTGGCGCCTACTCCCGCCCGCGGAGATTCTGTCGCGGCTATTTTAGAGGAAATGGGGCTTGAAAGCGTGGGCACCCACGGCACGACGGCTTGCCTTGCAATGCTTAACGACGCGGTAAAGAAGGGCGGCGTTATGGCAAGTTCGCGCGTGGGCGGACTTTCGGGCGCGTTTATTCCCGTTTCGGAAGATATAGGTATGATAGAGGCTGCCGAACGCGGTACTTTAAATATAGACAAACTTGAAGCGATGACGGCGGTTTGTTCGGTCGGGCTGGATATGATAGCCGTGCCTGGCGACACCCCCGCATCGACGATTAGCGCGATAATCGCGGACGAAGCCGCCATAGGTATGATAAACAACAAGACCACGGCGGTAAGAATTATTCCCGCTCCCGATAAAAAAGTAGGGGACGAGGTAAACTTCGGCGGACTTTTGGGCAGAGCGCCCATTATGCCCGTTCACGGTGAAAGTTCGGCAAAATTTATAGCGAGGGGCGGACTTATTCCCGCGCCTATTCACTCCAATAAAAATTAAGAGGTATAATAAATGAAAAGAAGCGAAGTCAAACAGCAGTACAAATGGGCGATTGAGGACATCTATTCTACGGACGAAGCGTGGGAAAAGGATTTTGATAAAGCCTCCAAGGCGATAACTTTTTCAAAATACGCGGGCAAATTGGGCTCGGCTGATACTTTGTTGAAGTTTTTGAAGGAGGACGAAGAATTCGGCAAAACCGTTGAAAGACTTGCGGTTTATGCACATATGCGCCACGATGAAGACGCGGGTAATACAAAATACGGTGCAATGTACGCGCGTATAGGTTCGCTTTTTGCAAAGTATTCAACCGAAATGGCGTTTTTTGACCCCGAAATGGCTGCTCAGGACGAAAAATATTTGAAGTCGCTTATGACGGACAAGCGTTTTTCGGACTACGATTATATGATTAAAAGAATAATCGAGCGCAAGCCGCACGTTCTTTCCGAAGCGGAAGAAAGGCTTTTGGGTATGGCAGGAGAAATTTTCGGAAGTTTCAGCGATACTTTCGGAATGATTGATAATGTCGATTTGCCTTTCCCCGAAATGGAGTGGGAAGGTAAAAAAATTAAACTTACCCACGGAATGTACGGCATTATTCTGCACTCGGACAACCGCGAAAAGAGAAAAGAGGGTTACGAAAAATATTACGGCGCCTACACTTCGCTTATAAATACGCTTACATCCACGTATTACGGCAACGTTAAAAAGAACGTATTTTTAAGCCGCGCTTACAAATTTAATTCCTGTCTGGAACACGCGCTTTTCAACGAGGACGTTGACAGGTCGGTATACGAAAACCTTCTTAAAGCGGTTGACGCAAACCTGCCTTCGATGCACCGTTACATTGCGGACAGAAAAAAGATTTTGGGTTACGATAAACTCTATTTCTACGACGTATACGCTCCGTTGGTTAAGGGCGTGGACGTAAAACTGTCATACGACGAGGCTTACGATTACGTAATAAAGGGACTTGCTCCTCTCGGAAAAGAGTATCAGGCGCTTTTGAAAAAGGGCTATGACGAGCGTTGGATTGACGTTGAGGAAACCGAGGGCAAGCGCAGCGGCGCGTACAGTACGGGTTGCAACGGCGTTCATCCTTTCGTTTTGCTAAACTATCAGCCCACCATAAGCGAGGTGTTTACAATCGCGCACGAAATGGGGCACTCGCTTCACACCTATTTTTCAAATAAAAATCAGCCTTATGCGAAAGCGGACTACAAAATTTTTGTCGCGGAAGTTGCAAGCACGGTAAACGAAATGCTTTTGCTTAAATATATGCTTGCGGACGCTAAGGACGAAAATATGAGGAAATATCTTCTCAATTACTATCTCGATTCCATTCGCGCAACGCTGCACAGACAGACAATGTTTGCCGAGTTTGAGTATGAAGCGCACAGTATGGCGGAAAGAGGCGAACCTTTGACAAAGGAAAATCTTTGCAAGGTTTACGGCGATATAGGCAAAAAATACTACGGCGACGCTATCGAGCACGACTATAATATTTCCTGCGAGTGGGCGAGAATACCTCATTTTTACCGCGCGTTCTACGTTTATAAATACGCGACGGGTATAACCGCAGCCATAAATATAGCAAAACGCATTTTGACAGAAGGTGAAAGCGCTGTTAAGGATTATTTCAAGTTCCTTTCCGGCGGCTCGTCAACCGACCCCGTTTCGCTTTTGAAACTTGCTGGCGTAGACCTTTCTACAACAAAACCGTTTGAAGTCGCTATGCGCGAATTTGACGAAACTTTAACCGAATTTGAAAAATTATCGGGAATTTGAATTTAAAATTACGTCGGCCCGCTTTTGAAGTAAGGCGGGCTGAAAGGATTTACTATGGCGGAAAAAACCAACGCAATGCCCAATAATCTTGACGCCGAGCAAGCGCTTTTGGGGTGTATGCTGATTGACAACGAAATACTTGCCGAAGTCCTTGACGGTTTAAAGAAGGAAGATTTTTATCAGGAATCGCATCAGTATATTATTTCCGCGATAAAAATGAACTTTGCCGAGCGCAAACCGCTTGATATAATTACGCTTTCGGACAAATTGGAAAGCGACGGCAACCTTGAAAAGGCGGGCGGAATTTCGTATATAACCGAACTTGCGCAAATTACGCCGTCGGCGGCGAATTATAAGTATTATTTTGAAATTGTCAAACGCGACAGCATAAACAGAAGTCTGATACGCGCCGCGCGCGACATCGCGGAGTTTTCGCAAAAAAGCGGCGACTCGGTTGAAAGCATACAGTTTGCCGAAGAAAAGGTTTACGCTGTTTCGCGCAAAAACGATTCTTCCAGCGTGAAGGACATAAGGGAGAGCGACGGGCTTGACCAGGTTTTGGAAAAATTTCAAAAACTTGCGGAAGATAAGGACGCATATCGCGGAATTTCAACAGGGTTTATACGTTTGGACAAACTTACAAACGGTTTGCAAAAAACCAACCTTATAGTTCTTGCCGCCCGCCCCGGTATGGGTAAAACTTCGCTTGCAATGAACATAATTGAGCACGCTGCCGTCAACGAGGGCAAAGTTTGCGCCGTTTTCTCGTTGGAAATGTCGGAAACGGAAATTTTGACAAGGTTGTTGTGCGGTACCGCAGGCGTAAGTATGGCAAAGGCGCTTTCCGGTAAACTAGAAAATTCCGATTGGAAGAAAATTGCAAAAGCGCAGGAAAAACTAAGAAAAAGCAAAATAAATATAGACGATTCTTCACTTGTAACTCCCGCGGAAATACGTTCGAAGTGCCGCAGAATAAAGGCGCGCAACGGCGGAAAACTTGACCTTGTTATGATTGACTATATCCAGCTTATGGATAGCGGCAAGCGCGGCGGAGGGGACGAAAACAGAACGCAGGTAGTCGCTTCAATTACCCGCGATTTAAAAATTATGGCGAAAGAGCTTGACGTGCCGGTACTTGCGCTTTCGCAGCTTAGGCGTATTCAGACGGGTGAACCTCAACTTTCGGACTTGCGTGAATCGGGCGCGATAGAGCAGGACGCGGATATGGTTATGTTTATCAACCGTCCCGACGTAGGCGCCACCGACGAGGATATGGCTAAAAAGAAAATTATCAAGGGTATGGCATACCTTAACATAGCCAAAAACCGTCACGGCGGACTTGACAGAATACCGCTTCGCTTTAAGGGCGAACTTACAAAGTTTGTCAATCCGGAATTTAACGAAGATATGGAAGCGCGCGCCGACGACGAGGAAGCACGTGCGGAAGGCAGAAGGCGGCAATATGACGAAAGCGCGGCAGGTTATGAAGCTACGCCTTTGACGGAAATGGAAGCGCCTCCCGAAGATGAGGAGCCGCCGTTTTAAGCGATTATGTTGACTGAAATTCTGGAAATCAACGAATCTTCGTTGAAACTTTCAAAAAAAATTATACTTGGCGGCGGCGCTGTTGCGTTTCCCACCGAAACGGTTTACGGCTTGGGCGCAAACGCGTTCGACACTGCCGCAGTGGAAAATATTTTTAAAATCAAGGGACGTCCCAACGACAATCCGCTTATTGTGCACGTCCACAAAGATTACGATATTTCAAGCCTTGTTTCTTATGTGCCTGATTATGCGGCAACGCTTGCGCAAAAATTTTTGCCCGGTCCGTTGACAATGGTATACAAAAGCAAGGGCGTTGTTTCCGCCGCGGTTTCGTGCGGACTTGATACGCTTGCAATAAGAATACCGTCTCACAGCGGTGCGCAAAAATTTTTGAAGTATGTGGATATTCCCATAGCGGCGCCCTCCGCTAATATTTCAAAGCACGTAAGTCCGACGGCAGCCGAACACGTCTTTGCGGATTTGAACGGAAAGATAGAAGTCGTGCTTCAAGGCGGCAGGTGTGCGGGGGGAATAGAAAGCACCGTTCTGGATTGCACCGGCGATATTCCCGTAATTTTAAGAAGCGGGCTTGTAACCAGAGAAATGATTGAAAATACCGTGGGTAAGTGCGGTGAATTTGTTTTTAAAGAAGGTGGAACGGCGCGTTCCCCCGGAATGAAATACAAACACTACTCTCCCGACTGCCCTACAATGCTTTTTGATTTTGCAGACAGGGAAAAAGCCTTTAATGAATACAGAAGGCTTGCAGACGGCGGAATTAACGTTTGTTTGCTGTGCGATAACGCAACGGCGGAATATGCGCGGTTTGCCGAGGTGATTAATTTGGGAAGCACCGAGGGGGAAATAGCCGCAAATCTTTACGCGGGACTGCGTACGGGTGAAAATAAGTACGAGTATATTATTGCGGTTGCGCCCGAAAAACAGGACGGCGCAATGGCGGGGGTTATGAACCGCCTTAAAAAAGCGTGCGGAAGTAAATGACGATGAGCGAAGGCAAAAAAAAGAACAAACGCAAAAAAATATTGTTTGTGTGTACGGGCAATACTTGCCGAAGTCCTATGGCGGAAGCGATTTTGCGCGCAAAAATAAAGAGAAATAAAATACGTTGGTGGGATGTTTCTTCCTGTGGCATTCAGGCGGAAACAGAAAACGGAATTAGTTTAAACAGCAAACTTGCCTTGGAAGAAGCGGGAATAACGATTGAAAATTTTAAACCCAGACAACTCACGCAAAAAATTATTGATGCAAGCACCATAGTATTTTGTATGACAGAAACGCAAAAGCGCGTATTGGAGGGCTGCGGGCGCGTGTTTTGCATAAAGGACGTGTGCGGGTATGATATTCCCGACCCCTACGGCTGCAATATCGAAGCGTATAAAGTAACAAGGGACGCGCTTTCACGCGCGTGCGATATAATAATCAAAAATTACATAACACAATATAAGGACGGTAAAGAAATAAAATGAAAATAGCGATTGCCTGCGACCACGGCGGATTAAACCTTAAAAACGAAATAATAAAATACCTGAAAGCACAAGGCTTTACGCCGATAGATTTCGGTACAGATTGTGCTGATAGTTGCGATTATCCCGATTTTGCTTTGCCCGCGGCAGAGGCGGTTGCAAAGGGTGATTGCGATAAAGGAATAGTTGTATGTTCTACGGGTATCGGCGTTTCTATCGTCGCAAACAAAGTTCCCGGGGTACGCTGCGCGCATTGCCACGACAGTTATTGCGCGGAATTTACGCGTTTGCACAACGACGCTAACGTGCTTGCTATGGGTGAAAAGGTTGTCGGCGTCGGATATGCGTTGAAGATTGTGGAAACTTTTCTTAAAACAGAGTTTGAGGGCGGAAGGCACCAAAGACGCGTTGATAAAATAACCGCGATAGAAAAGAAATACTGCAAATAAACTTTAATTTTATTATAATAAAAACGCGTAGGCTGATTATATTTGCTTGCGCGTTTTTTATGTGTTTAATCTGTATTTTAAAATATAACGTTCGGAAAATTATTTGTCTTTTTCAGTTTCCCTTCGTTTGCATAAAAAACGATATCGCCGCTGTCGTATATGCAGTAATCCGCTCCGCTCAACGTAAAATATACTTTATAATCGCAATCCGCAACCGTATTTTCGTTTAAAGAAACAAGCAAATCACATTTTTCGGCGGGCAAATTTTTGCCGCAACTTACAAAAATATTTGTGCCGCCGCACTCGGCGGAAAGTGTGTAGCCATCTTCAAAGCGGAAATCAATTCCGCATACGTTAAAACTTGTTTCATAATATATAACGGCGTTTTTAAACGGTTGCAGATGCAAATTTCCGTCAAATACATAAATATGATGGCTGTTTACGTTTAAATCGGGAAATGAAATTGCGGGATTTTCTTCTCCTAGCATAATTACGGCGTCCGGATTGAAAGCATAAAACTTGTTTAAATCTTCCGCAACGTAGTATGAATTTATTTTATCGGTTACAATAAGCACGGTACCGTTGGCGGACTTAATTATTATATCGCCTCCGCCGTTATATGCGGATATAAAGACGGTATAGCCTTTTAAAGGCAAATATTTTGCCGAAAGTACGAAAGTTGCCAAAATTACCGCAGCGCATACGGTAGCCAAGGCGCGAGTTAATATTTTTAAATTGAGTTTGTCCGAAATAGTCAATACTCCGACATAGTATAGTGGGATAAACAGCCCCGCGCCGAAGCCGTAAATAATCGCTTTTTCAAAACCCGCGCCAATTAAAAAAGAAATTACCGCGTCAAGAGGTGCGGCTGCAAGCGGCATAATAAAAGCCGCCACGGGAGGTATTGCCGAGCATATTGCAGCGCATAAAAACAATACTGAAAACAGAGCCGAAAGCAGTGGAATAATTATAACGTTAAGCAGCAATCCCGCGCCGCTTATGTAGCCGAATGTTACAAGCATCACGGGCAAAGTGCCGGTCTGCGCCGCTAAGGAAACGTTTAAAGCGGAAGCAATTTTTGGGGGAACTTTAATTTTTGCGATAAAGCGTTTAAGTTTGTTATTTTTTATTTTGCATAAAATTATATCAGGCAGTTTAACCGCCGCAAAAGTCTTTGTAAACGTCTTTGAAAAAATAAATATTCCGCCCACGGCGCAAACGGAAAGTTGAAAACCCGCCGAAAATAAATTCAAAGGCGACAAAAACAGCAGTATAATTACGGCAAACGCAAGCGAATTTAGTCCGTCGTATTTTAAATATGCAAGTTTTGTCAGCGACAAAACGGTGCACATTATTGCCGCACGTATGGAAGACAACGTAAAACCGCATATGCCGGCATACATAAATACGCAAAATATACAAATTATCGTTGTAAAATATTTATTTAACCGCAACGCTTTACATAAAAACGTCAGTAAACCGTACACAATGCCTATATGCAAGCCGGAAACGGCAAATATATGCGCTATTCCGCCGTATCTGAAACTTTGCATAGATTCGTTTTCGACATAGGACGTTTCGCCGATAAGCATTCCGTAACATATCGCGGCGGTATCGTAATCTAAATTGTCAAACAAAGTTTTGCGTATTGCCGTTCGCGCTTCGCCGAAAAACGAAAAACGGTATTCGCTTTTCAGCCCGCCGTATACTCGGCAGGTGTATTTAACATTGTTTTCAGCATTTTTATTAAGTTTGCCGAATGGGAAAAGGGGCAACTTTGTAATTTCAGAATAAAATTTTACTTTATATCCGTTGTCGCACAAATCGCCGTAGTTTTCACCTAGATAAACAAGTATGTTAGCGTCCAGTTTTTTGCCGTCTGCCTCGGCGTTAGTTACAATTATATATTCGCCGCTTTTAAAAGCGCTTTTTTCTTTTACGGTTCCCGTTATTGAATAATGTCTGTCGGAAAGAGTGACGGCGTCGCGGGAGTAAGCGTTAAACCTTGCAAAGCAATTAAAATAGCCGGCAAAAAAGAACGCGGTTACCGCCGCGATAATAATTAAATATTTTAAATTTCTTGTGGTCGCCGTTAAAATTATTATTAAAAGCGCGCTTACAGGTAGCGCCGTGGTTAGCCATACCGCGTCGATTTTGTGCAAAGCGAAGAAGTAGGCGCAAACCGCGCCCGCTGACAGGGCGCAGGCAATTGCAACAGGCAGGCGAAAATTTACTAATTTTTTCACAACGCTATTTTACGACAAAATTCGACAAATTAAAGTTGCTTTTATACTGCAATTTTTATTGCTTTTTGTTGGAAAACATTGCTTAACATAAAATTTATTTATAAATTTGCTTAAAAAAGTTGTATATAATTTTTATTAAAAATTGCTTCTCTTACAAAAAATGAAATCGTTAGAAGTTTTGCTTGACAAAATTACGTAATGTAATTAAAATATTTATTGCTTTGCGGACGTGGCGAAATTGGCAGACGCGCAGGTTTCAGGTTCCTGTGGGCAACCATATGGGTTCAAGTCCCTTCGTCCGCACCAAAGACGATAAAGGTTGAACCTTTAATTCGTCAATAGCCTTGTCGTTATCGGCAAGGCTATTTTTAATTGAGTTTCAACCTCAAACTGCAATATATGGTTGGATTCAATTCAATTAAATTAAATATTAAACGTATAATCGCCCAATAGCAAATATCAAGGAGTAATTTAAATGGAAAAATTATATCTGGAAAATTCGCCTATCGCCTATTATATCGACGGCACGGAAAACAAAGAATGGCTTGTTTTTATTCACGCCGCGTTTGTCGACCATAGAATGTTTGAAAAGCAGTTTAAATACTTTTCCGGCAAATATAATTTGCTGGCTATTGATATTTTAGGGCACGGCAATTCGATTCATACGCAAAAAGGCGATAATATTGAAAAAATGTCCTATTGGATTGACCAAATTTTTCAAAAGCATAATATATCCGCAGCGCATTTTGTGGGCGTGTCGCTGGGTTCGGTTTTTATACAGGACTTTGCAAACAAGTATGAAAACAAGGTATTATCGCTTGCTTGTTTCGGCGGCTATGACGTAAATAATTTTGACGTTGAAAAGCAAAAGGCAAATTCAAAAGGGCAAATGAAAATGATGATGAAGGCGTTGTTTTCTATCAAGTGGTTTGCAAAGGATAATAAAAAAATTTCCGCATATACAAGCGAAGCGCAAGAAGAGTTTTATAATTTGAATCTTCAATTTAAAAAAAGTTCGTTCAGGTATCTGGCAGGGCTGCAAAAGCTTGTAAACAAATATCCTAAAAAACAAAGGAACTATAAATTATTGGCAGGTTGCGGCGAACACGATATTCCTATGGAGATAGAAATTGTAAACGAATGGGCGAAAGATGAAAATTGCGATAAAATAATTTTCAAAGGAGCGGGACATTGCGTGAATATGGACGTTCCGCAAGAATTTAATATTTATTTGGAAAGTTTTTTGCAGAAGCAATAAAATTAAAGTCTTTTAATAATAACAAAATACGCCGTATGCCGACAGTGGGCTTGCGGCGTATTTTTTTGAAAAGTTATTTGCAAATATGACTATAAAATAAAAAAATTAAAACTCAGATAAATGTTTGCGCGTTCAAACAGTTGAAAACAAAATAAATAAGTGCTAAAATAAAGAAAAAAGTTTCGGGGTTATGGCGCAGTTGGTAGCGCGTTTGACTGGCAGTCAAAAGGTCACGAGTTCGAATCTCGTTAGCTCCACCAGCAAAAGAGAGGATGTTTTACCCTCTCTTTTGTGTGTTTTAAAAGGCTTATATAATAGTTAAAATTTTTTTTAGATTATGAAAAATTGCGAACTGAAATTAAAAAATATGAAAGCGGTTACGTTATTTTTGTTGAAAACTCTTGCATAGGGACGGTTCAATTTTATGACAATCCTTTTCAGATGCAAAATTGTTATTTAAAGATAAAACTAACGTATTCAGACAATAAATTCAGCGCGTGGCTGTTTAAAGAGTTAAAAAGGGAAGCGGGGCGACCTTTGCAGGTTATGATAAGTTCGGCAGACGTTTCGCTTTCGGTATTTTTGAAAGCGGGCGGCTTTGTACGCAAGCGTAAGTGCTATGAGGTTAAAGCAACCGTCAACGATTTTATAGGACATAAAACAGGTATGCGGCTGTTTAGCTGCCAAGCAGGCGACTACGAGTACGACATAGCCTGTAAAATGATGTATGATTATTACGTTTTAACGCATAAACCTGTAAATGAGTGTACGGCGGACTTTCAGTCGTTTTGCCGCAGTTTGCCTGCCGAAGCGATATTTGCGGAAAAGAAGTCGGCGATAACAAGCCTTGCTTTTATTGATAAGAATGAAATTGCATATGTTTGCGGAAGCGATAAAAGTCATTTTCAAAGTTTCGCTTGCAATCTTATTGCAAAAATTTTTGAAAAATACGGAGAAGTAGTTTTTGAAAGCGACAACTGCGATTGGGCGGCAACTTCGCTTAGGAAACTGTTCAAAAATCAAAGCGAGGCAAGTATAGATACTTACGTGTATACGCGCGAATAATGGGGGTATAAATGAAAGATTTTAAAATAAACTTTCAGTTGCAAAAAATTGAAGATATTCAGCCCTTCGGAGAAAAGGGAAATTATTCATTGCATTGGTTCGGTTTAACCGACGCGTCGCTTTGGCTGAATATTGGCACGCAAACGGTGTATGAATACAGCCCGTACGCATCTAAAATTTTTGGCGAACAATTAAAATATAACGACTATTATTTGTCGCGGTTTATTGAAGATTTTTTCGGGACGTTTGATTTTTTGACGGAATCCGTTCCGGAAAAATTATATAATTCTATCGAAAGTTTTACTTCCGATATGGATAAATGGGAAAATTTGCACATAGACGAGCCGGACGAAATTTTTTATAAATTTTACGAAGGCTTTAACGAGTTATATACTTGTTTTGGCAACAGGGCGTTCGATTCCGGTCATTTGACAGACGGTCCGCAAATTGGCTTTTTCAGGTGCGGTAACAAAATAAAAATTGTTTGGGAAAGCAGCGAGTGCAGCGACGGCGACGAAAGCATTTGGACAGCGCCGCAAGGCAGTTTTGAAATGAGTTACGACGACTTTGTAATTTCCGTAAAGCAATTTTATAACGAATTTTTTGCCGAAATGGATAAACAGGTTAAGCGCGCCGTAGAAAAGGACTTTAAAGAGATTGATTTGGATAAGCAGCAACTTATTGCCGAACACGCCGAAAGAAAAAACGAATTTTTAAACAAACTTTTATTGTTGGAAAATTCCCGCAACACTACCGACTGGGACAAAATAATGGCTTTGTATTCTAAAATGGAGGAAGAAATAAAATAGACGTATTACGCGCGGAAAATGTATTCATAATTTTAAAAATGTTTATTTAGCGTGCGACGCGCGGCAGTTCAAAAACAAATAACTGTCGCGCGATTTTTTTATTTTATAAAGTCTGAAATAACTTTTGCATTTTATTTGTGCAAAGGTTCTTTTTTTACTCTGCGACAAATAAGTTAAAGTATGAGTTTGTCCTTTTTGCCGGACGAGCTGAATCAAGCCGTCGGACATTTGAATTATAACTTTCTAACGGAAGTGCGCTTGCGCAAGGATAAACCCGTAGTTGTTGAATATAAGGGCGAATATTCGTACTTGGGGGAGTTTGGAATATGTTCCTCGCCCGAACGCGCGGTGGTCGCCCGCGATATTGCAACAGTTTTAAACGCGGCGACCGACGGTTGTATATACGCTTATACCGAACAGATGAAAAACGGTTTTATAACTGTCGGGCACGGTATGCGCATAGGCATTGCGGGCGAATACGTCACTGAAAACGGGCGCGTAAACGCGGTAAAAAACGTTACATCACTAAACGTCAGAATACCGCATAGCATTTTGGGATGCTCGGACGGAATATGCGAAAAACTTTTCACCGTAAAAATATATTCCGCGCTTATATATTCAAAACCTGGACTCGGTAAAACCACTATGCTCAGGGATATAGCCCGCCGTTTGAGTATGGACAAACTGCGTAACGTTCTTGTGCTGGACGAAAGAAACGAAATTTCGGCAACGGACGGCTACGGAGAAGGGTTCGATTTAGGTTTTTCGGACGTCGTTCGCTGTCATAACAAGCTGGGCGCTGTTTCAAGCGCAATCAGGGCTATGAAGCCCGACGTCATAATTACAGACGAATTATACGGACGGGAGGATATCGAGGCGGTAAAATATGCGTATGACTGCGGGATAACGGTTATAGCGTCTTCACATATAACGGACAGAGAAATTTTGAAAACTATGCCCTTCGATTATTATATCAAGTTAAATTCCGTCGGCGGAGCGCCTGAAATTTATGATAAAAATTTTAATTCTTTTAGCGATAGTCGCCTTGACTACGATGCTGGGGATATTTCTTTCGGCAAGTAAAAAAAAGAGAATGCAGGTTTTTGCAGAATTGTACGAGTTTAACGAACAACTGCTTATAAACCTGAAATACGGGCGCAACCCCGTTTCAAAAGTAGCGGAACCGTTTAAATTTGTGCCTTCCGTAATAAAGGGTGAAAAAGTTTTAAACGGCAAAGACGGCGAAGTTTTGTCCGAATACATAGTAAATTTGGGTAAAAGCGACGCAGTATCTCAGGTCGATTATCTTAACGGAAGAAAGGCTCAGCTTGAAAAACTGAAAAACGAAAGTTTTAACGATTATAAACGGTATTCGTCGCTTTACGTTAAAATATTTTTTATGATTGGGGTGCTTATGGCTGTGCTTCTTGCGTGACGGCGGGAAGACGAAAACAGGTTTTATGGATATAAGTATAATTTTCAAAATCGCCGCAATAGGCATAATAATCACTATAATCTGTCAGGTATTGAAAAAATCGGACAGGGACGACATTGCCACGCTTGTAAGTCTGGTTGGGCTAATTATAGTTTTGACGGTAGTTATTACGATGATAGCCGATTTGTTTTCGCAAATACGGCAACTGTTCGATATGTTCTGATGCTGGTTTTCAAATTGTGTTGCGTTGCGGTTATAACCGCGGTTTGCGCATTTATTTTAAAACAACATAAATCCGAATTGGTGCCGCTATGCCTTACCGCAGGCGGTATACTGATTTTTTTGTATGCGTTCGACTATCTTACCGAAACGGTGGAATTTATAAAATCGTTTACGCAGAGCACGGGCATAGATAACTCGATAATCCGTACCGTGCTTAAAATAGTGGGAATAGGCTTTATTATTGAACTTACCGCAAGTTCCGTAAAGGAACTCGGCTTCGAGGGGGTGGCGGACAAACTTATATTATGCGGAAAAATAATATTGTTCGTTACGGCTGTGCCGATACTTTCAAGTACGTACAAAATAATAGTCGCGTTAATAAACGCAACCTGATAAAGCCGTTTATATTAATTTTACTTATACTTTTTACCTTGCTTGTTCTTTTTTTAGGTGGCGGAGTGTGGGCTTTTGCCGATACTGACGGCAAGGCGGAAATAAACGACAACATTAAAAATTTATTGGACCAGCTGGACTTGTCCGAATTGCAGAAGTTTCTTGACGGCGATAAGGACAATTATCTTTTCAAATTCGGTAGCACCGCGCGGGAAATAGTAGAGTACCTAATTTCGGGAAATTTAAACGCAGATTACAGCGGGTACCTTAACGAACTGTTTTCGGTAATTTTTAAAGACGTTATTGAGATGATTCCCGCTTTTGCGACCGTTACGGCGATTGCACTGCTTTCAGCAGTAGTAACCGCGGCGGAAGGCAGTATAATAGGCAAATCTTCCTCAAAAATAGTCAGGCTTGCTTGTTGCTCGCTTATAATTCTTATTTTGACGGCAATGCTAGTGGGTATAGTTTCCGATTGCGTTAGTTGTATAAACAACATTAAATGTCAGGTGGAAATAATAACGCCGATTCTTGCAACTCTTACTGTTTTGACGGGCGGAACTGGCTCGGCTGCTATTTATCAGCCTTCCGCAATTTTTCTTTCGGGCGGGGCGGTTGAACTTGTAAGCTGCGTCATCTTTCCCGCGGCGATAGCGGCGACGGTATTCGATATTATGTCAAAACTCAATCCCGAAATGTCTTTTTCGGGCGTAACCGCTCTTATAAAAAGCGTGTTGAAGTGGGTTATAGGCATAACAGTAACCGTTTTCAGCATATTTATCACCGTTCAAAGTTCCGCGTCGTCGCTGTTTGACGGAATAATTTTCAAGGCTACTAAGTTTGTAGTGGGAAATTCCGTTCCCATCGTGGGTAATTTTTTGTCTTCCGGTTTCGATATGCTTACTTCGGCAGGATTGCTTATAAGAAGTTCGGTAGGGCTTTGCGGCATAATTCTGCTTTTAATGGAAGTAATTCAACCTATAATACTGTTGGTTGCCTTTTCAACGATTCTTAAAGCGGTGGGCGCAATCGTTCAGCCGATAGGCGAAAGCGTGCTGTATTCGCTTTTATCCGATTTATCCAAAGACGTAGAGTATTTTGTCGCGGGACTTTTAACCGTTGCGTTTATGTACGCGCTATTGACTATGCTTATAGTAAACTCGGCAAACAGTTTTATATAACGTTATGAAAACTTATCTAATCGGCGCGGCGGGCGCGATATTTCTTTCGGTGATAATCTCTCTTGTAATTCCCGAAGGTAAACTTAACAAAACAATAACTTTTATTATGCGGCTGGTGTGCATTCTTGTGCTTATTCAGCCTATAACCGGCATTTTTAAGATTGGGAGTGGAGATAAATTTTCCGATAAAGTTGATTATGCCTACGTTGAAACCATATATTCGCAGCATCAAAGCGTTCAGCTTGAAAAACTGCTGTATAACGAATTTGAAACGGAGTGCAACTGCGTTGTAAGCGTTTATTACGACGGAAAGGGCGAATTTAAGGTAAATAATACCGAAGTTGCAGTTAAAGAAAATAATAAAAAATTAATTGAATCAATTTACGAATATTTAAAGGAACTCGGTTATATAAATATAACAGTATATGCGGAAAGTACTTAACTTTGTGAATGACAATAAAAAAGTAATTATAGTAGTCGTTCTTATAATAGTTTTAGTCGGTACAATATATTTTTTGAATGCCGGAACTAAAAAGAAGCGAGTTGAGCAGACTTCAACCGAACAGAGCGAAACGGAAGCCAAACTTACCGCCATACTCAGTTCGATAGACGGCGTGGGGGCGACCAACGTTATGATAAACGAAAGCAAAGAGGGGATTACGGGAGTAATAATCGTGTGCGAAGGGGCTAACAGCATAATAGTCCGCAACGATATTTTAAACGCCGTTTCAACGGCGCTGAACGTAGAAAAAAATATTATAGTTATATATTCAATGAATATTTAAG